>JALTIG010000229.1:0-37163 GCA_027004185.1 bacterium | reverse complement strand
CCTGGTCGGCGGAATGACCCGGATGCCGAGGGTTCAACAGAAGGTCAAGGAGATCTTCGGGAGAGAACCCAACAAGAGTGTGAACCCGGATGAAGTGGTTGCCATCGGTGCTGCCATTCAAGCTGGTGTGTTGACAGGGGATGTTAAGGATGTTCTGCTTCTTGACGTAACCCCCCTCTCTCTCGGGATCGAGACGCTGGGTGGTGTTATGACCAAGCTGATCGAGAAAAACACGACCATCCCAACGCGCAAAAGCCAGATTTTTTCCACGGCGGCGGACAACCAGACAGCTGTGACAATTCACGTGCTCCAGGGCGAACGTGAGATGGCCAGGGACAACAAGACGTTGGGGCGTTTCGAGCTGGTCGGAATTCCACCTGCACCGCGTGGGGTACCCCAGATCGAGGTAACCTTCGATATCGATGCCAATGGCATTGTCCACGTATCAGCAAAAGACCTGGCAACAGGAAAAGAGCAATCCATCAAGATCACGGCTTCCAGCGGGCTTTCTAAGGAAGAAGTCGAAAGGATGATCCGGGATGCCGAGATGCATGCCGAAGAAGACAGGAAGAAGAAGGAGCTGATAGAGGCTAGGAACCAGCTAGACAGCCTGATCTATACAACCGAAAAAACGCTCAATGAAAACAAGGACTCTCTCGATGAGGCCTCCAAATCCAATCTTGAATCTGCTATTGAAAGGGCCAAAAAGGCAATGGAATCCGATAATGCAGAGGAGATCAAGTCTGCAACCCAGGAATTGAGTAACGCGTCGCATAAACTTGCAGAGGCAATGTACGCGAAGGCATCTCAGCAGCAACAGGCAGGCCAGCAGGGAACTACAGCCGGGAGCAGCGCTGGGGCCGCTGGGGCAAGCCGCGGTGGCAGCTCAGGGACATCAGGGGGTGATGATGACGTGGTAGATGCGGATTTTGAAGAGGTTAAGTAGCGGAACTTTTATACAACCGATCCGGAAAAAGGTGGGGTAATCTCCGCCTTTTTCCGTGCATACACAAAATCCCTTTGTTTAAGGACCTTTTGATAAACAATATGACAACAGGAAAGTAAAGCGTTCTTTCATATACCTAATAATGGCAACTTATCAGCTTTATAAACCACCCACCTATCTAATTACTAAAAAAGTTTGGCTTGTTAAACTACCTCATAAACCATTTTCAACTTGTAAGCGTTCCGAGACGTGGCAAAGGGATACTTCCACGATTATTTTTTTCTCGCAGCATAAGTCTTGACAGAGATTTAAATTTATTTAAAATATTAAATAAAGGTTAAGGAGGTGATGCCTCACAGGTGTTTTCCTAACTAATGATAACTCAAAGGAGGGATATGTATGAAAAGAAATGGGTGGTTTATTCTTTTACTGATCCTTGTGGTCTGCACCATTGGGGCCATTCCGGGTACTCAGGTCAACGCAGCAGGGGAAAATCCTATCAAGATCGGAATGATTGCAGATAAGACCGGCGTCTTGGCTGCTTATGGATATTCCCATGAAAAGGTGCTGAGGGCAGCGGTTGCTAAGATAAATAAGGAAGGAGGGATTGCAGGGCGGCCGGTTAAGCTTATTGTGGAAGACACGGAGAGCAAGGCATCAGTCGCGACACTTAAGTTTAGGAAGCTGGTTAATACCTATGGCGTGGATTTTATCTTCGATTCCAATAGCTCCGGGATTGCTATTGCTTGCTGCCCAATCGCGAGGGAATTGAAAACGGTCTATTTCCCCTGCGCGGGCGCGACAGAGATCTCTACAACGAAGGGGAATCGGTATGTATTTCAGAGCCCTACCTGTGTTCGCGAGGAATGTAAAGGTGCGGCAAAGTACGCTGTGGAGCACATTGGCAAGAAATGGGTGACGGTCGTGGTGAACTATTCGTGGGGCATCTCGAACGAAAAGGAGTTCAAAAAATATGTCACAAAGAACGGGGGAAAAGTCCTAAAATCCATTCGCGTACCCATGATGACCAGCGATTTTCTGCCCTATTTGAAGGGGAAAATCCCGAAAGAAGCGGATGCAGTTTTCTTCGCCAATTTTGGATCAGACTTCCTATCGTTTATTCGTGACCTTTATGCGATCCGACCCCATATCAAGAAACTTGGCGCGGTATATGTCTTGTCCGGTCATGACCCCAAAAAACTGGGCAAACCGGCGGAGGGACTATACTGTATCACGCCCTATCCGACTACCCTTGCGGGGCTCAATACCAAGGCCAATCGCATCTATCGAAAGATTATTGGTGTTGATAAAAACGGCGTGGAAATCGGAACAGGGAAGCGTTTTGTCCTGGCCTATGACTGGGCGGTATGGGAACCTCTCTTTGCCCTGAAAAGGGCCATCGAAAAAACCGGCTGGAAGAGCCGTAAGGACACACCAAAGGTCATTAAGGCCCTGGAAGGCATGAAGTGTAAGGAAAGCGTTGAATTTCCTCAAGGGAATATGAGGATCCGAGCAAAAGACCACCTGACGATTACAGGATTATATGTGGAGCAGGTTTACCATGGCACCTTGAGGGTCGTAGCACGTATCCCTGCCAAAGAGGTTGAGTTTACGCCTGAAGTGGATCGTACAAAGGAACCCTTTTAAGATTTCTTTAGGGAGCGGGAGAAAATGGTCTCCCGCTCCTTTTCTTACACAAAAAGACGAGAGGGAAAATAGTGCCTGAATGGCTGTCTACCATTCTATTTCTATGCATCAATGGTCTTATCTGGGGAATGATTATCGCGCTGATTTCCCTTGGCTTATCCCTTATCTTCGGGGTGATGGGGATTGTCAACATGGCCCACGGGGATTTCTATATGGTTGGCGCTGTACTCGCTTTCACAATCTTCTCCCATTTCGGAAATTTTTGGGTTTCCCTGGCTGTGGTGCCCCTGATTGTGGCAGTGGCGGCTGTCCCAACGGAACGCTTCGTCCTTCGTCCCTTTGAAGGCAATCCTTCCCTCACAATGATAGCTACCATCGGGCTGTCTTTTATCATTCAACAGATTGCCTTGGCTACCTACGGTGGGATCCCCAAAAAGATCACTTCACCAATCGCGGCCGGTTTCAACCTCTTGGGGGTTCATTATCCTGTTTATCGGCTTGTTATTGCATTCATCTCCGGGCTTATTCTTGTAGCTCTCTGGTTTTTTCTTTACAGAACCTCTCTTGGAATCCTTGTACGGGCTTCCATGCAGGATGCCGACATGGCACAGGCCATGGGCATCAATGTCAATCGGGTGCTCATGGGAACATTTGCACTTGGCGCGGTTCTCGCCTCTGTGGGAGGCGTCCTGGCAGCGCCCATCACGCAGGTTTCATACCTCATGGGGAATGATGTGATCTTGCTTTCCTTTATTGTAGTCATTATTGGAGGACTGGGCAGCTTAAAAGGGACACTGATTGCGGCTTTGGTTATCTGCTCTATTGAAGGCATGCTGGCATTTGTATTAACCCCAACGCAGGCGAAGACAGCAATCTTTATTGTCATGGTGATTGTTCTAATCTTTCGGCCTGAGGGGCTTTTTGGGGCGACAAAACGTTGAATCGGACGAAAAGGATAGGCAAAAGAACATATTTTCATTTTTGCTTTTTGGGGATTTTGATTGGACTGGGGCTGATCCTTCCGAGAGGGGTTCAGTCCCTTTTCATCCAGATGATGGTTTTCAGCATCTTTGCCATGGGATATGATGTGAGCCTGGGATATACGAATCAGTGTAGTCTTGGCCATTCTGTTTTTTTCGGAGTGGGGGCCTATGGCTTTGTATTATCCTTGAGCATCCTAAAAATGGGGATCTTGGCGTCGCTGGGAATCGCCGTAGTTGCAGGGGCACTGGCATCTGTTCTTACAGGCGTCTTGAGTGTGCACCTCACGGAGGCATACTTTGTGATTGTAACAGCTCTCTTTTCAGCCATCTTTCAACTGCTTGCACTGGATATGTCTTGGCTGACGGGGGGGAATGATGGCCTGACGGTCAACCTGCCGAGGATGTCACTGGGGACATTCCAAATTTCTCTGTATAATCCGGTTGCAAATTACTTTTTTGTGCTCTTTTTCCTTGTGCTGAGCTACATGTTTCTGAGGCGGATGGTCCATGCGCCCCTTGGGAAGGTTTTCATTTCCATTCGAGAAAATGAAAAACGGGCCCGTTTTCTCGGGTATCCTATCTTCTCTTACAAACTGATGGCCTTTATCATTTCGGCTGTTTTCACGGCTTTGAGCGGTGGATTGTACGCCTTGACGCTTAGATACACAACAACGGATTTTTTTGGCCTTTACTGGTCCATTGTCCCTATCGTCTGGTGCCTGGTTGGGGGACTCGGAACCCTGATTGGCCCTTGCATCGGTGTACTTCTCCTTTCTCTCTTCCAGTATTATGTAAGTGCATGGTGGACCCACTACCTTATCCTATTTGGTATATTGATCCTAATCATCCTACGGGTCTCCAAAAAGGGTATTATGGGATATATGGAGAGGCATCTCGATAAGGAATCCCTATGAGTATATCCGAGCCGCTGCTGAAGATTGAGGAGGTTACGCATCGTTTCGGGGGGTTGGTAGCTCTGAAGGATGTTTCAATTACGGTGCAGGAAGGGGAGATTCGTGGCATCATCGGACCGAACGGTGCAGGGAAAACAACCCTTTTCAATGTCACTACGGGGGAGATAAAACCAACATCGGGCAAGGTCTATTTTCGGGAGCAGGATATTACGGGATTACCCCCTCAGAGAATCTGCAAGTTGGGACTTGGACGAACGTTTCAGATGACCCTTATTTTTCCTGGTATGTCTGTTTTTGAAAGTATTTGGGTTGGGGTAAATGCTGGTAACCCGATCCCATGGCATCCCCTGAAGCGAATCGAATCCATGCAGAGAGAAAGGGAGAGGGTTTTCGAAATTGCCACGATGGTGGGGCTTCAAGACAAGCTAAACCATCAGGCAGCCAATCTCTCCTATGGGGATCAAAAGGTTTTGGAGATCGCTTTGGCCCTTAGCACCAATCCTGCACTCCTTCTTCTCTCGATGAACCCACTCAAGGGGTCAGCCCGCAGGAAACTGAAATGATCCTCAAGCTAATTCAGAAGCTTTCGGAATCTATAACAGTTGTTTTGATTGAACACAGTATCGAATTTGTAGTCAGGCTATGTGAAAGATTGACCGTGCTGAATCAAGGAAGGGTTCTGACGGAAGGAACACCAGAAGAAATCAGTAAAAATGCAGAGGTTCGCCGCGTCTATCTTGGAGAAGAGGCATGGAACTTCTGAAGGTTGAGGATATCCATACCTATTATGATCGAAGTTACATCCTCCAAGGGGTTTCTCTTACCGTGGGTGAGAATGAGACCGTTGGCTTGTTGGGCCGAAACGGGGCCGGGAAGACCACGACCCTCAAAACAATCCTTGGCCTGGTGAAAGCAAAGAGAGGGAGAATCTTCTTTCAGGATAATGAGATAACCAGGCTTCCGGCTTACAGGATTGCACGAATGGGGATTGGGTATGTTCCTCAAGGACGGGGGCTCTTCCCTGTAATGACCGTCATGGAAAACCTTAAAACGGGGATGTGGAATGGGTTTGATACGGAAGGACTTGATGAAATACTAACCCTTTTTCCCTTTTTGAAAAATCGGCTGGATCAGAAGGCGGGAACACTAAGTGGAGGGGAACAACAGGCTGTAGCGATCGCCCGCGCGTTGTTAACCCATCCGAAACTTTTACTTTTGGATGAACCTACTACCGGATTGATGCCCTTGTTTGTCGAAAAACTGCGCGAAACTATTTCTCAAATCCACGAGTCAGGGGTGTCCGTTCTGTTGGTAGAAGAAAAGGTTCCATTTACCGTGGCCCTGGCAGAACACCTCTATTTTATGGTGAAGGGGAGAATTACCCATCATGGAACTCAACGAACCGTTAAAGAGAATCCGGAAATATTCGAAAAGACGTTAGGGGTCTATCTGTAAAAGGGGGCTCAACAGGGAATTATGAAGAAATTATGTATGTGGAAGACAAGATCTATAAGGGGAAAGGGTTATCCTTTAATCACCCCTACGGGAACCAGACGGGCTACACGGGAAGATATGCCGGCCTTCTCAACGACGGATACCACCCGATCGATATCCTTATAGGCGTCTGGTGCCTCTTCCAGCAGGGTCTTCTTTCCCTTGGCGCGGATGGCAATTCCTTGAGACGCAAGAAAATTCATGATCTTCTGCCGGTTCAGGTGTTTGATAGCCTGGGAACGGGACATCAAACGACCAGCCCCGTGACACGTGCTTCCAAAGGTTTCTTCCATCGCCCCTGATTGCGCCACAAGGATGTACGATGCTGTTCCCATATCACCAGGGATAAGGACCGGTTGGCCAATCGCCTTAAAAGCTTCGGGGAGAGAAGGATGACCTGCCGGAAAGGCCCGAGTTGCACCTTTTCGGTGTACACATACCTTTCGTGGTTTTCCATTAACCTTGTGGGTTTCCATCTTGGCAATATTGTGACACACATCATAAAGAAGCCTGAATCCATGCTCTCTCGGGCTCAGGTGTAAGGTTTCCTCAAATGCCCGGATCGCAAGTGTCATCAGGATCTCGCGGTTCGCCCAGGCATAATTGGCAGCACAGGCCATGGCAGAAAAGTAACGCCTCCCCATCTCTGAGGAGATGGGGGCACACGCCAGTTGCCGATCGGGCAAGGTAAAGGATAGTTTGCTCTGGAGCTGAACCATCTCGTGAAGGAAATCATCGCAGATCTGATAACCCAACCCTCGAGATCCCGAGTGGATGAAAATCAGGAGCTGACCCTCGAAAAGACCAAAGTGTTCCGCTGTCTCTGCGTCGAAGATAGCTTCCACTCTGCTGAGCTCAAGAAAATGATTTCCTGAGCCCAAGGTTCCCAACTGATCTTGCCCCCGTTTAATCGCATAGTCACTGATAACCGAGGGGTCCGCAGCATCCATGACACCGGAATCTTCCGTAAATTCAAGGTCCTCCCAATCCCCCAGACCCTTTTCAATGGCCCAATGGGCGCCCGCCCTCATGACCTGGCGGACCTCTTTTGTGGAAAGATGAAACCGTCCTGTTCCCCCTACCCCACAGGGTACCGTCCGATAAAGTTCACTCAAAAGAAAATCCAATTCATTCGCCAAATCCGAAGCCTTCAGGTTGCTGCGCACGACCCGGCATCCACAGTTGATGTCATAACCAACACCGCCCGGTGAAATAACCCCCCCCTCAATCTCCATGGCCGCGACGCCTCCAATGGGGAACCCATAACCCTGATGAATATCCGGCATGGCGAGGGAGGCCTTAACAATACCTGGCAGATGTGCAACATTGACTACCTGCCTGAGGCTTCCATCCGTCTTGAGCGTCTTAATGAGCTCCCGATCGGCATAGACAATCCCCTCCACACGCATCCCACCTGTTTTCGGGATACGCCAGCGGACCTCGTCCACCGGTTCCAGGGATATATCTATCATCTCCGCTCCTGCTCAAGCGCCTTGAGGGTCTTTTCATAGGCACGGTAATTTGCCTCTCCAAAAAGTACAAAGCGGATCAGCTCGATCTCTTGATGTTCCATAAGATAATCCCAGCATGTGGTTAAGGCGATACGAGATGCCTCATCAATAGGATAGCCATAGACACCGGTACTTATGGAAGGAAAGGCAATACTTTTTATGCCTCTTTCAGAAGCAATCTTAAGGCAGGAAAGATACGCACTTTTCAGAAGTTCTGCCTCTCCCTTATTTCCACCGCGGTAGATTGGGCCTACAGCGTGGATAACATACTTGGCCTTGAGGTTACCACCAGTGGTCAAAACAGCATGTCCCGTAGGGCATCCCCCAATCTTGCGACACTCTTCCATGATGGCGGGGCCTCCAGCCCGATGGATAGCGCCATCCACACCTCCTCCACCTGCGAGTCTGGAATTGGCCGCATTGGCGATAGCCTCTGTCTCCTGTTGCGTAATATCCCCCTGAACAAGTTCAAGGGAGGAAGAATCAATCTTAACCTTCATTGAACATCCCTCCTTATTTTTTTTCTACTGATTACCCCATTAGGCCTTCCCAAACAAAAAGAGCACCCCTGTCACAATAAAAAAGAGGGCAGCAACCTTTTGAACAATCACCTCTGGAACATAACGGGAAATAATCCCTCCTGCGAGAACACCCATCAGTGAAGTGATGACAAGCGCACTGGCCGCACCGAGAAAAACTGTAACCAGCTTCCTCGATTCTCCTGTCAGTGCGATCGTGGCCAACTGGGTTTTGTCCCCCATTTCCGCTAAAAAGATGGTCCCAAAAGTCACGGAAAAGAGTTTCCAGTCCATATTAATACCCCCTTTAACATGTATTATAACTATGTTTGCGTCCTGCGTCAAAAAATGTGTGTTTCCAACCTTGACAAAGAATGCCTTATCTGCTACAAAATTAAATAATACGGAGGGAGGTAGGGTGGCAAAGTATTATGAAATTGTAGTATTTCCTGGAAACCCAAAGAAATCAAAAATCCGCCGTTTTAAAATACCAAGGTTTGTGATCGGCCTCTTCTCCATATTGATACCATCCTTTCTGGCTCTCTCCGGATATATCATATGGAATTATACCTCTCATGAATTAAGATACAATAAGATCGTTCATTGTACAGAGGTATACAAAACTCAAATAACGAAACTCGAAAAGGAGGTACACCAAGCCCAGGCCGAGGTGGCTAAGGTAAGAAAACTGGATGAGAAATTACGTGTAATCGCCAATCTGAAACCCCTGGATCAAAATGGGGGGAATATGTGGGGTGTTGGGGGGATTTCGGAGGATCTTGTCCCTTCTGATTCCAATGTTTCTACCCTTTCCCCTGAAGAGTCAGAACAGATTCGTCAACTCCACTACGACCTATTTCGCCTCGAAAGGCTTTCTAAATTTGAACAGAAAAGCCTAAAAGAATTGCATGAACAACTGATAAGTCGGAAGAACCTCCTGGATTCTACACCATCTATCCGGCCGGCCTATGGATACGAAACTTCTGGCTTCGGATATCGGATTTCACCCTTTACGGGGCACAAGCAATTTCATGAAGGTCTTGATATTGCAAATCGGGTCGGAACACCCGTGATCGCCCCGGCAAATGGGCTCGTTGTCTTTACGGGAAGAAAAGGAGGTTTTGGAAATCTTATCATCATCAGTCACGGTCACGGCATAACAACCCGCTATGGCCACCTGTCAAAGATTCTTGTAAAAGTTGGCCAGCACGTTAAAAGAGGGGAAAAGATCGGAGAGATCGGCAATACAGGGCGCTCGACAGGCCCCCATCTTCACTACGAAGTCCGTCTAAACGGGGTGCCCGTCAACCCCAGGCGCTATATATTGAATTAATCTCCTTTTAAGGATACAATCTAATTAATAGGGCATAGGGAACAAATACTCAGGACTGGATAAATTTATCCATCCTGCAAAATATATATAAAAGCAGGTGATGAAGAATCATGTTTTCAAATTTACTCTTAAAGGTTGTTGGTAGTAAAAACGATCGGGAGCTCAAACGCATTTCCTCGGTAATCGATCGGATCAATGCACTGGAACCACAGGTGCGTCCTTTAAAGGATGAGGAGTTAAAGAGAAAGATGCGGGAATATCGCCAGCGGGTAGAAAACGGGGAGTCCCTCGACGATATTCTGCCAGAGGTCTTCGCCCTGGTTCGCGAAACCGCATGGAGGGTGCTTGGGGAACGACACTTCGATGTCCAACTGATCGGCGGCGTGGTCTTGCACGAGGGAAAGATTGCCGAAATGAAAACCGGCGAAGGGAAAACCCTCGTGGCCACCCTCCCCGTGTGCCTCAACGCCCTCACGGGTCAAGGTGTGCACGTGGTGACAGTCAATGACTACCTAGCAAAACGCGACTCCGAATGGATGGGGGCAATATACAAGTTTCTTGGTTTCTCCGTGGGAGTGGTGACAAACGAACTGTCGGACTCAGAACGGAAAAAGGCCTACGGTGCTGACATCACTTATGGAACAAACAATGAGTTTGGATTTGACTATCTCCGTGACAACATGAAGTTTGACTTTGAGGAATTCGTGCAGCGGGAGCTAAATTATGCCATAATCGATGAGGTTGACAGCATTCTAATCGACGAGGCACGAACCCCCCTGATTATTTCAGGGCCAGCCGAAGAATCCACTGAAAAATATTATACCATCGACCGGATTATCCCGTTTCTAAAGAAGGATATCGATTACACCATCGATGAGAAGTCCAACACCTCCGTTTTGACGGAGGAAGGGGTATTAAAGGTTGAACGATTGCTGAAAATCGACAATCTCTATGATCCCAGGCACATCGACACACTTCACCATGTCAACCAAGCCTTAAAGGCCCATACCTTGTTCAAACGGGACGTGGACTACGTTGTCAAAAACGGAGAGGTCATCATCGTAGACGACTTTACGGGACGCCTTATGCCGGGGAGGCGTTACAGCGATGGATTGCATCAGGCCCTGGAAGCCAAGGAAAAGGTCAAGATTGAAAATGAAAACCAAACCCTTGCCACCATCTCATTTCAGAATTACTTCCGCATGTACAAAAAACTGGCGGGCATGACAGGAACCGCGGATACCGAAGCCGTTGAATTCAAAAAGATCTATGACTTGGATGTGATAGTCATCCCCACGAATATGCCGATGATCCGTAAGGATTATCAAGACGTCATCTATAAGACCGAAAAGGAGAAATTTCGGGCCGTCGTAGAAGAGATTGCGAGCTGCTATCAACTCGGCCAGCCCGTTCTGGTTGGAACCATCTCGATTGAAAAATCGGAAAGGATAAGCTCTATGCTGAAGAAAAGGGGAATCCCTCATAATGTATTGAATGCCAAGCATCATGAACGGGAAGCCGAAATCATAGCTCAAGCCGGGCGAAAAAAGGCCGTAACAATCTCGACCAACATGGCAGGGCGAGGAACAGATATCGTGCTGGGTGGTAATTACAAGATGATTGCTAAGAAAAAGATTAAACCAGACATGGATGAAAGAGAAAAGGAGAAGATCTTCAAAGAAGCGAAAAGGAAGGCCGAGAAAGAGCACGAGGAGGTCGTAAGCCTCGGAGGCCTTCATATCATCGGGACAGAACGGCATGAAAGCCGTAGGATTGATAACCAGTTGCGGGGCAGGGCCGGCCGCCAGGGTGACCCGGGATCCTCCCGCTTTTATCTCTCTCTGGAAGACGATCTCCTCAGGATATTTGGATCGGAACGTATCTCCAGCGTGATGGATAAACTGGGGATTGAGGAAGGAGAACCCATCGAACACAAATTCATCACCAAGGCCATCGAAAATGCTCAGAAACGCGTGGAGGCACAAAATTTTGACATAAGAAAGCAACTCCTTGAATACGACGACGTGATGAATAAGCAGCGGGAAGTTATTTATGGATGGCGTAGGGAGGTGTTATCATCTGAAAATCTACGGGATGAAATCATGAATATGGTAGACGAAATCATCCCGGAAATCATTTCACCTTTTGTAGAAGAAAAAAAGTATCCGGACGAATGGGACTGGAAGGGCCTCCTGGACAACCTCTACCGGCAATTTCACATAAAGATAGATTTCTCGGAAGATGAAAAGGAACACGCCACGCTGGATTCCCTGGAGGAAATCGCTGAAGAGAGGATAGACCAGTTCTATGCCTCGAAGGAACGTGAATACGGGGAAGAGATCATGCGATTCTTGGAAAAGATGATCCTTCTCCAATCGATCGACATGAACTGGAAGGACCATCTCCTGAACATCGACCAGTTACGTGAAGGAATTGGGTTGCAGGGCTATGGTCAGCAGGATCCCCTGAGGGTTTACCAGCGAGAGGCTTTCGACATGTTTGAGGAGATGATCTTTCGCATCAAGCAAGACGCCATTGAAAAACTCTTTGCGGTGGAGATTGAGCGGGAAGAGGTTATGGAGGATTTAACTTACCTTCCCATGTCGAATGAAAGTGCCATAACGCTGGGACGGGGGCAAATGACACAACGACCTATGGCCCAAGCCGAGGCATTCGTCCCACCACCAGAAGCCGCCGGGGGGTCTGACAAGCCCAAGACGTATCGCCGCCCAGGAAAAAAGATCGGTAGAAACGATCCTTGCCCCTGCGGTAGCGGAAAAAAATACAAGAAGTGCTGTGGACGAGGGCTTTAGGCCATGGGCCTTGAAACCCCCGGCTTCCATTTTTCTGTGACATGCGCCGGGATAAGACAAAGGGAACATCCCGACATGGCGTTAATAGTGTCTGATCCTCCAGCTCGGTGGTCCGGGACGTTCACCCGCAATCGGGTGAAAGCTGCGCCGGTCCAGATAGGGATGGAACGGTTGAGGAAGGGGGTTCCTCTTTCTGTAATCTTAGTCAATAGTGGGAATGCCAATGCCTGTACTGGGGAGCGGGGGGTACGGGATGCACAACTCTTGTGCAGGGAAGCTGCTCATCTCTTAGGTGTCCCTGAGAATCAGGTGATCATGGCCTCCACGGGGGTCATCGGACACCCTTTACCCCTAAAAAGGATGAAGTCCGCTCTTCCCACACTGGTAAGGAATCTGGGACAATCATCCCTTGCAGATGTCGCCCAGGCCATCATGACCACGGACAGGTATCCCAAATGGGAGATTATCCCCGTTCAAGGCTATCCTGAGATTTGGGTTGCTGGGGTGGTTAAAGGAGCGGGAATGATCTCCCCTTCCATGGCCACCATGCTGGGTTTCTTCTTTACGAATGCCGGTATGCCTCTTTCAGCTCTTCATCCCATAACCCACCAGGCTGTTATGAACAGCTTCAACAGGATAAAGGTTGATGGTGATCAGAGCACCAATGACACGGTTTTGGTTCTCGACAACGGGGCCGCGCACGAGGGTACCCCGGAAAACAGGCTCAAGGGGGCTATCTCGTATACCCTTGAAAAAATCATGCGTTCCCTCGCATGGAAAATTGTCGACAATGGGGAGGGCGTCACAAAGGTGGTCACCATCGTAGTGGAAACGGCAAAAACCGAGGAAGAGGCCCGAAGGATCGCTGAAAGTGTGGGGAACTCCCCCCTTGTAAAAACGGCCTTTTACGGAGAAGATCCCAACTGGGGCCGAATAATGGCGGCCATCGGGTATGCCGGTGCCGAAATTAATCCAGAAGACATAGATATCCTTTTTGATGATGTAACCCTGGCCTCTAAGGGCCATGGAACAGGGAAGTTAGCGGAGCAAAGGGCAGCCGATGTTATGAAAAGGCATGACTACACGGTTCGCATAATTCTGCGCCAGGGATCGAGTTCTTATCGCATCATTACATCGGATCTTTCCGCTGAATACGTCAAGATTAATGCCGATTATCGTTCCTGAACCAAAAACAATAACCGTGCCAAAAAGGAGTACCCATGCAGATCCTAAAGATTAACCCGGATAACCCACAAGGGAGATTGATAAACAAAGTGGTGGAAGCCTTGAAGGCTGGAGAAATCATCGCCTATCCTACGGATACCGTTTACGGGATCGGATGTGATCTTTTCAACAAAGGAGCAATTGACAAGGTTTACCGAATCAAGGGGAAACAACGCAACAAGCCCTTAAGCTTCATCTGCTCTGACCTGAGTGACATCAGCAACTATGCCTATGTTCAAGACTATGCCTACAAGATCATGAAACGGCTTCTGCCAGGCCCCTATACATTTATTCTCCAAGCCACAAAACTTGTCCCCAAAACAGTTATGACGAAGCAAAAAACAGTGGGCATCCGAGTGCCGGATAATAATGTTTGCCTTGAGATCATTAAAAATCTCGGGCATCCGATCATCAATACAAGTATTACCCGGGATGAAGACCGGCTTTTTGAAGATGCAGACTCCATCCGAGAAATCTATGGACATCAGCTAACCTATATCATTGATGGTGGAAGAATCGTGGCGGAGCATTCCACGGTTGTGGATTTAACAGGCGAGACCCCGGTCATTCTCCGGGAAGGCAAAGGAGATACCAATATTTTTGAAATAGCATAAGGAGCACCATTATGAAGAGAATCCAACCCCCCTCGACAGACCTGATTCCAACCCCAGTGGTCATGGTAACAACCCAGGGACGAGAAACACCCCCCAATATCATTACCCTTGCATGGGTAGGGATCCTAAATTCCGACCCACCCCTGATAGGCATTAACATCAAACCTGAGCGACACAGTTACCGGCTTTTGAGGGAAACCTGGGAATTTTGTGTTAACATTCCCCATCGCGATATGATTCGTGCAGTAGATGTCTGCGGTGTAGTCTCAGGGAAAGATACAGATAAATTTGCCTTAACAGGCTTAGAGGCACAGAAGGCTTCCAAGATAACCCCTCCCATCATTCGACAATGCCCCATTAACCTGGAATGTCGAGTGATGAATTCCCTTGATCTTGGTAGCCACACCCTGTTTGTTGGCAGAATCCTCGCTGTCCATCACGATGAAACCATCTTAGACGAAAAAGGAAAGATTACTCTGGAGCATTTTACACCCATCGCCTACTGCCCAGGAGTCCGCGACTACCGGGCCCTTGGAGAAAAGATAGGATGGTATGGGTTTACAAAAGGAAAGATGTCATGAGCACGCCCTGGATGATAGATATCCATACGCACCTCTTCCCAGACTGGGTTCAGGCAAATCGGTGGGAGTATGTAAAAAGAGACAAGGTGTTCAAGGAAATTTACGGAAACGAGAAGGCAAGAATGGTGACAGCAAAGGAGACGATCGAGGCCATGAACGACCAGGAAGTAGCCCGATCAGTCGTCTTCGGATTCCCTTGGAAAGATCAGGGTATCAATCAAAATCACAATGACTACATCCTGGATGCAGCTAAAGAGTTCCCAGACCGCCTGATCCCCTTCGCCTGCTTAAATCCCCTGGCTCCAGGAGCCCCTGAGGAAACCATTCGGTGCATCGAGAGGGGCGCTAAAGGGGTTGGAGAAATTGCCTTTTACGATCGCATAATCGATGAAGAAGTCATTGATCACCTTCGTCCTATCATGGAGACTCTAAGAGATGCCAGGCTTCCGTTCCTGATTCACACCAACGAACCGATCGGTCACATTTACCCAGGAAAGAGCATGAAAGGGCTCAAGGAGATCGAGCTCCTTGTAAAAAATTTCCCAGAAAACGTGATTATCCTGGCACACTGGGGAGGGGGAATCCTCTTTTATGAACTGATGAAGGAGATCAAGGCGCTTTTCAACCATGTCTATTATGACACCGCCGCTTCTCCCTACCTTTACCAGCCAGAGATATTCAAAATCGCCGGAGAGGTAATCGGTTTTGAGCGAATCCTGATGGGATCCGATTTTCCGTTATTACGCCCGCAACGTTACTACCAACAGGCCACCAGCGTTTTAGAGAATGAGGAAATTGTTCGCGGAATCTGCCGGGAAAATGCCTTACATCTCTTCAAACGGTTAGAAATCCTTTGAGGAATCAGGAGCAAACAAAACAGACATCCCCCTTGATTGTTTGGTCATTCAAACTTATATTCTAAGAGTGGAAATTATGTGTGGACGAGGAGGATCATAAATGGAATATGATGTCGTGATTATCGGGGGTGGACCAGGCGGATTGACAGCGGGTCTCTACACCGCACGCGGAGACCTAAAGTCCCTCCTGATAGAAAAGTTAATGCCGGGCGGACAGGCAGCAACCACCGACTGGATTGATAACTATCCAGGTTTCCCCGAAGGCATAGCTGGACCCCAGTTGATGATGTCCATGAAGGATCAGGCGCTTCGCTTTGGTCTGGAGTTGAAAACAGACGAGATTGTCAACATAGACCCCATTGAAGAAGGATTTATAGTTGTGGGGCAAGCAGAAAAGTACACTGCACACGCTGTGATTGTGGCCTCAGGGGCAACCGTTGCGAAACTCGGAGTCCCGGGAGAAGAAAGCCTGCGAGGAAAAGGGGTTTCTTATTGTGCCACCTGCGATGGCGCCTTTTTCAGGAACGAGGAGCTGGTCGTCGTAGGAGGTGGGGATGCTGCGGTTGAAGAAGGCCTATTCCTGACAAAATTCGCCAAAAAGGTTCACCTGGTTCATCGTCGGGACCGCCTTCGGGCTACCAAAGCCATTCAGGGAAGAGCCTTCAAGAATGAGAAAATGGATTTCATATGGAACACGATCGTGGAGGAAATCCTGGGGGATCAGGAAGTTGAAGGGGTCAGATTAAAAAACCTTAAGACCGGTGAAACCCGGAATTTACCCTGTAAGGGGATCTTTATCTATGTTGGAACACTACCCAACAGCAAGTTCCTCAAAGGAAAGGTGGACATGGATGAAAAGGGGTACATCCTGACGGATAATAACATGGCGACGAGCTTGGAAGGGGTGTTTGCTTGCGGAGATGTGCGGAAAAAGGCCCTCCGCCAGGTTGTAACAGCTTGTGGGGAAGGAGCTGCCGCCGCTTTTTCCGCACAGCAGTTTGTTGAAGAAAAGAAGGGAATCGCGTATAAATAAAATGAAAGGAGAGGAAACAAGATGTGTTTATCTACCCTGTATGACGGGGTTGCAGATCCGGATAAGGTTATGATGGAAGATGCGGCCCATGTAACAATAAAAAACGGGAAAATCATGGTTATGGATATCCTCGGGGATGAAAAAGAGATAGAAGGTTACGAGATCGAAGAGTTGGACTTCATGAAACATTATGCGGTATTGAAAAAGGTAAAGGCGTAAAAAGTTCGTGTCGTGATTTAATAGGCAGGCAACCGAGGAATCCGTTACGGGGTCCTGTTCAAGGTGAGATTAAAACCCCTGATGGAGAAAATCAGTCTCATGAGTTGATGTAAATCATGACTAATCAAAGAGGAGACAAAAAACAATGAGTGAAAAGATTGAGAAACTAAAACATCTCTTGCCCCATCTTCTGGAGCATAATCAGGAACATATCACGGAACATAAGAGATGGGTCACACTCTGTAAAGAGGCTGGTCTTAACGAGGTGGCAGAAGATCTGAAGAAGGTGGTTTCCCACCTTGAGGCCTGCACCCCCTATTTTGAGGCAGCGGTCACCAAGATCCAGAAGTTGTAGAACCCCCTGTATAATAAGAACAAAACGATCCTGCCCCAAGGAGTTTGGAAATGAGCCAGAGAGAGGAATCAAGATGATCATCATCAAATCGGAAGAGGAAATCGCCCGCATGAGAAGGCCTAATCGGATGGTTGCGGAACTCCTGGACTATCTGGAGGGGATGATCCGCCCCGGTGTGACCACGAAAGAACTGGATAACAAGGCAGAGGCCTTTATCCTAAAGAGAGGGGGCAAACCTGCATTCAAGGGATACCATGGATACCCTGCGACCATCTGTGCCTCCATAAACGAAGAGGTGGTCCATGGAATCCCGGGAAACAGACGCCTGAAAGAGGGGGATATCATCGGAATCGATCTGGGTGTGGTGATAGACGGTTTCTTCGGGGACGCAGCCAAAACCTTTGCCGTCGGCAAGGTAGATAAAAAGGCCTTGAAACTGATGAAGATCACGGAAGAATCATTGTATAAAGGGATAGAGCAGGCCGTTGAAGAAAACCGTTTGTATGATATATCCCATGCGGTTCAGACGCATGCAGAAGCAGCAGGATTTTCGGTTGTCAGAGATTTCGTGGGTCATGGGATCGGCCGCCAGCTTCACGAGGAACCCCAGGTACCGAATTATGGCCCTCCACATCAGGGACCAAGGTTGGAAAGGGGGATGGCGCTCGCGATTGAACCTATGATCAATGAAGGAACATGGGAAGTCCGCGTACTCAAAGATGGGTGGACAGTGGTAACCGCTGATGGGAAACGTTCAGCACATTTTGAACATACAATAGCAATCACCAAAAACGGACCCGAAATTTTAACGAAACTATAAAAATGTAATGGCTACTTACCGCTTAAAAAAAGACGAAAAAAAGACCTCCGTTTCAGAGAATATGTACAAGGGGCTCCCCGTTTCTGAAGGTATTGCCCTTGGCAAGGCTGATATCTATATCAGCGAATTGGCCGAAATCATCCCTTTTCGCCTCAAATCAAGTGAGGTTGAACAGGAGATCGTCCGATATCGGGAGGCCTTGGAGGAAGTCAAGCGTCAGCTCATGGAAAGCGAAAAGCGGATTCGTAGGGATATCGGAGAGGAAGAGGCAGAAATTATCAAAAGCCACCTGATGATCGTGGATGACCCCTTTTTCCAGGAAGATGTCCCAAGGATGGTCAGGGAGGAAAACCTTAATGCCGAGTTTATCATCCTTAGAGGGATCCGGGCCTTCATGGAGAAGTTTAAAAATATCGAGGATGATTATCTCCGGGAGCGTGGCCAAGATATCGAGGATATTGGGAAACGTGTTATCCACCGTCTCCTCCAATTAGATACACGAAAGGTCCTGTTCAACAAGCGGGGTATCGTGTTTGCGCATGAGCTGACTCCATCCGATACCATCCACTTCGATCCCAAAAAGATCAAGGGGATGGTCACAGAGGTTGGAGGGGAGACATCGCATGCCGCGATCCTGGCGCGCTCCATGGGTGTCCCAACCGTGGTTGGAGTTGAGAACATCCTCAGGCGCGTCCGAACCAACGATCGGGTCATTGTGGACGGTAATTTAGGGCTTGTTTTCATCAATCCAAAAACGTCTGTCGTCAAAGAATATAAGAAGATCCAGGAAGACTATGCAGCGTATCGCAAAGAACTGGAAAAGATATCCAGACTTCCGTCGGTTACGCTGGACAACGTCCCCTTTCGCCTCTTTTCCAATATCGTCAAGGCGCCGGATGTAGGGGTTGCCATCAAGTATGGCGCCGAAGGGGTAGGACTCTTCCGAACGGAACTTCCCTTCCTGCTCAGTGAGCGTCTCCTGACGGAGGAAGAACAATTCAGGATTTACAGGACAGTGGCTGAGGCATTGAAGGGAAAAGAGGTAACCATTCGAACACTGGATCTTGGCGGAGATAAGTTTCTCCCCTTTCAGAAAATCAAACGAGAGGTCAACCCATTCTTGGGCTGGCGCTCCATTCGAATCTCTCTGGAAGAGGTGGACGTATTCAAGGTTCAACTGAGGGCAATCTTAAGGGCCAGCATGTACGGCAAGGTCCGAGTGCTTTACCCCATGATCTCCAGCATTGAGGAATTGCGGGCCGTAAACCAGATCTTTGGGGAAGTCAAACATGAAATGATGTTACGGGGAATCTCGTATGACAAGGATATCAAGTGCGGCGTGATGATCGAGGTGCCCTCCGCTGCGATTCTTTCAGATAAACTCATCAAAGAGACGGATTTTTTCAGTATCGGTACCAACGACCTGGTCCAGTACACCTTGGCTGTGGATCGGGACAATGAAAAGGTTGCAGATTTCTATCGTCCCTACAACCCAGCGATCTTATGGCTTATCAAGCATGTGGCGGATGTTAGCATGAAGGCCGGTAAGCCATGCTCCGTATGTGGAGAGATTGCCGGAGATCCCATCTATGCCGTGTTGTTACTGGGGTGTGGAATCCGGGATCTGAGTATGAAATCCCTCTCCATTCCAGAGGTGAAGCGGGTGCTTCGATCTGTCACCATGAGAGAAGCCAAACAACTCGTTGAGGATGCACTCCAAGCTGGAACCCCGGATGAGGTAACACGTTTGCTGGAAAAGCATTTTATTTCTGTCAAGGATGTCAGGAGCGGCTATGAATACACGATCTTCCGATCCCGAGCAGCTGCAAGAGGAGCTTAAAGAAAAGGAAAAATTGTTAGCCGACCTCGAGTCGAGCCTGCCGGCCCACTCTGTTCGGCCCCATCAGATTCAGAGGATCGAAGAACTGGAAGAGGAAATCCGACAACTAAGAGAAAGATTGGAGAAAACCTGAAATCGGATATTGACCACGGAAAGTTATCCGCCCGCGATCGGGGGGAAAATGCTGATGGTTTCCCCCTCCTGCACCACATAGTCATCTTTCCGATGTTTCCCATCCACCAGGGTAATCTTGGGGGTTTTTTCAGGTAGATTGAAGTGGGCATAGAGATCCTTCAGGGTGGTTCCTTCCCTGACATCTATCTCCGTTCCCTCCAGACCGCACCCTTTTGGAAGGTATTTCTGGAAAGTGGCAAAAAGCTTCACCTTTACCTTCATGCATGTCTCCTACCGTCTCATTTTTAATAGAACAGGGGTTTCCCCTAACCTCAATGTGCCTCTCTCCAGTTTTTCCCCGCCTGGATCTCCACCTTCAGGGGGACCTCAAGGGCAACGACATGTTCCATCTCGTCCCTTACCAGGCCTTCCAGTTGGTCCACCTGATCTTGACTGACTTCAAACACGAGCTCATCATGGACCTGAAGAACCATAGAGGCCTCCAACCGCTCGGTTTTGATCCGTGTATGGATGGCAATCATGGCCTTCTTGATGATATCTGCCGCACTCCCCTGAATGGGGGCATTGATGACGGTGCGAATCCCAAACTCCCTCTGCTGGTAATTACGGCTTTTCAGTTCAGGAACGGGCCGGATCCTTCCAAACAGGGTACGGACAAGCCCTTCTGAGCGGGCGCGTTCGATTAGCTCCTCCTGATACTGTTTCACCCGTTTCAACCGCGTAAAATAGAGGGAGATGTAGTTTTCCGCCTCATTCCGATCAATGCCCAACTCCTTTGCAAGGCCATACCCACTCATCCCATAAATGATGCCGAAATTGATCACCTTGGCCCGTCTGCGGAGCTCCGGCGTTATCTCGGAAGGGACAACCCTGAACACCTCCGAGGCTGTCCGGGCATGAACGTCCTCATCCTTCAGAAAGGCCTCGATCAGTATGGGATCCTTGGAGAGATGCGCAAGAATCCTCAATTCAATCTGGGAATAATCTGCGGAAAGGATAAGGTTTCCTTCCTCCGCGATGAAGGCCTCTCGGATGCGTTGTCCTTCCTCTGTGCGAATGGGGATATTTTGAAGGTTTGGATTGCTGCTGCTCAGCCGCCCGGTGGATGTGACGGTCTGATTAAAGGAGGTATGGATCCGACCTGTTTTTGCATCCACCAGTTTGGGCAAGGCATCCACAAACCCCGTCTTAAGTTTTGAAAAGCTCCGGTACTCCAGGACCAGGGCAGGCAATTCATGCTCGAGAGAAAGGGCCATCAGGACATCCACATTGGTGGAGCGGCCCGTCTTTGTCTTTTTGATGGACTTCAACCCAAGTTTATCGAAAAGGATCTCGGAAAGCTGCTTCGGTGAATTGATGTTGAAAGGGGCACCTGCAAGGCGATGGATCCTTTCTTCCAGACGGATCATTTTGGCCTCCAGCTCCTTGGAAAGCTCCCGGAGCTGATCCAGATCCACCTTAACACCCCGATGTTCCATGGCCGCCAGAACTGGAATAAGTGGGAGTTCAATGGTCTCGTACAGATCTTTCATCCCTTGAGCGTCTACTTTCGGTGCCAGCAATTCGCACAGCCGCAAGGCCAGATCGGCATCTTCGGCGGCATATCGGGTTGCAGCGGCCAAGGGAACCTGCCAAAAACCATCTTCTGCCCCCGCCTTTTCGGTGACCTCCTTATATGTTATGGGCTGGTGCCCCAGGTATTCCAGGGACATCGTGTCAAGATTATGCGTCCGCTTGGTTGGATTTAAGAGGTAATCCGCTACCATGGCGTCACATGTGATCCCATCCAGCGTTACCCCATAGTTCATCAAGACCCGGGTGTCATACTTAAGATTTTGCCCGATCTTTCCAATCCCGCGATCTGAAAGATACGGCGTCAGACGGGATAGAACAACCTTGGTGGGGAGTTGGCCCTTGTTCAGTTTCAATGTGCCATCATGCTGCAAGGGAACGTAACAGGCCTCTCCCGGGGATACGGCAAGGGAAACCCCCACAAGGCGGGCATGAAGTGGATCTTCGGAGGTGGTTTCCAGGTCCAGGGAAAAGAACCCCTTCTCCTGGATCTTTTCCAGCCAATGGTCCAGGTCCTTCAAATCCGAAACGGTCCCATAGGTCTCATACCTCACCGCGGATTTGGGTTTTTCCCTGGTCAGTTCCTTCAGCATAGAGAAAAATTCCAATTCCAGAAAAAGTTTTCGCAGTTTTTCTCTATCCCTTTCCCGCACCGTAAACAGGGCCTCTGTTACCTCAAGGGGAACATCCCTTTTGATCATAACCAAGTCACGGCTCAGGAACGCGGAATCCTTGTGCTTTTCCAAAAGGGATTTAATCCTGGCAGGAGTTACCTCCTCAAGCCTCTCATACAGTTCATCAAGAGAACCAAATCTCGAAATGAGTTTTTGAGCTGTTTTCTCGCCGATCCCTGGCACCCCAGGGACGTTATCGACCTTGTCACCCATCAAGGCAAGGAGATCCACGACCTGGACGGGTTTCACCCCCATCCGGTGTTCCACTGCCTTTGGATCGCGTAGGACATCGTTCTTAGGATCGTAAACCCATACCTGATCGTTAACGAGCTGGAGCATGTCCTTATCGAGAGTGACAATGATACAATGATGGGCAGTCCGGGATAGAAACTCTACGGCTGTCCCGATGATATCATCCGCCTCATACCCCTCTATCTGGATGGAAGGGATCCCGAGAGCGTCAACAATCTCAAAGATATAGGGAATCTGAACCTTCAAGTCTTCCGGCATGGGGGGGCGCTGGGCCTTGTATTTCTCAAAGACCTTGTGGCGAAACGTGGGTCCCTTGGCATCAAAGGCGATCAAAATCCGTTCGATCTGGTAATCGTGAAGTAGCTTCTTCAGTGCCCTGACAAATCCATAGATGGCATTGGTTGGGAAACCCCTGGAGGTTGAAAGCCCTCGAATGGCATGATAGTTTCGGTGAATCATGGAATGGCCATCCACAATGAATACGCCGGCCACCAGTTCATGAAAGATTTCCTTTAGGCTTAAGCTTTTCCCTTTTTCCATTTGACAAATCTTAAAACGAGGTTATATTATAAACATATAAGAAGCCTTCATCAGAGAAGAACAACGGAAAGGCTCCAAGAGGAGCAAGGGGCCAAAATAACGAGTCCACGGGTTGTGCTGACATGATGAAGGCCTCTTTATTGAGTTCTTCTGCCTGCTCTCGTTTCGCTCCTTAGACATGAAGCTTTTGGTCCAATAGGGAACTTCTTTTTGCCCTCTGTTTCCCTTTCACCCTTTGACCCTTCTTCCATCTATTCACACTCCGAATACCCGCAGGCGTGACAGACCATGCATCCCCCCTCATGTTCCACTGTTCCACCACATTCCGGACACGCTCCTATCCTCCCATTTACATGTTTGTCCTCTTCCGTCAGCTTCCCATAAACATGAAGCTTGATGGCCTTGGCGATGGCGTCTGCACAGGAAAGGATCCGGTTCTCGCCGAATCCGAACGGTTTATGGCAACTGATACCAATCAGTTGCTTGATGACCGGGTCCGCTGGAATACCGGACCGCCATGCCAGGGACACCAATCTTCCGATGGCCTCTGATTGGCTTGCTGCACACCCTCCCGCCTTGCCCATGGTGTTGAAGAGTTCAAACAGCCCCTTTTCATCCTCGTTGATGGTGACATACAATGCCCCACATCCCGTAGTCATCTGGTAGGTTCGGCCTGTCAAGACGGGGGGTCGCTCCCGCTTGATCCTCCCCGTTTGCGGTTTCCTTTCCCCCTTCTCCTCTGCCCCGCGGGTCAGGACCTGGCCCTCGCGTGACCCGTCACGGTAGATGGTCACCCCCTTGCAACCTAATTCATACGCAAGGAGGTAAACCCGCCGGACATCCTCTTCCGTAGCGTTGGCGGGGAAATTCACCGTTTTGGACACGGCGTTGTTAGTAAACCGTTGAAACGCTGCCTGAACACGGATGTGATCCTCTGGGGTCACATCATAGGCCGTAACAAAAATCTCCCGGATCTCTTTAGGGATATTGGACAAGGCCTGGATGGAACCGGTCTTCAGGATCTCCGCAAAGAGTTCCTCTTCGGCCAGCCCTTCCTCTTCCATCCTCTCCTTAAAAATGGGATTAACCTCTATCAATCGGTCATTGTCAAGGACATTTCGGGTGAAGCAGAGGGCAAACAGGGGCTCGATGCCACTGGAACAGCCTGCGATGATACTGATGGTACCCGTTGGGGCGATGGTGGTGCGCGTGGCATTCCGTGGGGGTTCCTCGTCCTCGGCGTAGATACTCTTTTGCACGTTGGGGAACGGCCCCCGCTTTTTCGCCAACTCTCTCGAGGCGATTAGGGCTTCCGTGTCCATAAATTCCATGAGCTCAGCCGCTTTATCCAACGCTCCCTCCGAGTTATAAGGAATCCCCAGCTTGATAAGGGCATCGGCAAATCCCATCACACCGAGTCCGATCTTCCGATTCCCCAGGGTCCTCTCTTCTATCTCTTTCAAGGGATACCGGTTCATGTCGATGACGTTGTCAAGAAAATGGACGCTCAGGCGCACCGTTTCACGAAGCTTTTCCCAATCGAAATCATTCCCCTTGATCATCCGACTAAGATTGATGGACCCCAGGTTACAGGATTCATAAGGTAGCAGGGGCTGTTCGCCACAGTTGTGGGCCACCAAGCCGTTGGCGTCGAAGGCATTGATCCCTGGTACCTGGCAGTCGAAGACCTCTTCCTCCCCAATAGGGCTGATTGCCGAAACCGTTGCGACATAACGTTCGTAATTTAAGTTGCATTTATACCCGTTGAGGCAACGGTTCAAAAGGCCGTCTTTGTTTTTGTGTGAAAATCCAACGAGAGCGGCGAAGTCCACGAGGTTGTCCTTAGAAATCACCAACGCATGTTGCGCCTTGGTTGGATATAGAGCCGTAACTCCCTTGCCATCAGAAGGCCATGCTCTTCCTTCGAGACGACGGTCCTCGTACACACGAGAGGCAATCCCCAGGCGCAGCAGCATTCGCTGGATTGTTAGCAGGGTTCCCAGGTCCGACTGAGCGAGGCGAACGCTCGCCCCGTTTTTCTGCGAGCTGTGCACCGAGCCGTCCACATCAAAGATCCCTCGGAGAAATCCCCGATAGAATTGGCTCGAGGCCATTTCGATGCCGGCGGTGGGTGTTTTATGTCCAATGTCCAGCCCGTAGGTGAAAGCAAGATCACGTAGGGAAGTGCTTTGCAAACGGTATTCGTTCCGATCTGAAAGGTGCGTCCACCCCTTGAGATCCGATCGGTGGGGAAGTACTTTTACAAAGCGGAGGGACTCCTTTAAGACACTTCCGATGCCGTTGAAGCCGTTTCCATACACCGAAAGTACCGCTTTATCACGGTTGAGCGTGCCGTTCCCGAGGAGCAGCCCAAGGAGGTAACCCTCCCCATAGGTCCCGGGTCCTTCCCAATCTGGGTTTTCTTTGTGATCGTTGAGAACTATCCGGTCCCCCGGGACAAGCTCCCCTGCAGCAACCCACGCGGTATCCATCGAGTAATGGGTTCCGTGCACGACCTTGAGGAGAGGGTGATTTGCCGTCAATCGGAGGCGATACCCTTCCCGGGTCCGCAGCGCGAGCAGCTTGCGTTTTCCCGTGGAGAAAAACCCCTCAGGGCATGGGAAGTCCCGACCGTTCACCCGCGCCATAAAGGGACGATGGAGCAGATCTTTCACTTGACGCGGTCCCCCCGCCGTCATGATCCAGGCGTCTTCTGAGATGCAGGGATTCGTACTCTCAATCTGCCCCAGGCGCGGGGTTGGGTTGTCGGCGTTCATTCGGTCGAGGAAGATGATGCCCGGTTCCCCCCCTGCCCAGGCCTGATGGACGATCTGATCGAAGACCTCCGAGGCCTGGAGCTCCCGAACCACCTCCCCCGAGCGGGGGTTGAGGAGGGGATAAGACCTGTTTCTACTCACGGCATGCATGAAGGACTCCGTTAGCCCTACGGAGAGGTTGAAATTGTGAAGTTCCCCTCGGATCCCCTTCACAGTGATGAATTCCATGACATCGGGGTGGTCCACGTTCAGAATAGCCATGTTGGCACCTCGTCGGGTCCCTCCCTGTTTGATCGTTTCGGTGGCGGCGTCGTAGACCCTCATGAACGAAATGGGGCCGCTCGAGATCCCCTTTGTGGAGAGGACCATGTCATTCTTCGGGCGGATGCGGGAGAACGAGAATCCCGTGCCCCCACCGCTCTTATGGATGAGGGCGGCATGTTTTAGGGTGGTGAAGATACTTTCCATGGAATCCTCAATTGGTAATACGAAACAGGCGGAGAGTTGCCCTAGTTCCCGATCCGCATTCATCAAGGTGGGGGAATTGGGAAGAAAATCGAATCGAGCCATTAGGTGGTAAAACTCTCGTGCAAGTGTTTCGATATCAGAAGAGGCATCATACTTCTCGTCGGCCTGGGCGATGAATCGGGCAACACGCCATAGCATCTCCTCAGGGGATTCGATCGGATTTCCATCCGCATCCTTTTTCAAATAACGGCGTTTTAGAACGGTGAGAGCATTCTCTCCGATCTTCGGTGTCTCCAGGCCCTTCGGAATCCTCCCCTTTTTCTGAACCATCATATCCTACCCCAATATGTTGTGTTTTTCTTCTCTTTTAACACAATATCTTGGGTTGTCAAGAGGCAATGTGGGGCCTTAATAAAAAATTCCGTTTTGTTTTCTTCCTCCTCTTCCCCCAGGTAGTCCGGGTTATCCTTTCCCCTCTGGTCGGGGAGAATGTCCTATTGGGAAAGGATCCCTCTCTCCCACTACCTCGAAGGGAAGATAGCCTTTGAAACCCGCTGAACGGGGGAAGGAAAGGGAGAGAAGAAACGATATGGACAAGGGAGGAAGGGGATGGTAGAAAAGGGGAAGAGGGGATTTCCCTGTGAGGAAGAATATGAATGGGAGGGTCCCATGAAAGAACCAACCGTTGCCGTTGCAACCCTTGCCACCCAGTATAACCGAAACCTCTTTCACAAAATCGATACCATCTTCTCCCTCTTTGAGGTAGAAAAACGGATCCCCAAACGTGGCCTCACCGCCGTCAAGCTCCACTTTGGGGAAGAGGGAAACACCACATTCATCCGCCCCATCTTCCTCCGGCGAATCGTGGAAAACTTGAAAAGGATCGGGGCTCGCCCCTTCCTGACCGATACCTGTACCCTGTACGTAGGGGAACGGAGCAATGGGGTGGAACATCTTGCCCTTGCCATTCGCCATGGCTTCTCCTATGCCGTGGTAGATGCCCCCCTGGTCATTGCGGACGGGATTCGCGGAAATACCTACAAGGTCGTTCCCATCGAGGGGAAACACTTCCAGGAGACATATATTGCCAAAGAGATCGTGGAAGCAGATGCCATCATCGGGGCTACCCATTTCAAGGCCCATGATCTGGCGGGAATAGGGGGGACCTTGAAAAATATCGGGATGGGGTGCGCCTCGCGGATGGGAAAACTGGCGCAGCACTCCAATGTGGCCCCGAAGGTCAAGCGAAAGAGATGCGTGGGGTGCGGAACCTGCGTCTCTGTTTGTGCGCAGGATGCCATCTCCATAACCGATAAAAAGGCGCATATCGATGCGGAAAGGTGTGTGGGATGCGGCGAATGCATCCCGGCCTGTCCCCAAAACGCCATCCAGATCCAGTGGAACGAAACCATCCCTGTCTTCCAGGAAAAGTTAGCGGAGTACGCTACCGGTGCCTTGAAGGGCAAACGGGAAACCAGCCTCTTTTTTAACTTCGTCTGGGATATCAGCCCTGTCTGCGACTGCACCCCTCACTCCGGTGTCCCCATTGCCCCTTCCATCGGTATCGTGGCCTCCACGGATCCCGTGGCGGTGGACCAGGCCTCGGTCGACCTTATCTGTTCCCCTCCGAAAGAGATTCGAGAGGCCCTTCACCTCCCCTACGAAACCATCGAAAACCCGTTTGAAAAACAGTACCCAAGGATTGACTGGACAGGCCAGTTGCGGCATGCCGAGAGGATGGGATTGGGGGTACGCACCTATCGCCTCCTCTACGTAGACACCCTTTCATAACCCAGGCTACCCCTTGGGACTCCTCGGGATCGGTGGGCACAAAAAAGGCCCGGGAGGCCCCCGGGCCTTTCAGGTTTCCCCTTCTCGTCGGATCTTAGAAGAAGTAGTAGGCAACAAAGGCAATGGAATTCAGTTTCGCGTTGTCATTGTGATTCGCGTCATACTTGTAGAACTCGTTATCTATCCAGGCGTACTCGAGGCCGAACATAATGCTTCTGGCCGGTCTCCACCAGATGTTGCCCGTGATCTCGTAGTTGTCTTCAACCATACTACCGGGATAGTAATGCTTGGTATCGATCCCTTCGTAACCGCCATAGACATCCATCCAGACCGTATTCGTGATCCAGTAGGAGAGACCAACCCATCCGCCGTACCCTTTCACTTCGTTCAAGCTGCCTCCATTAGGTTTTTGGACCACCGTGTACATGTTGCACAGCAGATCGGCGTTCCCAAGGGCCTGGCCGTACCAGCCCTTCCCGGACAGGGCCAGGTTCCCGGCCTTCTGGCCGCGATCCTTCGAGGAGATGATCGGCACGTAGTAATCTAACTCGACACCATAGACATTATAGCTGTCGTCGGGGGTGTGTATCTTTTTACCGTTTTCATAGATGTCCGGTGCCTTCATGTTACCATAGATCCCCTGTAACCACAAACCGAGGGGTTTGCCACCGGCGTAACCGAGGGCCTTGCTCACTAAGGAGAGCTCGACGCTCGTATAGGGGAAACCCAACCATTCCGTGTTGAAATCATATTTGTACGTTTTCCCCTTTTCACTGTTGAATTCATTGACGACGTTATCGTCATACGTCATGATCATCAACTCGGCTCCAAAGGTATTCTCTCCGCTGGGGAACTTCTGGGCGATATCGATTCGTTCAGCCCTCCGGAATCCATCCCCAACGATGGAACCAAAGTTTTCAACCATCGGGGCATGACGGGTTCCGAACATGGCCCAACCTTTCCCTATTGTGATTCGGGTGTTCCCTTTGATCAGGTAGATCTCGCCGATCCGCATCCGAGGTACCTCGCTGTGGTGGTTGTGCCCACCGCCGTACATGTCAAATTCCATCCGACCAGCGGTCTTCCACCCATCAAAGGAATCCCCGAATGCCTTGAATCCGAAACGGGTCTGGCGGGCATTGAAATTGATCCGGTCATTTTCGCCTGCCGTTGTATCATCGTACGGAACACGCCTACCATCATAAAAGCCACCGGCCACCGAGGCAGCCTTGTCTTCATAGTTCATCCGGAACTTGACATAGCCGTAGAAGACGAACTTTTTGGCACCCCCCGTGGTTATCACCGGCTGGCTCACCTTGGCCTGCGCCACACTGGGCAGTGTCACAAACGCCATGCCAAACACCAATGCCACCACCGCACCTAATAAAACAAATTTCTTCATAGGTTACTCCTTCTGTTTTTGGTTGTTCCTGTTTCTCCTTGCATCCTTTACCTTACCCAAAAACTGCCTAAAACCTCCTTCTTCACCTCCTTTCCCTTTTTTAGAAGGGGTTCCCCCCTTCCAAAAGACACTATAACCCCCGTTTTTCCGTTTGTCAAGAGAAAAATTAGATTTTTTTAATGAAAATTTTTTAATGTTATGCCTCTGCCATGCCCTCAAATCAACACGATCCGCTGAATCGTGTGGACAATCTCCTCCGGGTCATCAATCACCTGCATAATATCCAGATCTTCAGGGGTAACGATCCCCCTTGGGATCATCTCTCCCTTGATCCAGTCGATCATCCCCCGCCAATAGTCACTCTCTACGAGGATGACAGGGAAGGGCCGGATCTTTTTCGTCTGGATCAGGGTAACGGCCTCATACATCTCATCTAGGGTTCCGAACCCACCCGGCATGATGATATAGGCAACGGAATACTTGATCAGCATGACCTTGCGGACAAAGAAATACTGAAAGCTCATCTGAACATCGGCAAACTCGTTAGGCCTCTGCTCAAAGGGAAGCTCGATGTTCAGGCCGATGGAGTGGGTGCCTCCCTCTGCACCCCCCTTGTTGGCTGCCTCCATGATTCCTGGCCCTCCCCCCGTAATGATGTTATACCCCTTTCTTGCGAGAAGGCGGGCGATGGTTTCCGCTTTCGTATAGATGGGATCGGTGGATTTCATGCGCGCCGATCCGAAGATGGCGATTGCGGGATAAAGATCCCCCAGCTTTTCAAACCCATCCACAAACTCGGCCATAATCTTGAACAGCCGCCACGATTCCTTGATGGTCATGTCATCGATGATGTACTGCCTCTCGTCCGTCATCTGACTCCTCCCTATCGCTTTTATATTTCTACTCCTCTCTCTATGCCCTTGGTCCTGAACCACAAGATCTCATACGATTTCAAGTTCCACAAACCTGGGATAGATGAGTTTTAGGCCCACCCCCTCAAAATGGATCAGCAGCTTGGGGTTTCGATCGTTGACCTCTTTTACCCGGATTGTCCCTCTCCCAAAGATGGGATGCCTCACCTGTTGCCCGACCTGATACTCCCCTGGCCCTTGCCCGGAAGGCGAGGGCCAGGATGCCCCTTTTCCCTCGGGAGAGGCCAGGTGAGGAGGGAAAGTGGGAGCGGAGGGCCTTTCGTTTGCAAGGACCACGGCGTCAACGGGAAGTTCCCTGAGAAACCTCGAGGGCATCCGGAGAGCCGTTTTCCCGAACTGGTATCGCTGCTCGGAGTAACTGAGTAAGAGGCGTCGACAACTCCGGGTGATCCCCACGTAAAAGAGTCGACGCTCCTCATCTACCTTTCCCTCATCGAGCAGGCTCCGTTCATGGGGAAAGAGGCCCTCCTCAAGCCCCGTGATAAAGACAACGGGGAACTCTAACCCCTTGGCGCTATGGAGGGTCATGAGGGTAACCCGACCGGCGGATTCATTCAGGGTATCTGTATCGGTCATAAGGGTCACGTGATCCAGAAAATCCTCAATGGTAGGCCTTTCCGTTTCCTGTTCGTAGCTTTCCATCGCAGAGATCAGTTCCTCCACGTTTTCCACGATCGACTGGGCATGAGGATCCCCGCTTCCCCGATAGGGGGCAAGGTATCCTGACTCCTCCACGATCTTCAAAAGGAGGGTGGAAGGGGGCTCCCGGCGCACCTCTGAGCGGAGCTTTATCAGCCAATCATAAAAGGGGCGCATCCGTTTTTTCATGCGGAAATCGGGTTCCTCGCAGATCTTACCCATAGCCTCCAGGTAGGGGAGTCCCCTGTCCAGTGCATAGACCTTAACCTGATCGAGGGTGCCTTTCCCGATCCCCCGGGAAGGGGCAGAGATGGCCCGACGGAGGGAGAGCTCATCCTGTGGATTGATGAGACAACGGAGATAGGCCAGGATATCCTTGATCTCCTTGCGATCATAGAACCGAAACCCCCCAAAGATTTGGTACGGGATGCCCTGGTGTATCAGTTGTTCCTCCAGCACCCGCGACTGGGCGTTGGTTCGATAAAAGATGGCAAAATCCTGCCAGCGATGGCCCTCCGTATGGAGCGATTGAATGGTCTGGATCACCCATTTCGCCTCCCCCTCCTCACTATCCGCTCGGCAGAGGATGACCGGATCGCCGGTATCATTTTTCGTCCAGAGCGTTTTTTCCGTTCTCGAGCTGTTATGCCGAATCAGGTGCGAGGCGCATTTCAGAATGGTCTTTGTTGATCGATAGTTCTGCTCCAGCTTGATGACCGTTGCCTCTGGAAAATCCTGGTGAAACAGACGGATATTCTCCTTGTTGGCCCCCCGCCAGGAATAGATAGACTGGTCATCATCCCCCACTACACAGAGGTTCCGGTGCTCCCACGTGAGGAGTCGTACTATCTGGTACTGGATGAAGTTTGTGTCTTGGTATTCATCCACCATGACGTACGGAAGGGCCTCTCGTAAGCGTGTGAGAACCTCTCCCGACGATGACATTAGGCGATAGGCATACAGGAGCAGGTCCGAGAAATCCAGTGCGTTCAATGTCTTCATACGTTTCTCGTAGATCTCATAGATCTCCGCCACCCGTTTCCCAATAAGGTCGTAGGGACCGGAAGGCGTGTAGGCTTGGGAGGATATCCCATGGGCCTTGGCATGCTGAATTTCCCAGAGTACCCGCCGGGGGGTAAGCACCCGTGAATTGATCTGCAGCTCCTTAAAGAGGGTCCCCATCAGGCGTTTCTGGTCGGAATCGTCCAGGATGGCGAACCTCGGATCAAGCCCTATCTCTTTCCCGTAGGTCCGCAGCATCCATAGGCAGAAGGCGTGAAAGGTAGAGATGAAAAGGCCCTGCGGCCGAATGCGGGTGATCCTGCCGATCCTTTCCCGCATCTCCCTCGCGGCCTTGTTTGTGAAGGTAACAGCAAGGATCTGAGTGGGATGGGCACGTTGGCTCTGGATGAGATAGGCAAATCGATAGGTCAGGGTACGTGTCTTCCCACTCCCCGCACCGGCGAAGATCATCAAAGGCCCCTCCGTGTAGGTGACCGCTTGGAGCTGCTGAGGGTTTAAGGGATATCCCGGTTTCTCCATGCCTTCACTATACATGAAACCCACCCGAATTGAAAAGGTTTTATTGAAAACAGGATGGGGGTATGTTAAGAATGGATATTAAACTATGGAACCTTGTGAGGGATGTTTATGAGGGAATTTCACCGAATCAAACGGCTGCCCCCCTATGTCTTCAACATCGTCAATGACCTGAAGATGGCAGCACGCCGCCGGGGCGAGGATATTATCGACCTGGGCATGGGAAACCCGGACATACCTACCCCCAAACATATCGTGGACAAGCTCATCGAGGCGGCTCAGAACCCGAGAAATCACCGCTACTCGGTATCACGTGGCATCTACAAACTACGGCTTGCCATCGCAAACTGGTACAAGCGGCGGTATGGGGTCACCATCGACCCAGAAGAGGAGGCCATCGTAACCATTGGCTCGAAGGAGGGATTGGCTCACCTGGCCCTGGCAACCTTGGGAACGGGAGAGGTGGTCTTCGTTCCGACCCCCACCTATCCCATCCATATCTACTCGGTGGTGATGGCGGGAGCGGATCTACGGAGTGTCCCCATGGAAGGGGAGGGGGATTTCTTCGAACGTCTGGCCAGCGCAGCCAGGCACATGTGGCCCCAGCCGAAGATGGTCATCGTCAGTTTCCCCCATAACCCAACCACCCGAACCGTGGACAGGGCCTTTTTTGAAAACCTCGTGGGTTTTGCCAAGGCCCATGACCTGATGGTGGTGCACGACTTTGCCTATGCCGATCTGGGCTTTGATGGATACCAGCCACCCAGCATGATGTCCGTCCCCGGTGCGAAGGAGGTGGGGGTCGAGTTTTATACCCTCTCTAAGAGCTATAGCATGCCGGGATGGCGCGTGGGATTTGCCGTGGGAAACCGGGATATCATCGGCGCCTTAAAAAAGCTCAAGAGCTACTTCGATTACGGGATCTTCCAGCCGATCCAGATCGCCTCCATCATCGCGTTAAACGAGGACCAATCCTGCGTGGCCGAGATCGCTGAAACCTATCGAAGGCGCCGGGACACCCTGGTCGAGGGGCTGAATCGCGTTGGTTGGGATATCGAAAAACCGAGGGCTACCATGTTTGTCTGGGCAAGGATCCCGGAACCGTATCGAGCAATGGGCTCCCTGGAATTTTCCAAGATGCTGATTGAAAAGGCCAAAGTGGCCGTGTCACCCGGGATTGGCTTCGGGGAGGAAGGGGAGGGGTATGTCCGTTTTGCCCTTGTGGAAAATGAACAGAGAATCAAACAGGCAATCCGTGGGATTCGCGCCATCTTATAGGGGGAACAGGTGAAGGATCATGTAGGTATCGGGATCATAGGTTTCGGAACGGTCGGGGCAGGCACGGTAAAGATCTTGCAGGAAAATCGGGAGTTAATCCATGAGAGGACGAACCTGTATCTGGACATTCGTAAGATCGCGGATCTTGACATAGAAACAGACCGCGGGATCCCCGTGGACCCTGCTGTTCTAACCCGGGATGCGGAGGAAGTGATCCATGACCCTGACGTGGATATTATGGTAGAGCTTATCGGTGGCTACGAGCCAGCGGCACGCTTTATCAAGGAGTCACTCAGGCATGGGAAGTATGTCGTCACGGCAAACAAGGCCTTGTTGGCTACCCGGGGGTGGGAACTGTTTGAAACAGCGGATGAAAACGGGACGAATATCGCGTTTGAGGCAAGTGTGGGAGGGGGGATTCCCATCCTGAGAAGCGTTCGGGAAGGGCTTTGCGCCAATCAATTCCAGTCTATTCATGGCATCCTGAACGGGACGGCAAACTATATCCTGACCCGGATGGATGAGGCGGAGATGGACTTCGAAGAGGCCCTTTCAGAGGCCCAAGCCAAGGGGTACGCGGAAGCCGATCCCAGCTATGACGTGGATGGGATCGACACAGCTCACAAGATCGCCATCCTGAGCACCCTTGCCTTCGGGGTTCGCGTTCCCTTTGACGCCATCCCTGTGAAGGGGATCCGATCCATTAGCCAACTCGATGTAAGGTATGCGCACGCACTGGGGCTGGTCATCAAGCTTCTCGCCGTGGGTCGCTGGCAGGACGGGGAGCTGGAGATACGGGTCCATCCCGTGATGATCCCGGAACACCACCTGCTGGCAAAGGTTAAAGGGGTGTACAACGCGATCCATGTGATCGGAGACTTTGTGGGAAGCACCCTTTACTATGGGAAAGGGGCGGGGATGTTCCCTACGGGAAGCGCCGTCGTAAGCGACATCATCTCCATTGCCCGCCAGTTGTCCCAGGGATGTACGTATAACCTTCCCCCTCTGGGATATCCCCCTCCTGCGTTTCGGGAGGCTATTATCCAGGATGCCAGTGAGGTCAAAGGGGCATTTTACCTGCGGATGATGACGGTCGATCGGCCAGGGGTTTTGTCCAAGATCTCCGGGATCCTGGGGGAGAACGGTATCAGCCTCTCCTCCGTGATTCAGAAGGGGAAAGGGGAAGAGCCGGTGGCCATTGTCATGGTCACGCATGATACAACCTGGCGACAGGTCGATGCGGCTTTGAAGATCATCGATCAGTTGGATGTGGTCATGAAACCAACCCTTGCTCTACATATCGAGCAGGATCTGAAATAAGAAGGGAAGAAGGGAATGAGGCACTGGGAAGGCGTGATTCGGCATTATTGGGAGTATCTCCCCATGAAGGAGGAGAGGCACGTGGTAACCCTACTGGAGGGGAATACACCGCTGCTTCCCGCCAAGAACCTGACAAAAGCCCTGGGTGTAAAGATCGATCTCTACCTTAAATATGAGGGCGTTAACCCAACAGGATCCTTTAAGGACCGTGGAATGACCCTGGCTATCTCCAAGGCGGTGGAAGAGGGGGCAAAAGCCGTGATCTGCGCCTCAACGGGAAATACATCCGCCTCTGCCGCGGCATACGCCGCCAAAAGTGGCCTGAAGGCCTACGTGTTGATTCCCGAGGGGAAAATCGCTCTGGGGAAACTCTCCCAGGCGATGATGCATGGAGCCGAGGTTATCCAGGTGGAAGGGAATTTTGACGAGGCCCTAAAACTGGCGGTGGAAATTTCAAAAAGTTACCCCGTAACCCTCGTAAATTCCATCAATCCTTATCGGATCGAAGGGCAAAAAACCGCCTCTTTTGAGATCTGTGATGTCATAGGCGCTCCTCCGGATGTACATGTCCTTCCCGTGGGAAACGCGGGAAACATCACTGCTTACTGGAAGGGATACAAAGAGTATTACGAAAGAAACGTAACGAGGCGCCTGCCACGGATGTGGGGGTTCCAGGCGGAGGGGGCAGCCCCCATTGTCAGGGGATACCCGATTGAGAAACCGGAGACCGTGGCAACGGCCATCCGGATTGGCAACCCCGCCTCCTGGAAAACAGCGGAAGCCGCCCGGGATGAATCGGGGGGAGGGATCGAAATGGTCTCGGATAGAGAGATCCTCGAGGCCTATAAACTTCTGGGGGAAACAGAGGGGATTTTCTGTGAACCGGCCTCCGCCGCGGGCATTGCAGGAATCCTTCGTTACAAGGATACCATGGGACTCGGCCATGGGGAGGTCGTGGTGGCAACCCTGACAGGTCACGGCTTGAAGGATCCTGACAATGCCATCAAGCAATCGAAACCTCCCGTGACCTTTCCGCCTGAGAAGAGGCCCATCCTGGATTACATGGGATTTTAAAAGGAGTGTCCCCTCCGCAATGCTTGAGATCAAATCCTTTCAAGAAGATATCACCCGGGTGCTGTACTGGGTCGTGTTCCTAATACTCTTTGGGATGCTTGCAGCTTGTACCCCGCATCCAAGAGTAATTGTAACCCACCGCATGAAGGTGACCCTTCGAGAGGCACCGACAGATCCAAAGGCCATCTATGCATACCTGGTTGCACGAACAAAATGGCTCAACGGAGACGCTACCGGTGCGCTGAAAGCCTATCGAAAAGCTATACAGTTTGACCCCGCATCCCTCCCCCTCCATATGGAGGTGGCGAAGCTCCTCTGGAGCCTGGGTCGCCTGCCAGAGGCCATCGCCGAGGCCAAGATCGCGAGGGAGCTCTATCCAGACAATCCGGGGGTTTACGAGCTGCTCGGTAACCTCTATTACGACAATAGGCAGTGGAAGGAATCCGCTTCTTCCTTCGAAGAGGTTCTAAAGCTGGCCCCGAACAGGACCAAGCCATATCTCTTTCTCAGCTCACTCTACGCAGACCAGAAAAACTACGAAAAGGCCATCGAAACCCTCAAGGCCCTTCTTAAGCGTCATCCCGATTCCATCATGGGAAATTTTTACCTCGGCCGAATCTACCTACAGATCGATTTTTGGAAAAAGGCAGAACAACATCTCCAGAAGGTCTTAAAGAGACAACCGGATTCTATCCCCGCTCTTGAGGCACTTGCCACCCTCTACATGCGGCAGAAGGCGCATACCAAGGCAGAGAAGATCTATCTTCATCTTCTAAGGATAGACCCCCAGAATGAAGATGCGAAATGGTACCTGAGCCAGATCTATATCCAGGAGAATAAAATGGATCGGGCGCTCCGGCTGCTGAAGGAATTGAGAAAAACCGGAGAGGAGGAAGTAAGTGTAAATCTAAAGATTGGCCTGATCTATTTCCACCAAAAAAGGTTTAGCAAGGCGATCGATGTCTTCAAAAAGGTTCTGGAAAAGAAATGAAATAGATGTAAGAATATAGAAAAAGAGGTTGGCTCAGTGGTTCACATTCGAGTTTATTTCAATGGTTCACATTGGAG
>JALTIG010000228.1 GCA_027004185.1 bacterium | reverse complement strand
GTCCACGGCGGTCCACCTGGCATACAGCCGCTTCCACTTGGGACTGTCCCGAACCACGGGTATAAAGATTCGCCGATCCCTGTCTAAGGAAACCCGGACAATCCGGCCATATACCCCAATTTTTCTCTTGACTTTCCAAGATTAACTGCTCCGTTAAATTCTTTTGCGCACGATTGGATGTTGGGAAGTATGAGTATTAAAAAAGCCGCCCAAAAGGGCGGCTCTTCTGATCAGTCTTCCTTGGGTTCTGGATCGTGGCGGACCCAGCCCTTTGGCATCTCCTTATAGTGAATCAAGTCTTCCACAGGGCAGATGAAGGAGCATGCCATGCAGCTGAGGCACCGATCCTCGTCCATTACCGGTCGCCGATTTTCCGCGTCCCACGAGAGGGCCTGTCCCCCGCCATCCTGGCAGATGATGTAGCACTGGCCGCACCCGATGCACCGATCCAGATCATATTCCGCGACCCCCTGTCGGCTCAGGTCGAATTCATCGGTATGATGAACATTCGGGAGCGCCCTGCCCACGATTTCCGAGACGGAGCTGAAACCCTTTTCCTCCATGTAATCGGAAAGTCCCTCTATCATGTCTTCCACAATCCGGTACCCGTAATGGATGATGCCTGTCGTTACCTGAATGGTGGAGGCCCCGAGGAGGAGGAATTCCAGGGCGTCGATCCAGGTTTCAATCCCCCCGATTCCGGAGATGGGAAGCCCCAGATCCGGATTTTGGGCCATGTCGGCCATGAAGCGAAGTGCCACAGGTTTGACACATGGGCCGGAGTATCCGCTGGTTGCGCCTTTACCGAAGACATTGGGTTTTGGAACCAGGTCATCCAGGCCAATCTCCGTAATGGCCGAGAGTGTGTTGATGGCCGAAATCGCGTCCGCGCCCCCCTTCTTGGCATACATGGCTGGTTCGTTCATGTCGGTGATATTTGGAGTCATTTTGGCCATGACGGGGATCGAAACGGCTTTTTTGACAGTTTCAGTAAACATCTCAACCAGATCAAAGGCTTGACCTACCTTGGATCCGGATCCTTCGATCGCCATGTGAGGGCAGGAAAAGTTGAGCTCTATCATGTCTGCTCCCGCATCTTCCGCAGCCTTCCCCAGGATTTCCCATTCCTTATTGGAGAATCCCATGATGCTGGCCACAACACGGTGCTTTGGGTAGTGTTTCTTGAGCCACTTGATATCTTTCAGATTGTGCCCCAGCGGCCGATCGGAGATCTGTTCAACATTCTGAAGTCCGACCATCCGGCATGCCTGGTTGTTATACTTATTCAGCCTCGGGGACGGATGTATGATCTTTTCAACCTGAGTCCCAAGGGTCTTATAGGCCACACCTCCCCAACCGGCGTCGAAGGCACGGGCGATCATTTCCGCGCAGTTTGACACGGGGGAGGAAGAGAGCATAAATGGATTCATAAACTTTATCCCGCAGAAATCTATACTAAGATCTTTCATCGTTTTATTCCCCTTTCCCTTCTAAGTGTTGGACAATAGCTTCTGCTGCCTTTTTCCCATCGGCCACGGCTTCAACCACAAGGGCGGGCCCTCGGACAATATCTCCACCCGCATAGACCCAGGGAAGGGAGGTTTGACCGGTTTCTTCAGAGGCGGAAATGACCCCATTTTCCCAAGCAAGATTAGAAGCTATTTTTTTCACCTCCGTAGCGGGGCGGGTGGCCAGTGCTTCGATGGCCACATCGATGGGAAGCTCGAATTCTGACCCGGGAATCTCTTCGGGTCGACGTCTTCCGGAGTCATCAGGGTCGCCTAATTTTGTGCGACGGCAGATAACGGAGGTGAGGGTGTCCTGACCTTCAAACTTGACCGGCTGTGTCAGAATAAGAAAGTGGATGCCTTCATTCAAAGCCTGAATCTTTTCCTTTTCCTCCGCTGGCATCTCCAAGTACGATCTCCGATAGAGGACATAGGTGTCTTTTGCCCCAATCTTTTTGGCCCACATGGCGGTATCCATGGCCACGGATCCCCCACCGATGACGGCCACTGTGTGTCCTTTTACCTTCTTTTCAATCCTATCTGCCTGACCATTCCTCAGGCTCCCAAGAAATTCTGTGGCGCTTAAGACACCCTCCAGATCACTTCCATCGATTCCGAGCCGGATCGGCTCCCAAAGGCCTGTTGAGAGAAACACGGCTTGGAATCCCTCGTCTCTAAGCTTTTGGAGACCATTTTCTCCTTCGATTGAGGTGTTCGTTTTTATTATAACCCCGAGGGATACAATTTCTTCTATCTCACGATGGACACCTTCTTCTGAAAGCCGAAAAGGTGGAATGCCATAGCGTAGATTTCCGCCGGGCCGGTCTTTCTTCTCGAAGACTGTGACCTCATATCCTTGAAGAGTTAGTTCCCGGGCACAGGTCAATCCTGCAGGACCACTCCCGACAACTGCCACCTTTCCCCTGCCTGTGGTTTTAGGCTTTTTGATGGGTGAGAAACCCATGATCCAACCATGTTCCATGAGGAAGCGCTGAATGTTCCCGATTTGAATGGGGCGGTCGAGGGCGGTTCTCGAACAGGCCAATTCACAGAGCTTTGCGGTTGGGCATACAGCGCCACAGGTCCAGCCGAACGGGTTATTCTCTTTGATGGTGCGAATAGCACCCGTTACGTTCCTGAATCGTAATTTTCGGATAAATCTTCCTGGGTCTGTTCCTGCAGGACATGCCTGACTGCAAGGGGCGTCAAAGCAAAGTAGGCATCGGGAAGCCTCTTCCGTTGCCAGGGTAAGGTTTAACCCCCCTCTTATTTCTTCCAAAAACAATGGTGCTCTTTCTGCTGATCTTTCCAATCTCAAATCCTCCCTTCCTAAGATGTTTGCCTAAAAAACAAAACCCTTTCCCATTATATTAGATTTATTAACAGTCCAAAACTTGTTTGTCAAGTTTGTTGAGGTGTTTCGGACATACTCAGATTGCAAACAGAGTTTGTTATGATTCTTTATAATGTCGTTTGGGGGCCTGAAAAGCCTTGACAGAATGAAACGGGTGTGGTTAAGATGTATTCAAAATGCACAATAAATATTTTTAGAGGAGGATAGGATGGCAAGAATAGTGAAGGTGGGGCTTATTCAGGCGAAGAATGAGGTCTCCGGGACGGAACCGGTGGATGTTATTAAGAAGGCCATGATCGACAAGCATGTAAAACTAATTGAGGAGGCAGCGGCCAAGGGTGTACAAATGCTCTGCCTTCAAGAGATTTTTTACGGGCCATATTTCCCAGCGGAGCAGGAAGTGAAATGGTATGAGGCAACAGAGCGAATCCCGGATGGTCCCACGGTACAACTGATGATGGAGCTGGCCAAAAAGCATGGAATGGTGATGGTTGTTCCGATCTATGAGGAAGTGATGGCTGGGGTATATTATAATACTGCTGCTGTGATTGACTCGGATGGCACTTATTTGGGTAAGTACCGCAAGAACCATATTCCCCATGTTGCTCCGGGATTCTGGGAAAAGTTTTACTTCAAACCCGGTAACCTCGGGTATCCCACATTCCAAACGGCCTATGGAAGGATTGGGGTTTACATCTGTTACGACCGGCATTTCCCTGAGGGTGCCAGGTTGCTGGGGTTGAACGGTGCCGAGATAGTTTTCAATCCTTCTGCTACGGTTGCAGGGTTGTCTGAGTATTTATGGAAGCTGGAGCAGCCAGCCCATGCAGTTGCCAACGGGTATTTCATCGCGGCCATCAATCGGATCGGTCATGAGCAACCCTGGGATATTGGAGAGTTTTACGGAACGAGCTACATCTGTGACCCGAGAGGGCAGATTATCACTGAGGGAAGCCGCGACAAGGACGAGGTGGTTATAGGAGATGTGGATTTCGATATGATAAAAGAAGTGCGGAATGTGTGGCAGTTCTTTAGGGATAGGCGACCTGAAACCTATGGAGATATGATCAAGCTCCTCCCGTAATTGGTATAACCTAAGATCAAGGATGAGGAGTAAACATATGGGGTATGGCTGGTGGGGTAAACTGCTAGAAGTTGATCTGGCGGAACGTGCCATTCATGAGCGTGAGATCACAGAGGAAGAGATAAAAAAGTATGCTGGCGGCAGTGGGCTGGCCGCCAGCATACTTTTTGAAGAATTTAAAGAGTGTGATCCTTTGTCACCCGAGAATCCCATGATTTTTTTGCCGGGGTTGTTGACGGGGACACCAGTCCCTTCGGCGTCGAGAACGACAGTGTGTGCGCAATCGCCCCTAACGGGGATATGGAACGAGTCCAACGTTGGGGGTTATTGGGGTGCGGAGCTCAAATCTGCTGGATGGGACGGTATTATCGTCCACGGTGCTTCTAAGAACCCTGTCTATCTATACATTTCTGATGGGAATGTTTCCATAAAGGATGCTTCCAGTCTTTGGGGGAAAGATACCTTTGACACAGAGAAGGCTGTCAAGGCGGAAAACGATTCGAGGGCAAGGGTTGCTTGTATAGGGGTAGCTGGTGAGAAACAAGTTCTGGTGGCTGGAATCATGTTCGATGGTAGGCTTGGACGGGCCGCTGGCCGGGGTGGACTGGGGGCTCTCATGGGAGCCAAAAACCTGAAAGCTATTGCAGTAAGAGGAACACAGCGGGTTTCCGTTTTCGATACGTCTTCGTTAAAGGCCCTTTTAAAGAAAGAGATTCCAGTGATCAAGGAGAAGGCGGCGGGCATGTCCAATTATGGAACGGCAGGAGGGGTTCTTGCTGTAGAGGCATGGGGTGATCTCCCTATTAAGAATTGGCGGTTAGGAAGTTGGGAGGAAGGTGCGAAAAAGACAACAGCACAAACCTGGTTGCCGAAGGTCCTGGATTCCCATCATGCTTGCTATGGATGTCCAATCCGGTGCTCTAAGCTGATACGATTGGATTCAGGACCCTATGCAGGAATTTATGGACATTTCCCGGAATATGAGACGTTGGCGGGATTTGGCGCCAACTGCATGAATGATGATGTGGAAGTTATTATAGCGGCCAACGACTTGTGCAACCGGTATGGGCTAGATACCATCTCTACGAGCGCGGCTGTCGCTTTTGCCATGGAACTCTATGAAAAGGGGATCGTCACAAAAGATGATACAGATGGCTTGGAGGTGGTGTGGGGAAGTGCAGAGGCCATTCTGACCTTAACCCGGGAGATCGGCGAGAAGAAAGGATTTGGGCAAATTCTGGGAAAAGGGACGAAGCGGGCAGCTATAGAGATCGGAAAGAATGCTATCGAGTATAGCGTCCAGACGAAGGGTCTCGAATTTGCCTTTCATGATCCCAGAGCCTTTACTTCCATGGCGGTGAACTACGCTACGGAAAATCGCGGAGCCTGTCACCTCGGAGCCCTGTCCTATTTCTTGGGTAGAGGGATTCAGGTGCCGGACCTGGGGTACACAGAGCCTCCGGATGTCTTGTCTAATGAAGGAAAAGGGAAAATTGCTTACGATATGCAAAATTACATGAGCATTTTTAACCCCATGGGGTTGTGTAAATTCCTATTTCTTGCAAGTGTAGGTCCCACCCAGATTGCCGGGTGGGTTAGGGCCGTGACAGGGTGGGATGTAACGCCGGAAGATATGATGATCTTGGGTGAGCGTTTGTTCAACCTCAAGCGGATGTACAATGTCCGACTTGGCATCAGCCGAAAAGATGACACCCTTCCTCCCCGTTTGTTTGCTCATGCCAGGCCGAGTGGAAAATCTCGGGGAAACCTGCCGCATCTTGGGATGATGTTGGGTGAATATTACGGCCTTAGAGGGTGGTCGGAAGAAGGAATCCCGGAACGAAAGACATTAAAAAGACTGGGGTTAGGATGGACGGAGCCTGCTCTGCCTATTGCCGGTTTGTAACCTTTTGAATCAAGGAGGTTTGTCATGGATATAAAGATCGTTAATGCGCATGTCATCACTGCGACCGATGAATTTAGAGGAGAGATCGGGATTCATAAGGGGAAGATTACCGAGCTTGCCCGTAAGGTAGCTGGGAAGGCAGATACCGAAATCGATGCGAAAGGGAAGTATGTGTTTCCTGGGGCCATCGATATACATACCCATCTGGATATGCCATTTATGGGTGAGACTTCAAGCGATGATTTTAGAACAGGAACCATTGCAGCGGCCTTTGGCGGGACTACCACGATCGTCGATTTCGCCATCCAGGGAAAGGGGATGCGTCTTCGGGACGCCTTCGAGACTTGGATGAACAAGGCAAAAGGCAAAGCCGTTATCGACTATGGGTTTCACGTGGCGATTTGTGACCTGAATGAGGATGTTCTGGCGGAGATACCGGAAATGGTAAAGGAAGGGGTTACAAGTTTTAAGTGCTTTCTTGCCTATAAAGGATCCCTGATGATTGATGACGGGGCCTTATACAGGATTTTGAAAAGGGCTGATGCCTCTGGAGCCTTGGTGATGATCCATGCAGAAAATGGAGATATTATCGATATTCTTGTGTCGGATATGATTAAAAATGGGAAGACGGAGCCGAAATATCACGCGTTAAGCCGCCCTCCCGAGGCGGAAGGTGAAGCCACGGGACGTGGGATTGCCGTGGCCCAGATGGCGGGTGCGCCGATTTATATCGTTCACCTTACCTGCCGCGAAGCTCTGGAAAAGGTGAAGGCGGCCCGTGATGCAGGATTTCCTGCCTATGCTGAGACGTGCCCCCAGTATCTCTTGTTGAGCTATAAGAACTATGAAGAACCGGATTTCAATGGTGCGAAATATGTGATGTCGCCTCCTCTTCGGTCGAAAGAGGACCAAGCAGCACTTTGGAAGGCTCTTCAGATGGGTGATCTCCAGGTTGTTTCCACAGACCATTGTCCCTTTAATTTCAAGGGGCAGAAGGAATTGGGGCGTGGGGACTTTTCCAAAATCCCTAACGGGGCACCTGGGATTGAAAACCGGGTTTCCCTGATCTTTTCGGAAGGAGTGTTGAAAAAGCGGATTAACCTGCATCGTTTTGTGGAGGTTATTTCCACGGCTCCAGCAAAGCTTTTCGGGATGTTTCCCAACAAAGGGACCATTGCGGTCGGGAGTGATGCCGATGTGGTTATCTTAGATCCCCAAAAACCCTTTACCGTTTCGGTGGATACCAATCACCAAAATGTGGACTACACACCGTACGAGGGGTTAAAAGGAAAAGGAACTGTGGAGACCGTTATTTCGTGTGGCAGGATTGTGGTTGATAAAGGGAAACTCTTAGCGGAACCTGGTACAGGGCATTATATACGACGAAAACCCTTTAAGGGAAGGTATATGTAATATTTTCTTTGAGAGGGATAACGTAGTACAGCTTGTGTCAGGAAAGGAGGTGATATGGGGATTCTAAAAAAGGGAGGATTCCAGAATGTTATTTTGTG
>JALTIG010000227.1:6085-20551 GCA_027004185.1 bacterium | reverse complement strand
GGTGTTTCTCCCCTTGGATATCCTTTCAAGGCCAGCTTCTGAATCTCAGGATCAACAGGGACTGGGGGCTTACCATACAAGCCATATACATAATCTTTGGTTTGATTGGTAATCATCTTGTAACGGCCGAACAGGACATTCATAACTGCCTGAGCACCAACGAGCTGGCTGGAGGGGGTTACGAGGGGTGGAAATCCAAGCTCCTTCCGAACTTGCGCCACCTCCTGGTGAACCTCATGGAGTCGATGGAGGGCTTTGGCCTTTTTAAGCTGGTTAACGAGGTTCGTGGTCATGCCCCCTGGTATCTGGTGAACCAAAACGGTGGTATCAATAACGGAAAAGCGGGTCTGGTCAGCATATCCTTTATATTTTGGAATGATGGTCTCAAGATAATTGCCGATTTCGAACACCTTTCCCAGATCGAGCCCTGGATCCCTTGCTGTCCCTTGAAGGGCCACGATAAAGGGTTCCATAGCGGGTTCCGAGGTTCTCATCGCAAATGGCGCCGTTGCAAGGTCAATCACATCAACCCCAGCTTCCACCGCTTTCATGAGCGAAAGGGCTCCCATACCACTGGTAAAATGGGTATGGAGCTGCACAGGAACATCAAGTTTTTTCTTAAGCGATTTGATCAGTTCATAGGCGTCGTAGGGTGACATCAATCCTGCCTGATCCTTGATACATATGGAATCAGCCCCCATCTCCTGAATCTTCAGGGCCTTATCGACAAAATAGTCGATATTGTAAATGGGACCCCCCAACCGCCGCTCCGTCAAGGAATAACAGACGGTTCCCTGGATATGTTTGCCATTTCTTTTGATAACCTTAAAACTGGTTTCGAAGTTTCGTTCATCATTCACAGAATCAAACACACGAAAAATATCTATCCCTACGTCACACGCTCCCTGAACAAAGGCCTCCACCACATCATCAGGATAGTTACGATATCCAACAAGGTTTTGACCTCTCAACAGCATCTGGAAAGGGGTGTTAGGCATATATTTTTTCAGGATGCGGACCCTTTCCCATGGATCCTCCCCGAGAAAACGATGCATGACATCAAAGGTTGCTCCACCCCACATCTCAATAGAATGATACCCCATCTGATCAATCTTCTCAGCGATAGGAATCATATCCTCTGTTCGCATACGTGTTGCAAAAATGGACTGGTGCCCATCCCGCAGCGTCGTATCCGTAATTTTCACCGGATTTTTCGTTCCCATCATTTCCTCCTTGCGATACTAGAAGATAGCATTTCTTTACCTCTCTTCTATTCGGATCGATTCCTATTGTCAAGGGTTACTTTAAAAAGGCCAGGAACATCCCTGCCGCTGTAGCCGTTCCGATCACCCCGGCCACATTTGGTCCCATGGCGTGCATAAGAAGGAAATTTCGCGGGTTTTCCTCCTGACCCACGACCTGGGAAACACGCGCCGCCATGGGAACGGCGGATACACCGGCAGAACCAATTAACGGATTAATCTTATCCTTTAGGAAGAGGTTAAAAAACTTGGCCATTAACAATCCACCCACCGTGCTGAAACCAAAAGCAAAAAGGCCAAGGATAAAAATAAAGATCGGCTGAGGGCTCAAAAAAGCCTCTGCTCTCATGGTGGTTCCAACGGCAATCCCCAGGAAGATGGTCAAGATATTAAGCAATTCATTTTGGGCCGCATGGGAAAGCCGCTGCACCACCCCACATTCCCGAAACAGATTCCCCAACATCAGCATGGCAATCAAAGGGGCAGAATCCGGCACAAGTAGGCAAATGACAAGGGTAGCGATGAGAGGGAATAGAATCTTCTCTAACTTTGAAACCGGACGAAGCTGCTTCATGACGATTTGGCGTTCCTTCTTAGATGTTAGAAGTTTCATAATTGGGGGTTGAATCAGGGGAACCATCGCCATATAGGAATAGGCAGCAATCGCATTGGCTCCCAACAACCTCGGTGCCAGCTTAGCGGTCAGATAGATACAGGTAGGACCATCTGCTCCCCCTATAATCCCGATAGAGGCTGCCTCCTTAACGGTAAAACCCAATGCAATAGCCCCAAAGAAGGTCACATAGACCCCGAATTGAGCGGCGGCACCCAAGAGCAACGTTTTTGGATTGGCGATTAAAGGTCCAAAATCCGTCAGGGCCCCAACCCCCATAAAAATAAGCGGAGGGATTACCTCCCACTCAAGACCGTAATGATAAAAAATCCAGATAAGATCCCCCCTTCCAGCCAGGGGTGCAAGAGGGAGGTTAACGATAAAGATCCCAAATCCGATGGGGACAAGCAACAGGGGTTCAAAATTCTTTTTTATCCCGAGATAAATAAAGAGAAACCCGATAATCCACATGACCACGTTACCGTAAGTCAGATGAAAGACCCCGGTTTTTAATAACAGACTGTTCATTGAAAATGCATTCATTCTCAACTCCTCGAGAAATTTATGAAGATTCCTCTATAGTTCTATAGGCTAAGACTTTTTCTTAAAAGCCTTCAAAACGACACCGCAGATCTGAATAGAAAACATCAAGATAGCAAGGCAAATAAAAACACCTAAGAACCCATAGATAAATACCTTTAAGGCCAAATCCCAGTTGTACATTTCTCATGCCTCCTTCTTTTAACAGGTTTGTCCTTTAACACAAACAGATTCCCCTGGCAAGCTACGACGATATCTTTAATCACAGTTATTTCATCCATCACAAATAACCCCTAACTGCTCGGAAATCGATCAGATCCAGTAGTTGCTTAAGTATCTTTGCCGTTGCCCCCCAAATGACAATGGAACGGTAGTAATAGTAATAGACCTTACCCCTTTGCCCTGCATACTCCGCAACCCTCTCCTCACACCTTGCCTCATATTGAAGCCTGGCAAGGGGAATTTCCAGCATTTCATCGATCTCTGCCTGACAAACCCTGAATGGGTAAGGATACGGAAAGGTGACCACGTAAGGACTGATACGAAAACTGGACATTGTACGTATATCATCGAGCTCGCCCAACAGCGTAATATCCTTCCTTTGAATCCCAACCTCTTCTTCTGTCTCCCGAAGGGCCGTTTCTAAAAGGGATGCATCCCCTTCATCTGCGGCTCCACCTGGGAAGGCAATCTCCCCTTTGTGATACCGGAGATTCTGTGTGCGTCGGGTTAAAATGAGATTCCACTCCCCTTCCTTTAGAAATACAGGAACCGTCACCGCAGCTGGGATAAGGCCATCCAACGGCAAAGACTGCCGGCTGTGCGCTAATAGTATAGTCTTGATCCGTTCAACCATGGAAACATTCCCTCATTACTTCCTCAGAGGGCAAGACCCTTAATAGGGGGTAAAGGGCAGAGTTTCTATAGGCCTTCAGGACCCCTTCGTGAATATCCAACTTGTGAGAGCAACAGGCGTCTTCGACGATGATACAAGCAAAATCATTGGCAATGGCATCCAAAGCCGTAGCAAGGACACAGACATGGGTTGTGACCCCCATAACCACAACCGTTTCAATACCCCAAAGCCTTAAGGTCTGATCCAGGTCCGTTTTAAAAAAGGCACTAAAACGTCGCTTTTCCAATATGGTATCTGAAGGCAGAGGGGCCAGTTCTGGAATCACTTCAACTTCCTCTGTCCCACGGATGGCGTGCTCCTTCAAACGGCCTTTGAAAATAAAATCACCCCGCATAAAACTGTCACACGCATATATGACCGGATAACTTTGAATTCGGGCTCCGCTTAAAAGTCTTTGAATAACAGGAATAATACGCTTCGACTCTCGAGACAGCGGGGCATCTGGATTCGTAAAAGATCCCTTGAGCATATCTACAACAATAAATGCATAAGACATCGATCCTATCCCTTTATTAATCAAAATCTAATTTGTCTGACCGATTCTGAATATATCTCTGGCATTTTGCGTGGTCACCTTAGCCACCACATCCAACGGAACCCCCTTGATCGCTGCAATGGCTTCTGCCGTGTATCGAACAAAAGCCGGCTCATTTCTCCTCCCACGATTTGGTACAGGGGTCAGAAATGGACAATCCGTTTCAACCAACAGGTAATCAAGAGGGATCTCAAAAACCACCTTTTGAAGCCTTTTAGCCCCTTTATATGTTACGGTTCCGGGAATGGAGATCAAAAACCCCATGGCGATACACTCCCAAGCCATCCTAACATCTCCGCTGAAACAGTGAAAAATCCCTCCTCTCTCCTCCACCCTTTCCTCTTTTAGAATCTTCAATGTCTCCTCGTGTGCCTCCCGGTCATGAATGACAATGGGAAGGTCTAAACGTTTGGCAAGTCGAATCTGTTGCCGGAATCCATCAATCTGATCAGCCTTGGAAGAACGCATCCGATAGAAATCAAGCCCGATCTCCCCGTAAGCAACCACCTTGTCTTGCTTCGCCAGGGAAGCCATGACTTCAAGGGACTCTTTCCTAATCGTCCTTGCCTCGTGTGGATGAATCCCAACAATAGCAAACACCTGAGAATACCTATGAGCGATTTCAACTGCCTTCTTGCTTTCAAACAGATCGATCCCTACCGTGGCAATCCATCGAACTCCTGCCTCTTCGGCACGTTCTAAAACATCCTCCAGATCGTTATCAAAGGTTTTATCAAGTCCGAGGTGGGCATGGGTATCGAACAACACCTCTTCCCCATCTCTTTTGAGAGCCGCCATCTATGAACCCTTGTCAAAAGGGGAGCCATCTTCCTGACTCCCCGACAATCGAGCCTTTATCGCTCCTCACCATACCATCCAGCACCGGTTTTCTTACCCAGGCGACCTGCACGAATCATCGTTTTCAGAAGGTTTGGGGAAACCCACTTCAATTCCTTGTTGAGTTCCTTGAAGAGATATTCCGTTACGTGATAAGCGATATCAATTCCCGTCAAGTCCATCAGCTCAAAGGGCCCCATCGGGTAATTCAACCCGAGTTTCACTGCCTTGTCCACATCCTCCGGTGTCGCGATGCCCTCTTCAACAATCCTGATGGCCTCAAGCATATGAGGGATCATGATCCGGTTGACAATGAAACCCGGGCTATCCTTTCTAACCTCAACCGGGATCTTTCCCATCTTCTCCGTCACCCCAAAAACCACCTTAATGGTTTCATCACTTGTATTAAATCCATGAATAATCTCCACCAGCTTCATAATGGGCGCGGGATTAAAAAAATGCATGCCGGCAACCTTTTCTGGACGATTGGTAGCGGCAGCTATCTCGGTAATTGACATGGAAGAGGTGTTGCTAGTCAACACGACTTCGGGTCGACATATCTCATCCAAACCCTTGAAAACCTCTTTTTTCAACTCTAAGTTCTCAATCACCGCCTCAATAACATAATCGACTTCTTTTAATTCATTGAAGTCCGTTGTCCCCTTGATGCGCCCGATGATTTCCCCCTTTTGATCCTCCGTGATCTTGCCCTTCTGCACGCTACGTGTCAAAAACCTATCAATCCCATTCATACCCTTTTCAACGAAACGATCCTCGATATCACGCATAATGACTTGATAACCAGCGGTGGCCGCTACCTGAGCAATGCCACTCCCCATCGCACCTGCGCCTACTACACCTATTGTCTTAATTTCCATCTTCAACCTCCTTTCACATTCTTAACTAACGTTTAATAGAATTTAGCCTAACTCGGGAAGAATGTCAAATAAAATTCTCAATCATCAGGGAGGAGATTCTTCATGGATTTTCGGTATAAAAGAAGAGTGATTGCCAGGAGGAGAACAACACCAACACTAACCCCTATCTCCAAAAGATGATAATAGTCTTTAGCATGTTCAATGGAGGCTTCGGCCTCGATATACAGAATCCTCCTCACCCCGGAGATAATACCCACGTAGATGAAGGGTCCCAGAGAAAAGGGTTCCTTCCGTAAAAACCTTAGAACAGGCCATAGCAATTCGAGGATTATCAGCATTAACATGATGTCATCAATCACGACCAAAACCATTTTGGGCGAATAGGCCTTGAAATGTGTCACGGTGTAAAAAACCATACAGAGAACAAGAACAATGAGCAGGATCGCAACAATAATGTGAAGAACTTCATCAAAACGAAATAAAACCCTTTTGAAAATCTCCAGGCCTCGATCAAGTTTCCCCATGGTTTACTCCTTCCCCCATAAACACCAGAAAAACATAGTTTGCCAGAAATTCCCTACTGATATAACATAACACATTTTCTTCATACGCTAAGCCGCTGCACCCCTTCTTTCTCAATCTTTTTACTTAACAAGACTACCTTCCTTCAATACTTAACCATCTAAATAAAGGTATATCGTTGGTTTTGGTTTCGTGTCAAGAAGCCAGAGAGCTCTGATGGTTCAAATTTTGATCATGATTCATTGACGTGCAGCTCCGATTCTATTAATATTAAAGTTAATGAAGGCCTGTAAAATACGAATTGCATACAGATTTCCACTCATGATTCTCACACATAAATCTCCAGGGAAATCTGGGTATCGCCCTTACACAAAGACGTAAGTTTCGCACATAATAATGACCTCATACTTTTTTAAGACCCACGTCCCAAGTACCACTGATCTTGATTTGATAAAAAAGGCAAGATCATCTCACGCTTCACGGTGTGCTGAATCGTATAGTTTGGAACCGGAAGCAACACATAGGAGGGGAAAAAAGAGACAAGGGTTCCCTCCGAGGTGTATCACCTTGGCAATACTCTTCGTCTTGGCAGGCTGTTCTTCCTTCTTTTCATTATCCTGGCACACGGAAAAAAAGGTAGAAAGGGCGTACCACAAAAGAACTGCAGGGCCACTAAAGAAAAACATCCCTCGATGGTGCGAAAGGGTTCAAGTAGCCCGTTTGGATCAAAGATCCCCCACAGAGCTCAATCTCCTTATGACTGACCTAAAACTTAAGGGCTTCAAGATCATATATTTTCGCGTTTTCCAGAATCCCGGCGATGTCTTTTTCCACATTCTCCCGCCAGAGGCCCCAACAGGGGTATACTTTAAGACTTCCCATGCCCCGATGGTCTCAAACCTGTTACCAACTGTCTGCCAGGCCGCCCATCGGCATGGGATCAAGGTTTATGCCTGGATAAATACCCTCAATGCCACTTTCTTGCATTGCAGTCACTGTGGGCATATCTGGAAAATTGATTTGGCATCGGGCAGACGGATAAAAACAAGCCGACTCAGCCCGTTTGATCCCAGAGTCCGCTCGTGCCTCGCCGGTCTGTTTAAAGATCTCGCCAGATATTCCATCGACGGGATTCTAATTCAAGACGATTTTGTTCTTCACTATAATGAAGATGTAAGTCCCCTCGCCCTACATGCTTATCAGAAGAGCATGGGGATCCATTTATTGCACCATATTAGAAGATTTTATCTCCTAAGGCGAAAAGGGGAAAAGGGTATTCAGATTGCAGGTTATCGTCCCTCATTCTGGTCCTGGAGCAAGTGGAAAAACCGGCAACTCGCCCTCTTTTTGAAACAATTGATCAAGACTGCCAGGGAAACAAATTCTTCCGTAAAGGTGGCAATCGATGTAAATTATGAATCCCTCTTATCACCAAAAAATGCCCTCGCCTGGTTTTCGCGTGACATCCCAACCCTGGAAAGAATCGCACATCCTGATCAATACGCGGTGATGTCATATCAGAGACAGATGGAAAGGGAGTTGGAAAAGTCAAGGTCCGAGATTTTTCATCAACTTAGGGCGATGGTAAAAACCGCCTTGGTATGGATCCCTACCCCTGGTCGATGGATTTTCAAGATTCAAACCATTGACTGGAAGACCCACCAACCCATCAGGATCAATATGATCAAAGCCACTGCAAATTCTATCACAAGCGTTGCACCTGTCCATATCTGTCTGATGCCTTATGCGCCTTTTTTGTCTATAGACATCAGTTCTGATAAATCAAGATCCTCCGAAATAAGCCGATCTTCCGCCGTTATTGCACAACCTTATAAAGCCTGCAACGAAATGGAACAAAATGAGGAATAGCCAAAAAGGCTTGGAGCTCTTCCGTCATTCTCCCTCCGTGGCAGGGGGACTCATCTCTTTTAGAATCTCCTGCGCTTTTCGAATCAGGTAAGCCTCATCAACAGGAGCCGGTGAAGCCTCCTTTAGTAACCGATCCATCAGGAGATGGCGGAGCATCTGTGAAAACCGGTCGATCTCTTCAGCTAAGGCCTTACGTTCAGCTGGAGCATATCCCTCTTCTATGGACATTTCCCTGATAACCCGCATGGCATCAGCAAAACGAACGTCCTGGGGGCAGTTGAACGAACAGTTATAACACATGGCGCACATCCAGATGAGTCTGGAAGAAAGAACCGCATCCTTCATTCCCCACAGAATCATGCGAATCAATTTGCTCGGAGCATATTCTGGGTCGATTTCACTCACGGGACAACTTGCCGTGCAGGTGCCGCAACTGTAACAATGCATCAATCCTTCAGCCCCCGCCCTACTTGCCAATTCAAATTTAAATCGACCATCAAGAGCGGCCACTGAGAGCGTTTTTGGATCCTCTTTCATCGTAAACTCTCCCTCATCAGCAACTTGCTATAAATAACATCCCATCCTTCTTGCTTTTAATGGTTATGTAACATGGGAAGGAAATTTCTTCAATGCAAATCGGTCTTCACAACATTCGGGAAGCGTCTGAGCTCTCTAAAAGGGGTACAAGGAACAGCAACAGCTTGACAATATAGAGAGATCATGCGTTAAGTATATAAAAGATCTGTAAGAAAGGGGCTGGAAATGAAAATCATCGAAGAAATTTGCCAGCGTTTCGAGCAAGATAACGCCACATCCTTCGCCAATCTATTTACAGAAAATGCGACCTATTTTGACAGTCTTTACGGAACTTACAAGGGTCGCCAAGCAATTAAGGCCTTTCACGAGAAGTGTCACAAAGAAGCTACTGCTTATAAATTTCAACCAGTTACCGTGATCTTTCAGGATAGGGACCATGCAGCCTTTGAATGGAACTTTGCATTTGTTTCTTTGATGCCTCAAAGCAAGGGTAAAAAAATCACTTTGAAAGGTGCAAGCTTTGTCACATTGGAAGGTGGGAAAATCCTCTCTTATCGGGAATATGCGGACAGTATTGCATTGCTTCTGGCAGGCAATGTCCCGGATAAAAAGATCCTCGAATTCTACCGTCGAAAGTATCCAAATATTTAAAAACCTTAAACAGTTCTAAAAAACATTTTTTATTTATTGTCAAAGAGAAAAGCTACATAGCTCTGCGGATAAAAAGCGCGATTAGAAATCTCCCAGGGTTCAACCTCCCTTCAATGGATCACAAATCTTTTACCCCATTCTATTCCATTCCCTTTCCCTCTTGACAATCCTATTTCCTAACCGCTAACTTTTATTAGATGAGTGATACCTTCATACACCGCTATGCTAATCTTGAAATCTTTCTTGCTCAAAAAGGAATAGATGCAATCCTCATTGCCCATCCTCCCAACATTCGATATCTCAGCAATTTCAGTGGGGGAGAGGGGATCCTTGTCGTTCTCCCACCGGAGAGGATACTCTTTGTCGATCCCCGTTATACGCTCCGGGCTCAAGAAGAATGCCGAGGTGTCAGCGTTATCGAGGTACTTGATACCCTTGAAGGAGCCACCTCATTTCTCAAATCTAAAGAGTGCCGATATGTGGGCCTTGAAACGTCCCATATAACCGTGGACACGTTTCACCGGATCAAAAGATCTTTGAAAGGACTTCACGTGAGAAGCCTGAAAAACAGTCTCGATCACCTTCGAATGGTCAAAGATCTGGAGGAAATCAAGTCCATAGAAAAGGCAATTGACATTCATACCCACGCCCTCGATGAAACCCTTGCCTGGCTATATCCGGGTGTGACGGAACGAGATTGGGCAATTGAGTTTGAGTATCGGGTAAAACTGTATGGTGCTGAGGCCCTTTCCTTTGAAACCATTGTGGCCTCTGGCTACCGATCCGCCATACCTCATGCCACCTCCTCCCCTGTTCCCTTGCCTCCGAATAGTCCCGTTGTTTTTGATCATGGTGTCATCGCAGAAGGGTATTGCTCGGATGAAACCGCGACCTTTTTCACGACCCCCCCGAGCCATGAGCTGAGAGAGATATACCAGGTAGTCAGAGAAGCCCATGATCAAGCCATCGAGGCTGTTCGGCCTGGAATCGCAGCATCAGCAATTGATGGAGTGGCGAGAGGATGGATAGAGAACGCCGGTTATGGCAAACACTTTACCCATGGAACCGGGCATGGGGTAGGGTTGGAGATTCACGAATTCCCTTTCATCAGTTCCAAAGACAAAACGATCTTGAGATCCGGAATGGTTTTCACAATTGAGCCTGGGATTTACCTTAATGGCAAAGCAGGAATCAGGATAGAGGATATGGTACTTGTAACAGATACAGGATGCCGTCTGTTGACAAAGCGTTCCAAGTCTCTTACAGTGCTCTTCGAATAAAAAAACACGGGGGGGAGATGGCTGTATCAACATCAGAATTCAGAAAAGGCTTAAAGGTGGAATTAAACGGAGAACCATATCTAATGGTTGATTTTCAACACGTTAAACCTGGAAAGGGAGGAGCCTTTGTGCGAACTCGGCTAAAAAGCCTCCTTTCAGGCAACATTATCGAAAAGACCTTCCGTTCTGGTGAGAAGCTTGATACGCCGGACCTCGAGGAACGGGCTATGCAGTACCTGTATCAGGAAGGTGAAAATTTCATATTCATGGATAACGAAACGTTTGAACAGTTATCAATTCCACGGGATGTGATCGGAAGCGGCCTTGATTTTTTAAAGGAAAACATGGATGTTAATGTTATGTTTCACAATAGGAAGCCTATCGGTGTAGAGCTTCCTTATTTTGTTGAACTGGAAGTTGTCAGAACAGACCCTGGTATCAAGGGAGACACAGCAAGTGGCGGAAATAAACCAGCAACCCTGGAAACAGGTGCAGTTGTTCAGGTCCCGCTTTTTGTCAAAGAGGGAGATATTTTAAAGATTGATACCCGGGATGGGAGCTATATTGAGCGTGTTTCTGGAAAATGATTCAAACTCAAAGAGCCAGCTTACAGTATGAGTTTCAGGCACATCAATGAACAAACTGAGAATGCAAATCCTGAAAATCCAGTTTGAAAGAGAACCGTTCACTGAAGGAGCTAGCCATGAACACCGATGACCTGAAAAAGATAGAGAAGGCCAAAACTGAGTGGGAAGAAAAAAGCTTAACCAAGATACTCAACCGCTTCCCCGAACGGAAAGAGGTCTTTGAATCCACCTCAGGAATCCCTTTTGAACGGCTTTATACCCCCTTGGACATAGAATCCATCGATTACCTTCAAGACATAGGTTTTCCTGGTGAATACCCTTACACGCGCGGCGTGCAACCGACCATGTATCGGGGGCGTTTCTGGACGATGCGGCAGTATGCCGGGTTCGCCACAGCGGAAGAGACCAACAAACGGTACAAATTTCTACTAGACAAAGGACAAACGGGGCTCTCTGTAGCCTTTGATCTGCCCACCCAGATCGGTTATGATTCTGATCATCCTCTCAGTGCCGGCGAGGTGGGGAAGGTCGGTGTTGCCATCGACTCGCTTGCCGATATGGAGATCCTATTCGACGGCATCCCCCTTGATAAGGTGAGTACTTCCATGACGATCAACGCCACTGCTGCAATGCTCTTAGCTATGTACATTGCCGTCGCTGAAAAACAGGGTGTCAACAGCCAAACCCTCCGAGGCACTATACAGAACGATATTCTAAAGGAATACGCGGCACGTGGAACCTATATTTATCCTCCAAGGGAATCCATGCGGATTATCACAGACATCTTCGCTTACTGCAAAGATACCCTTCCCAAGTGGAATACGATCAGCATCAGTGGCTACCATATCCGAGAGGCAGGCTCTACCGCTGTTCAGGAGGTCGCCTTTACCCTTGCGGATGGTATAGCGTACGTTCAGGCAGCCATCGATGCGGGATTAGACGTGGATGCCTTTGCCTCAAGGCTTTCTTTTTTCTTCAATGCCCATAGCAACTTTCTCGAGGAGATCGCCAAGTTCAGGGCTGCCCGCCGGATGTGGGCCCGTATCATGAAAGATCGTTTCCATGCAAAAGATCCGAGGTCTCTCAGGCTCCGGTTCCATACGCAAACTGCAGGATCGACCCTAACCGCCCAACAACCAGAAAACAACATCATGCGGGTAACCCTGCAGGCGCTTTCCGCCGTTTTTGGGGGGACCCAATCTCTTCACACAAATTCCTGGGACGAAGCTTTTGCCCTGCCCTCCGAAAAATCGGTAACCATTGCCCTCAGAACCCAACAGGTTATAGCCTACGAAACAGGTGTGGCCGACTCTATCGATCCACTTGCCGGTTCGTACCTAATCGAACATCTCACGAAGGAAATCGAAGGCAAGGCTAATGAATACATCCAGAAAATCGATGAGATGGGTGGAGCTGTTAAGGCCATAGAAAGCGGTTATATCCAACGAGAGATCGGAGACAGTGCCTACCGGTTCCAAATGGAGGTTGAAAAGGGGGAGCGGATTATCGTGGGCGTCAATCGGTTTCGTCAGGAAGAGCCTCCCTTAAAAGATGTCCTGAGAATCTCCCCGGATGTTGAGGTTTATCAAATTGAAAAGCTAAAAAAGGTTAAAGCCAAACGGAATGATGCCAAGGTTGCCCAAACCCTTCAGCGTCTTAAAGAGGCAGCCCAGGGAACGGAAAACCTTATGCCGCGGATCCTGGAGGCCGTAAAGGCCTATGCAACACTGGGTGAGATCGCCAGTGTCCTGAAGGAGGTCTTTGGGGAATACAGAGAAAGTTGACAAGGAGGAACAACCCATGGGCAAGGAAAGAAAAATCCGAGTTCTAGTGGCAAAACCAGGGTTGGATGGCCACGATCGGGGGGCGAAGGTAGTGGCTCGAGCTTTAAAAGATGCGGGGATGGAGGTGATTTATACCGGAATTCGGCAAACCCCTGAACAGATCGCAAAAACGGCGATCCAAGAGGATGTGGATGTGGTGGGATTAAGCTGTCTCTCTGGTGCCCATAATCACCTGTTCCCTAAGGTTGTGGAAATCTTGAAGGAACAGGGTGCCGATGACATCCTTGTTTTTGGCGGCGGAATTATCCCACACGAAGACATTCCATTTTTGAAGGGGAAGGGCATCGTAGAGGTTTTTCAACCAGGAACCGAGACTCGAGAAATCATTAAGACAATCAAAGGAAAGATTGGCGAAAAATGGGCAAGTTAGGGGGACAACATGATAAACAAGATTGATCATATTGCCATAGCTGTCAGAGATGTCGAAAAGGCGGCGGAGTTTTATGAAAGGATCTTAGGATTGAAGCTGGGAGGGACCGAGGTTGTAGAGGGCATGGAGGTTAAAGTTGGGTTCATTCCCATAGGAGAAACTCGCATAGAGCTGGTTCAGCCCCTTAACCCGGAGTCAGGTCTGGCAAAATTCATCGAAAAGAAAGGGGAGGGAATTCATCATATCTGTTATGAGGTCGACAACATTCACAAGGCCCTTGAAACCTATAAGGCCCGGGGAGCTAAACTGATTGATGAAACTCCCAGGAAGGGAGCACACGAAAGCCTGGTAGGGTTTATCCACCCCAAAAGTTCCGGGGGGGTCCTCATGGAGCTAACCCAACCCACCGAATCCTAATAATTTCAGTCTGTGTAATAAGAGATGAAGACAAACATTAAGAGTAAAAGGTGAGGGGGGCGGATTTATCATCGAGGCTATTAGGAATTGTGGGTTGAGTAACGTACGCCTTAGCTCTTCCATACCTTCTTGAACACCATAGTTGACATGAATAAAAGAGGTTGCTATGAATATATGGATATTTCAAAAGGGGGATTCATGAAATTTCCTACCTATCTAAAACCCTGCCTTTTGGTTTTATTAGGTCTTCTCTTTCTTATGCCTGTTTCCTGTGAAACCGCAAAGTCCGCGGGGAACATCCTTGCGGATGAGGCCAAATCCCTCATGTTCTGGAAGAAGCATAAACCCTATTTGGAAACGAATTATCTAATCGATCAAGATGTAAGAGATATCGGGGGCCATGAGTACGTTCGAATCAAGAATCCTGACTATGGACAACGGATTGATGCACCTCAGTTTATATGGGTTGAAAAGGATAAATACCTGAAAACCTATTATGGGGTTGAGGCGTCACCGTCCGGGCGTAAAAAGGTGAAAAAGCCCGTAAAGGTAGGAACCTTACCTCCACCTCCACCTCAGTATCTTGTTGAAAATACCCCCCCGCAACCGCTAACCACCCATGTTTCCCAGACATCTTCTACCAATACCAGTCCCCCCCAAAATAAGAAAGAGAAAAAGGTCACGAGAAGGTTTTTGAAAAGGAAGATTCTCCTCCTCGCTTTCAAAAATAACTCTGGTCAGCCCATTGATTTCGTGGTAGATGCGGTTTACACGGAGATAAAAAACCGGCTGCTGAATTCTGATGAGG
>JALTIG010000227.1:0-6075 GCA_027004185.1 bacterium | reverse complement strand
TCTCAAACGCCAAGGACTGGATCTTTCATCTCTCAACGATAAAACGGTGCTTATTCATGCAGGAGAAACTCTCGGGATCCAGGGATACTTTTTCGGAAGTATCGATCGGCTTCTAATGAGCCATGAGACAAACGAGGAAGGGAAGGAAGAAGCGTGGGTAACGATTGAGCTTCGGATCAACCTTATTGATGCCCGAACAGCTTCCCTGATCGTTTCTTCAAAAGGCTCTAATAATCTATATAAGACCGGTGCCACAGGTCCGGATAGCAGGATTCAGGCTGTCAAACTGGCCGTTGCACAGGCCTTAAAGGAGGCCCTGCCTCCTGTCCTTGAGGGGTGCAGAAAATTACCTTGGGAAACCCGCATCATTAAGGTAGATGGCCAAAAGATTTATCTTGATGCGGGACGTGAAACGGGACTAATGGTGGGAGATATCCTGAAGGTGTATGGAAAAGGAATGGATATTTTAATACCTTCTACCAAGATTATCGTCGGGCAACAGTTAGGTCCCTTGTTGGGGAAGATTCAGGTCATTGATTTTTTTGGATTGGATGCGTCCATTGCCATCCCTAAAAAAGGAACTGATTTCAAAAAGGGTGACGTGGCCATGTGGTAACTTTTCGATGAAACCTTTATCCGTCGCCCAGCTTGGCCAGGAAGTAGGGCACTCACCGCTCTGCATTAAAAATAGGGCCCGTTTATTAGCGAGCCCCTGTTCTTTCTATAGAATTAACAAGTTACCTTGAAAATCATCGAAGCCCCATTATCTCCGGCAGCACATCCTGCCCACAGGCCATAACCACCACCCCGGATTACCAGTTCTTCAATAAGCTCAATGATCAGCCGTCCCGCCGTAGGGCCTTGAGGATGGCCGTAGATCAAAGAAGTCCCATAGTTGTTGATATGGTCGATGTCAATGCCCATCTTCTTAGACATGTAGATATCATTGATAACGAATGGGACGTGAGTTTTAAAGGCCTTGATGTCCGAAACCTTGAGGCCAGCGTTTTTTAAAGCCATCTCAGCGGCAGGCACGGGGGCCTTCGCCATAAACCCTTTTTGCACCCTGGAATAGCCGTAGGAAACAATTTGAATCTCAACGTTGGGGTCTTTACTCAACTCCTTTGCTCTCTCTCTCGTTGTCACGATGAACCCACAGTTCCCATCAGCCGGGTGTGTCTGTGCACCATAGCTATGAACACCACCAGGCTCCACAGGTTTTAGATTCGCCAACCCTTCCGCTGTGGTATGGATGATGCCTTCATCTTCCTCGATCAGTTTCATCTTCTTTTTTGAAATCCTCACCTCGGCAGGAAACATGTAGCGTTTCTGAAAAGCCCGATCATCTTTAAGGGCATCCAAATATTGTTCATATCGCATCAGCGTGATGGCATCGCACTCTTCCTTTGTTGTACCGATTTCTTTGGCTACATTCTCTGCAGTTTGAACCATTTTTAGCCCTGCCCATGGGTCACTGTTGAAGTTATCCATCATCCAATTCTCAGAGATAACCTCTCCGCCTGGCCCTAGAGGGTTAGGCCACACGGTATGGGGGCCATTTGAACACCGATCCACCATCAAGGTAAAGGCCCTTTCATAGGCACCTAACTCAATGTTCGTCGCTGCAAGATAGAGACAGGTCGCAGAGGTGGTACAGGCCTGATTGACCATCAATGCAGGAAGGTCTTTTTGACCATCTACCATCATGGCGGCTGCCCAAGTATGGCTGTAGAAAAGATGATGTTGGGCGATGGTAATACCAAGATATAGGTAATCAAACATTGTCGGGTCATATTCACTTGCCAATAACCACCGGCGGGCGGTTTTTGCTCCCAGCTCAATCGAGTTTTCGTTTGCCATAGACCCCTGCCACCGGCAAAATGGTGTGGAATAATAACCTTTGTAAGGGATATAAACTTTGTTCAGCATCTTTTACCTCCTGTGCATTTTTGCCTGGCGTTTTTTACCAGGTGGTTTCAGATTGTTTGCGAATAATTTCACATTTCGCGTTCAAAGTCAAGTTAGGCTCGCACCATACCTTCTATGCGGATTCACTCCGCTTATATAGAAAAGGTCTCTATTTAATGTTTCATTCCCCTGTTTTTTAACCCGAATATTTTTCGACAACCTGGGCAACATTGACAACACTCGGATATTTTAATAGTTTCGATGCCATAACTTTTTATCATCCTTTAATTTGAGGAGCTGGTAAATCATGAAACATGCCTCCTTTAGAAAAATCCCGATCATGATCGTTTTGATCTCCTTCGCAGCTATCTTCCCCGTGCAATCTGCACACGCCCGTAAGAAATCATACTCTTTTCTTCGTGAGGTGACACGAAATACCTATCCCAATGCCCATACAGTCCTGGCGAAGGAGGTCGAACGGTTGCAGTTCAGTCATAAAGGGACCTATGTAGATGATGATGAGGTTTTCCTGAAAATCCTTGACGAGATTGGCAAGCGTTCAGAAAAGACCCAAAACTTTTACATTGACCGTTGCTACTCGAAGCTCAGCATTCGTGTTATGGAGATCATCAAGAGAGATGGCCATATTATCCCTGTTAACTTAAAAACCAATTCGCGTGAAACTGCCCCCTTATCCGATACAGAGGCAAATATATACAATCCAAATCGTAAGGTTTTGAAGATCTTCCTGCCAGACCTCAGCATCGGAGACACGATCCACTACAAGGTTCATCGGGATTATTTTAAGGCCGTGATCCCCTATCACATTTATGGCATGGTCCTCGGGCAATATACCTTCCCCTTACGGTACTACCGATTCATACTTATGGGGCCACGCGATGTTCGGCTTTACACCCTGATCAAAGACAAGGTAAAAGGAACCTACTCCCACAAAGAGTGGCAAAAGGGTGATATGCAAGTTCAGCAATGGATTTTTAAAGATGTGCCCCAAATCACTCCAGAGCCTTCCATGCCACCCTTTATCCGGGTAGCCATGCGTCTTCTTTACTCTACCCTGCCCTCGTGGAAGGCTGTTTCCCGGTGGTATGCCTCTCTCGTGGAACCAAAACTCAAGCCCACACCAGCAATCACTGCCAAGGTGAAGGAATTGACCCATAATATTCCATGCGATGAGGAAAAGATCAAAGCTCTATTCTATTTTGTCGCTCAGAAAATCCGTTATATGGGAATTATTGCGGAGAAGAATAGGCCAGGATTTGAACCTCATGCGGTTGGATTAACCTTCAGCAGGCGGTACGGCGTATGCCGGGACAAAGCAGCACTCCTCGTATCCATGCTACGTGTAGCTGGTTTCAAGGCCGACATGGTGTTGGTAAGTGTGGGGAACAAGTTGGATCGGGAAATCCCTGTACCCTATTTCGATCACGCCGTCGTTGTCGTTCGTGACGCAACAGGTGAGCCTCTCATGTACCTGGATCCAACCTCAGAAACCAGCAAGCAATTCTTCCCCGACTACGAACGGGACTCTTCATGCCTGATAGCAGATAAACGAGGGGAAAGGCTTCGCGTAACCCCTGTCCAATCCCCGAATCACAACCTATTTCAGGTTACGATCCGAGATATCCTTTCCGCCAAAGGGAGTTTGGTAGGCACGGTCAGAGCCACCTGTACGGGATTTGTGGATACAGCCCTTCGCTACCTTATGATGGTCAAGGGGAAGGAGGAAAGGGAAGAGTTTTTAATGCGAACGTTCAAACGCCGGTATCCGGGCATAGAAATCAGCCATCTCCTTTGGACAGATCCGGCAGATCGAAACCGCCCCCTTTCCTTTTCCTTTGACTTTCAAATCCCCCATGCTGCTGCCCCTAACAGAATCTCTTTCCTGCTACCCTTGAGCAACATGGACAATCCTGGCATCTTGGATCGCTGGGTCCTGGGCAAAGCGGATATGGTTCATCGACGGTATCCATTGCGATTTGGGTATACCTACCTCACGCGAATCTCGGAAGTGATACACTTTAAACACCCCCCTGTGGAAATAACCCTTCCAACCATCCAAAATGTCTCCAATGATATCGTGGACTATCAGACGCTCTTTACGCTGATAGGCGGGAAAACATTATTGATTAAGCGTCAATTTGCACTCAAAACGCGGGAGGTAATGCCTGATCAATATCGAGAGATTACCCGCATTCAACATGACAGACGTCAAAGGGTTGTGCTGCCGATTGTCTTAAGGAGTGTAAAGTGATGGACAGATTTCTGAAGCAAGGTTTCTTATGGCTTGTGGGATGTCTCTCCTTGCTGCTTGGCCCGGCATGTTCTCTTCAGGCTCAATCTCTTAATCCCTTACATCTGAAAACGGCCGATGCAGTTTACAAGATGATCGATAAACGCTACTACGTGCACCGGGATGGCAGTTATACATTGACGTTCCATGTCAAAATAAAAATCCTCACGTACAAGGGGAAAAAGGATCATGCGGATTTCCGGTATCCCTACAACACAACCTACCAGTCGGTAAAGGTTCAACGGGCCCAGACCATCGCGAGAAACGGAGAAATCATTCCGGTTGACACAAAGGAGATTCATGATATCAACGATCCCAGGGATGCACGGGCCTCAATCTATTCACGGGAGCACCTCAAAGTAATAAATTTTCCATCCGTTGAGCCGGGCTCAACGGTTGAGATGACACTTGTTGTCCAATCGAAATATGGCTTCTGGGTTACAGAATGTTTCCGCCATGGGGATCCCATCCTCAGGAAGGTTGTCACGGTTTCCCTCCCGGTCGGAATGCCTCTCCGCATCAAACGACCCCCCCTGAAGATCGAAGAGAAAAAAACATATACGGGCACACGGATCATCTATCGCTGGACAGCCATAAATATTCCAAAAGAGGTGGATGAACCAATGTTACCGCCCATCGAAAATCGTGGGATCTGCCTATTTTTATCCACTTTCCCTTCCTGGAAAGATGTCGCTAACTATTTTAACCGGTTGCTTCTGACCGTCAACGGCAAATACATACCGAAACCAGTTTATGGGAGATCCCCGAAGGAAGTGTACCTCCATTTGATGAAACAGGTTATGATTTATCCCCTGGATTTTTTTCATACCTCCCTCAAGTTTCAATCCCCTGGAGTAACCCTGAAAAAGGGGTATGGGTCCCAGGCAGATCTGGCCCTTCTCTTTTATACCCTTTTGAAACGTAAAGGGTATGCACCGGAGTTACTCATGATGAATTCAGAAGGGGTGATGCTTAAGCAATTCAAAGGCATGCCTACCCCTTCCCTGTTTGATGATATAATCGTTCGATGCAAGGGGTGGGATTACGCCTTTTTTGCCAAAGACCTACCTCCGGGATATACAGGGCTTCAGAGACAATGGATTCTTTCCCTGAAAACTGGAAGATTAATCCCAGCAGAGCAGCATTATCTCAACCGTTCTGTCACCCATCTGACCCTTATCTCGACTCCCTCATTCACCCTCCAGGGAAGGTTCGTTTTGCGCTCTGAAGGGGCGCAGGCCGTAGCTATTCGTGGATGGCTGCGGTATAAAACCCGAGACGAATGGCGGATCGCCTCCTCCCAAATCCTTCATGACATCGATCCCATCGCACAACCAACGAGAAGTATCGTGAAAAAGGGATTAAACACCTTGACGGCACCGGTGATTCTGATGGGACAGTTTCTCATCCCCTGCCAATTTCCCACCCTTCGTGAGTGGTCGATTATCCCTGTTGCAAAGCCGGATATCCCTGACAGCCTGGAAACCCTCCTCGAAACCCGGCGAGGTCCTCTCATGATCCCCACAGATTATGAGGAGATCATGGAGGAGAATATTACGCTTCCAGCCGATTTCAGGCCGTGTCATCTTCCTGCCCCACTCAAAGGTAGCATGAAGGTGATGGTGTGGGATTATCACGTAACAAGTCAAAAGAACCACCTATTAATTCATAGAACGGTTCATCTAAGACGTGGAATTCTCTATCCGGGTACACGGAGATATTTTGATTTCTTGCAAGCCATAGATTCCCTCTGCACCCCTGTCAACCGGATGGTCGTCCTTGAAAAGGTTTCGCACAGGTAGAAGGATACCAACTTAACCTATTCGAGATTTCTGCCCGATGATCACCAGGGTGAA
>JALTIG010000226.1 GCA_027004185.1 bacterium | reverse complement strand
GTCAAAAACTTGAAGTCTGTACTCCTTATTTCGAGGACGCTGTCGAGAAAGTTCAAAGGCTGTAAGAGCATGACGAGCACGAGAAAGAATTTTCTTGACATCCTGTTTTGAGGGTGATAGGTTCACATAAGCGCTTAGGTGAACCTAAGATTAATATAGAAAAAGGATTAGGTATAAAAGTAGGAAAAGGGGCGAGAAAACCCTATTTGACAGAACAGATTAAATTGCCTTAGATTTACAAGGCACAGCGTAACAAAAAGCCACGAAGGCATTGACAGGACCGAAACTCTGTCAAGGTTTTCGTGGTTTTTTATATTTTGAGTTTGAGAGGAGGTGGGAACCAGGAGAGCATATAAGGACGCAGATATGTTTAAGAGTGAGTAAATATGTGAGGAGACGGCTGGCTCTGCCAAGCACAAAATACCGCCTCCCCGGGAAGCACCCTCTGATAAGGGAAATGCCTCATGTATCTTTATAGCAAGGTGGCATTCTTCCTGTCAACGCTGGAGGGTAAAACATGAACAGCCAGGAAGGAGGTTACAGCCTATGAGAAAGTTGGGTGTAGTGGCAGTGATTGTTGGAATGATGGGTCTTATTCTGTCCCGGTCAGGCTGGGCAGGGGATAAAAAGTCAGCAAATAAGAGAAATGAGACTGTTGAGCTGAAAGAGATTGTGGTTACGGCGACAAGAACTCCGCACTTGTTAAAGAATGTGCCGGTAGAGACTGTGGTTATCACCAGGAAAAACATAGAAAGATCCAGCGCTCAGACCATCTCTGATCTTTTAAAGGATGTCCCCGGAATATTTATCCGTGCGGAAAATGTCCCGGGAATTTCTGCCTGGAGGGCAAAGATCAGGGGGTTGGATTTTAACAGCGGTTACGGTCTTGTCCTTATCAATGGCCAGAGGGTTAAAGGTGGGGGAATGGGTGAATACGGCATAGGGTTGAACCAGATCCCTCTGGAGATGATTGAAAGAATAGAAATAGTCAAGGGTCCAAGTTCGGTTCTTTATGGTAGCGATGCCCTGGCGGGGGTTGTAAACATAATCACAAAATCCGCGCCGAAGAAGCCAAGCTTTGGTTTAGAAGCAGCCGCAGGCACCCATAATGCCAGGATTGGCAATGCGTGGCTTGGCGGCCAGAGAGGCAAGATTGGGGGGGGCATAAATCTGAATCATGAAGAGTCTGATTGTGGAGAATATGGCTACAGTTCAAGCCGTAAAGAAGACTATTACCGGAATCGCCTGGACTCCAATTATTTCCTCGACCTTTCCAAAAACATTAAGCTGTCGCTGGGTGTTAACGTGGAAGACTGGGACCGGAAACGGAAGTATACAAAAAGCGGGGTGCGTCGTCATACAGAAGAGAAGAAATATCGGTTCTCTCCCGGGTTGAACGTTAAGTTTAAAGATGGATCGATATTGAAAGTCCAGGGCTATTGGTACGACTGGAATTTCAAGACCAGAGAGACCGGTGGAAGTTCGCATTTCACGCCAAGAAACGGCGACATGTACTACAAGCAGGCTGAGGCCCAATATACCAGGCCCGTAGGTGAGCACCACCTTTTTACAGGCGGGGCGGAATGGCTGGAGGAAAAACTGGATTATAACCTCTCCACGAGGGTTATTACAACTAACAGTGCCTATCTTCAGGACGAGATAAATTTCACCCTCGGCAAACCCGTAACGGTGGTCCTGGGAGGACGCGTGGATGACAATTCTACGTTTGGAAGCGAGTTCTGCCCAAAGGTGAGTCTCATGGTTGAGGCTACGCGTAAAACAAGGATTCGCGCCTCGGTCGGCCGGGGGTTTAAGTCGCCTAATATTCGTCAGCTCTATTACGATCAGCCCTTTCATCACGGCACCTACTGGTTCAGATCCAATCCGAACCTTGATGCTGAACGTTCATGGGGATATTCCCTGGGTGTAGAACAGTCTTTCGGCAAGAAGTACCTTTTCAGCATAGACTTCTTCAGGAACGATATAAAAGACAAGGTGGTTTGGGTAGAAACAGATGAAACGATTTACGGTGATCCCGTAAAGGCAGCCAAAAATATCGCGAAATGCCATACTCAGGGAGTAGAAGTCAGCCTTAAGGCCAGACTGCTCCCGGGACTTTCGACAATTCTGGGCTACACCTACCTGGATACCGAGGATGAGGAGACGCACAAAGACCTTACCTACAACCCAAAAAACACATTTAGTGCGCGTGTCATTTATGAATACGTCCCATGGGGCATCACCGCCAGCATGGGAACCCAATATGTGGGTGAGATGTATAAGGATACAAAAAATACCCAAAAAACAGATGACTACTTTCTTACCGATTTGAAATTGACAAAGAAGGTAACCAAGTATGCCGCCGTTTCGCTCGAGGGCAGTAACATATTCAACACTAATTATGGCGAGCCCCAGAGAGACTGGGCAGGCGCTACGTGGCTTGTCCGCCTTACAAT
>JALTIG010000225.1 GCA_027004185.1 bacterium | reverse complement strand
AATTATGGATGATGGATATGTTACGGTAAAAGGTGTTGTTGCGCCAGAAGGGTGTATCGATCCCGAAAAGTTTCTTTCTGAATTCATTAAACGGGGTGCTAAAATCCACCAATCAGAAAAGATTGAATCAATACTTAAAATTTGAGAGGAGTCATTTGTATGAAAGAAGCTGAAAAACTTAACCTGACCAGAAGCCTTGAACTTTTTCAAGAAGCTGAAAAATTGATTCCAGGAGGTGTTCTGGGTGCGAGAAAACCTACGGATTTTATCATGGGTGAATATCCAATCTTCTTGGAAGAGGGAAAAGGTTGCAGATTAATCGACGTGGATGGCAACGAATATATCGATTTCCTCTGTGGGTATGGGCCCATCATCCTTGGGTACCAAGAAACCGAAGTGGATGAAGCCGTTGTCCAACAGATAAGAAACAAGGGGTTCTGTTTAGACCTTACCCAGCCATTCCAAAACGAACTGGCGAAAAGGATAATTGAGCTGGTACCGAGCGCGGAGTTGTGTATCTTCTTGAAAACGGGCTCGGATGCCACCACGGCAAGTATTCGCATGGCACGGGCTTATACAAATCGGTTCAAAGTAATGCGTTGCGGATACCACGGGTGGCATGATTGGTGTGTCGAGATGAAGGGGGGCATCCCCGTGAAGCTCTATGAGGATGTCCATGAATTTCGCTACAACGATCTGGATGAGCTTGAGGATTTAATGAAGAAACATGGTGACCAGACCGCGGCCATCATCATGACCCCTTTCGGACACCCCCTCCACCAGAAGATGGAGGAACCGAAGCCGGGATTTCTTGAAGGGGTCAGAAGACTTGCGGATCACTATGGTGCTATCTTAATCTTTGATGAGGTGCGGACCTGCTTCAGGCTGAGTTTGGGCGGTGCCCAGGCCTATTACGGAGTCACCCCGGACCTGACGGTTCTCGGAAAGGGCATGGCCAATGGGTACGCCATTAGCGTAGTAGCGGGGAGAAAGGATATCATGATGACCGCAGCTTCCAAGCTTTTTATCTCGTCTACCTTTTTCCCGAACAGTCTCCCGTACATTGCTGCCCTGAAAACGATCGAAATCCTGCAGCGGGACAAGGTTCTTGACGATATATGGGAAAAGGGTGATCGTTTTTTGAAAAAGGTTCAGGCAGTGATCGATCGATACGATGTTGGAGCCGAGCTTAGCGGGGTCGCTCCCATGTTTTTCATCACCTTCAAGCAGGATGAGAAAAGAACACGGAGAGAGAGGCGAAATAACTTTTACACTCAACTCATCCGGAAAGGATTCTTTTTTGCTCCACATCACCATGCCTACATCTGCTACCGACATACAGAGGAGGATCTTGATAAAACCGTCCAGGCCATTGATGAATCTCTGGCCTTTGTCCAGGAGAGATACACACGCTGATCCGCTATTGTTTTTGTTTGTAATATAAGGGTTTTTGTAGGGATCTAAGCGATAGTGCCTTAGAAGACAAGGGGAATAAATCCCCGCTTGATGTGATCAGATATCACAGCACCCACATAGACGACATTTAGTCCAAGATCAGATAGACCCTTGGAAAGACCTTCGGAATCTGCAATATATTTGCACGTGTCGGGAACGTACCCAAGTTTTTCAACGAGCTCCTTCAGATACGCTTGAATATCTGGGTCCTTTAAGGATAGTGCTTGGCTGGGGCCAAATACAACCACTTTGATTTCACCCATCCACGTGTATTTGATCGCATTTGTGGCATACATCAAACCTGTTATAACCTTTCCTTTATCTCCGGAAGATATAATCACGAGTATTTTATCGTTCATAACCCTCTCCTTTTTTTGTCACGCCCTCTTAAACTTCCACACGGATCCTTTCAATGGAGGTCGCCCTTCCCGTTTCGCAATCGACTTGAATGACCGCTCCGGAAATGACCGTTTTCCCTGAGGCAACCTCGAACCTTGACGGCATCTGGGTTAAAAACCTGTGGAGAACCACCTCCCTTTTCATTCCGATTACGGAATCGACCGGTCCTGTCATCCCGAGATCCGTGATATAGGCTGTCTTCTTGGGAAGAAGGGTTTCGTCCGAAGTCTGAACATGAGTATGTGTACCCACCACTGCGGTGACCTTCCCGTCGAGGTACCAACCAAGAGCAATCTTTTCCGAGGTGGCCTCTGCATGGAAATCGACCAGGATAACCTTACCCTTAAACCCCTTAATAAGGGCCTCCGCGGTCTTGAAAGGGCATTCCAGTGCCTTCATGAAGACGCGACCCTCCAGGTTGATTATCATCACCTTTTCTCCCTTGACCGAGCAAAGGGTCCATCCTTTTCCCGGCACATTCTCAGGGTAGTTCGCGGGGCGTAATAGACGGTCTGAGGTGTCCAAAACCGGATAGATCTCCTTTTTACTCCAAACATGATTGCCCGTGGTGATGACATCGATCCCGATCCCTATAAGTTCATGGAATACCTTCTCGGTCAGGCCCATGCCACCAGCAGCATTTTCCCCGTTTGCAACCACAAAGTCTATTTTTTGGCTTGACTTCCAGGATGGCAGCCATCTTTTGAGGGCGCTTCTTCCCGGTCGTCCAACAATATCCCCAATAAACAGGACCTTAATAAGGGGGCGTTCACTTGGCATAGCTGACCGATCGAAGCTCTCGAATTACGGTGACCTTGATCTGCCCGGGGTAGGTGAGTTTTTTCTCTATCTGCTTCGCGATATCATTGCACAAAACCGTGGCTTGGTCATCATCGACATCAACGCTTTTTACCATGACTCGAAGTTCTCGGCCTGCCTGAATCGCGTAAGCCTTTTCCACCCCCTTGAACCCTTTGGCAATGTTTTCAAGATCCTCCAGGCGTCGGACGTAACTTTCAAATAGCTCCAGTCTTGCACCGGGACGTGCCCCTGAGAGTGCGTCGGCAGCCTGTACCAGGTGATCCAGTATCGTCTGCGGGGGTTCTTCATTATGGTGCGAAGCAATAGCATGAACAATCTCTGGCATTTCACCGTATTTTCTCACCAGATCAGCCCCTATCTTTGCGTGTGACCCTTCTACTTCATGGTCAATGGCTTTTCCGATATCATGCAGAAGCCCCGCCCTTCGCGCCAATTTTGTGTCAAGCCCCAGCTCAGAGGCCATCAGCCCGCAAAGAAACGCAACCTCGATAGAGTGCTGATACACATTCTGCGCATAGCTTGTTCTGAATTTCAGGCTTCCGAGAAGTCGTATTAGCTGGGGATGGAGCCCATGAATTCCCAGATCAAATGTGGCCTGCTCCCCTGCTTCCTTAATAGTTGCCTCCACCTCTTCCTCTGAACGATTGGCTACTTCTTCAATCCGGGCCGGGTGAATGCGTCCGTCCTTGATAAGCTTTTCAAGGGTAATCCGGGCAATTTCCCGCCGGATAGGGTTAAATCCGGATAATATCACAGCCTCGGGGGTATCGTCCACGATCAGGTCGACTCCGGTAGCTGCCTCTAAGGTACGGATGTTTCTCCCTTCTCTCCCGATAATCCTCCCTTTCATATCATCACTGGGGAGATTAACCACCGTTACCGTTTTTTCGCTAACATATTCGCTCGCGAAACGGCCAATTGCGACACTGATAATCTCCTTTGCCCTCCTGTCCGCCTCCAGTTTTGCTGTCTCTTCAATCTGACGAATATGTTTGGCTGCCTCATGTTTGGCCTCTTCCTCCAGGGAGGCTATCAACATTTTTTTGGCCTGTTCAGAGGTCATCCCTGACAGGCTTTCAAGCCGCTCACGCTCCATGAGGATTTGTTCCTGGAGTTTTGTCTCAGTCTCCTCGACTTTTTTGATTTTTGTATCGAGTTCCTCCTGCCTCCTCGTAAGTTTTTCTTCTTTTTCTATCAAGGCTTCATCGCGTCTTTCGAGAGCCGTTTCACGCTGCATGAGGGAACGTTCAAGCGCTTGGATTTCCCTCATTTTCTTTTGTGTTTCTCTTTCAAGCTCAGCCTTTGATTGGTACAAATGATCCTTTGCTTGAATCAGGGCCTCTTTTTTGAGGAGCTCTGCTTTTTTCTCGGCCTCTTCAATGATTTTCCTGGATAATTGTTCAGCGGATTTGATCTTTCCTTCGATGACCTTTTTTCGGACATAAAACCCTATCATCACGCCAATGCATGTGAAAATTAGGGTAAAAACAGTAACAAAAAGCACGCTTAGATGCATCGTTATGTCCCCTCCTTCTCCCGATACACCCTGTTTAGGGTGTTAACCCGGGTCAAGAGGAAATGGTAGACTTAGGGAGAATATTAAATAAATTAGGCAGATTCGGGTTTACCAACCCACGCTGATAAAGTTCATGGCATTTTCAGGTGAGTATGGTCACACAGCCAATATTCCTTGTGTTTATGCACACTAACATGCTTACAGAGGTTGCATTGCCAATTGAATTCCACCCTGCGCTCTGGTCGTTTTTCATCATGTTTTTTTATAATGTTCCCCCGCTATTGCCGTGTTGCCGGTAAGTTTGAACCTGCTTTCGCAGGTGGACGGATCAATGCCCGCATTAGGCTTCCTCGTGAGAGGCATGCACACAACAGGTAGAGGATCCCTCCTTTTTTTGGCTGTTGGCTCAAAAAATATCGACATTCACGCACAACGCAGGGGAACATTTTATACCTGCCTTTTTATCTTTTCTAATAGGTTCTTTGATCGATTCTCCACAAAATCTACTAACCTCTTGTTCTTCTCTATTTCTTTAAAATATTCATCCGCAATCCTCATAGCAGCGAGGATTGCTACTTTGAAAGTTGTTACGGTTTTCGTGGTTTCTATGATGGTTTCGATCTGTTCATTAACGTACGATGCTACCTTTCGGACATAGTCCTCTCCTTCCTCACTTTTTACTACATACTCCTGACCCAGGATATAAACCTTTACCGGTGACTCTGTTGTCGTGGCCATTGGCTATCCAAGATCAATCTGGTTAATTTGTTCTAACAGTCGGTTAACCTTTTCCAATGCCAAATATCTATCCTGTTCAAGCTTGCTTACGCGTCGCTGTAATTCCGCCACCTCTTGGTTTTTAGCATATGCGGCTTGCCGGATAGTCTTAATTTCCTCTTTCAGCTTCGCATAAGCACCAATTAAATGTTCTACCTCCTTTTCTAATCGCTCAAAACTATCCAAATTAACACCCTGTTTTTTTTCATTAGTGAGTTTATATGACTTCACTCAGCAAGTCAAGTTCGACTCTTCACCCTTATCTCTTGAATTAGGCATTTTGGTTCTGTATACTTACGCAAAATCAAACACCATGTATAAGGAGCCAAGGTGCCTTCTCCCATTGCTCATAGTATAGTCTCGCTCACCCTTTCCCCAAAAAAGCCAAGTGAAATCAAAGGCATGAAATGGGTCCTTTTTTGGATTATTTTGGGAAATTTTGCCGATTTTGACTTTATTCCTGGCATTGTCATAGGCGATCCAAGCCGGTTTCACCACGGACCAAGTCACAGCATCCTTTGTGCACTGGTTCTAGCAATACTGGCTTACCGCTTTTACCCCGTTCTTTTTCATGGACACAAGGCCCCTTTCTGGGCCATGATGAGCGTGACCTTTTCGCATCTTTTCCTCGATATGCTTACGGTTGATAGAGTGCCACCATGCGGCCTTCCCCTCCTCTGGCCTTTCAGTTCGTACTATTTCCTCTTCCCCTTTTCTCTCTTTTTAAACATGAATCGAGGGATGACCCTTCATATTCTTTTTTCTTTGCATAATCTCATAGCCCTCGCTATTGAGGTGATTTTGACGCTACCCTTTTTGGTGTGGGTTGTCGTAAAAAGACGCAGAGCGAAATTTCAGCTATTCAGAGTTAAAGATAAGCGGCAAAGGGTGTAACCCACCGAAAATCCTGTTAGGTGCAAAAGCTGATAGGTGATCACCCCATGAACTGAAAGGTAAATGACAGCTACCTGGATTAATTGACATTTTGGGATGATGTGTTAGCATGCCTAAAGATCGGTGAAGCAGATGAAACAGTCACGAGAAATGATAAGGACATTTCTTGCCCTGAACATCCCGGATGCCGCTAAGGACTGGATCGAAGAGAGGAAGCGGGAATTGGCACGATCTATGAGGGGGAGTGTCCGATGGGTCAAGCGGGAAGGACTTCATATCACCCTCCATTTTTTTGGGGAAATATCACGGGAAAATGTGGAAAGGGTGGAAGAGATACTTAGCCCACGGGTGCGTATGTTCCCTGCTTTTGCCCTGAGCGTCAGGGGCATCGGAGCCTTCCCCAGTTTAGGAAAACCGCGGGTTCTCTGGGCTGGGGTTGAAGAAAGCAATGGCAGGGGTCGGTTGAAAGACCTTCATGCCACACTGAGAGATGCACTCGCTAATGAAGGGTTCCCCGTAGAAAGCCGGCTATTTTCGGCCCATGTTACGATGGGAAGGGTCAAGAAATCATTACAGGTGGCGTGGGAGAATTTTCTCGACCTCCCCCCTGGCCCCCAGTTTTCGGTTCATGAGGTGATATTATTTCAGAGCACCCTCACCCCGAGGGGCGCTATCTATCAACCCATCAAACATCTTCCCCTTGGAGGTAGGCAGAATGGCAAGTCCAGTTGAAGCAAAAGAAAAGGCGATCGATTTGGCCATAACCCAAATAGAGAAACAGTTTGGCAAAGGTTCCATTATGCGCCTTGGAGAAGGCGTTGCTCCCCAGGAAATCGCTTCCATTTCAACCGGCTCTCTGGGGCTTGATATTGCCCTTGGTGTGGGAGGGGTTCCCCGTGGGAGGATCGTGGAGATCTACGGTCCTGAGGCCTCTGGGAAAACCACACTGGCGCTTCACATTGTCGCAGAAGCACAGAAAAAGGGAGGGATAGCGGCATTCGTGGATGCAGAACATGCCCTCGACTTAAATTACGCCCGGCGGCTTGGGGTGAACACGGATGAATTGCTCCTGTCCCAGCCGGATTCGGGAGAACAGGCCCTTGAGATTACAGAGATCCTTGTAAGAAGCGGCGCCGTCGATGTCATCGTTGTGGATTCTGTGGCTGCCCTGGTACCTAGGGCCGAACTCGAAGGGGATATGGGAGATGCCCATATGGGCCTTCAGGCGCGGTTGATGTCACAAGCGCTAAGGAAATTAACAGCTATTACGGGGAAATCAGATACAGTTGTTATCTTCATCAATCAGATTAGGATGAAAATAGGGGTCATGTTCGGGAATCCTGAAACGACCACAGGAGGAAACGCTTTGAAATTTTACTCCTCGGTTCGACTCGATATTCGGGGGATCGGTAGAATCAAAAAGGCGGATAAGTCCCTTGGGGTCCGGGCGCGGGTCAGGGTCGTCAAAAATAAACTTGCCCCTCCCTTCCGTGAAACTGAGTTCGACATCATATATGGGAAAGGCATTTCGAAGGAGGGTGAGATTCTGGATCTTGCTGTTGATAAGGATATCGTAGAAAAAAGTGGGACCTGGTTTTCCTATGGGGATATCCGGCTGGGTCAAGGGCGTGACAATGTCCGCGCCTTTTTAGAGGAAAACAGGGGGATCTTAGAAGAGATCAGACAGAAGGTCCTTGAAGCTGAGGGTTTTCTACCAATGGAACACAGTGATGGAGATTGAGAACCTACTCAGACTTGCCATGAAAAGGGGCGCGAGTGATATCCACATCAAGGTGGGGCATCCCCCTATCTTGCGGATCAATGGCGAGCTGAAACCGATTGTATCGGCACCACCCTTGAGCCGGGAAGATGTCGAGAGATTTTCTGATAAACTCATGATGCAGCACCATCGTGAAAAGCTTGCTCGGCATCAGGATGTAGACCTGGGATTTGGTGTGGCAGGATTAGGACGGTTTAGAATTAACATCTTTAAACAGCGAGGTACCCTTGGAATCTCTATTCGCACCATCCCTTATGAGATAAAATCCCTTGAGGAACTTAACCTTCCACCGGTCATAGAAAAGCTTTCCATGGAATCTCGAGGTCTAATACTGGTTACGGGAACCACGGGAAGCGGGAAGTCTACCACCCTGGCGGCCATGATTGATCTTATCAACGAAAAACGCAATTTACATATTATCACCATTGAAGATCCCATTGAGTATCTTCATAAAGACAAGAATAGCTTCGTAGATCAGCGTGAAGTAGGCGTGGACACAGATTCTTTTGCCAATGCCTTGCGCAGCAGTGTGCGCCAGGATCCCGATGTGATTCTTGTTGGGGAGATGCGTGATTTTGAAACTGTGAATATCGCCTTAACGGCAGCGGAAACTGGGCACCTGGTGCTGTCCACCCTTCACACCATTGATGCGGCGGAAACCATCACCCGGATCGTGTCCCTTTATCCTCCTCACCAGCAGAAGCAGATTCGCCTCTTGCTTGCCTCGGTGTTAAAAGGCATTATATCCATGCGGTTGCTTCCCATGGCAAACGGTAAAGGCCGGGTTCCTGCGGTGGAGGTACTCGTTTCAACCGCCCATATCAAGGAGTGTATCATCGACAGGGACAAGACAAGGGAAATCAGGAAGGCCATCTCCAAAGGTTACCATACCTACGGAATGCAGACATTTGATCAGTCCCTGATGGGTCTATTGAAACGTAGAATGATTACCTTTGAAACGGCCGTAAGGAACAGCACGTATCCTGACGATTTTGCCCTGCGCGTCAAGGGGGTCATGGCAAGCAGTGATACAACCTGGGAAGGCTTCGAGGAGATCCGTCGGAATAAGAAAAAACTCGATGAACTGGATATAGACAGGTTCGACCCGACATGGAAGAGAGGGTCAGTATGAAATCTGATGAAATACGTAAGACTTTCCTTGAATTCTTTAAAGAAAAGGGACATCGCATAGTGAAAAGCGCTTCCTTGATACCGAGGGATGATCCCTCGCTTCTTTTTACAAACGCCGGGATGGTTCAGTTTAAATCCGTTTTCACTCGGGAAGAAACCCGCCCATACACGCGCGCAACTACCTGTCAGAAATGTATGCGGGCCGGGGGAAAACATAACGATTTAGACAACGTGGGATACACAGCCCGGCATCATACCTTTTTTGAAATGCTGGGGAATTTTTCCTTTGGAGATTATTTCAAGGAAGATGCCATCACCATGGCATGGGAACTATTGACAGAAGTATTTAAACTACCAAAGGAGCAACTGTGGATTTCGATCTACCAGGATGATGAAGAGGCCTTTGACATATGGAAGAAGAGGATAGGTATTCCCGAGGGCCGTATTGTTCGGTTAGGTGAAAAGGACAATTTCTGGGCCATGGGGGATACAGGGCCCTGTGGTCCGTGTTCCGAGATCCATATTGATCAGGGGCCAGAGGTCGGGTGCCAGCGACCTGAATGTAATATTGAGTGTGACTGTGATCGATTTCTTGAACTCTGGAACCTCGTGTTTATGCAGTTCAACCGACAGGAGGATGGAACCATGGTTCCCCTCCCAAAACCCAGTATCGATACGGGAATGGGGCTGGAAAGGATCTCTGCCATCCTGCAGTCCGTCCAGAGCAACTATGAAACGGATCTCTTTGTTCCCATCATCGACCTGACGGCAAAGATGGCTCAGGTAAAGTACGGGGAAAAGGAACGCCAGGACATTGCCCTACGAATTATCGCGGATCACAGTCGTGCCGCTGCGTTTTTGATTGCGGATGGGGTGTTACCCTCTAATGAGGGAAGGGGGTATGTTCTGAGGAGAATCATGCGCCGAGGGATGCGCTATGGATATCTGTTGGGGTTCCAGAGACCCTTTCTTTATAAGATTTCCGATAAGGTTATCGAGATGATGGGGGATGTATACCCGGAGCTTGCCTTGCACCGTGAAACGATCGGGAAGCTCATCTACAGTGAAGAAGACCGGTTTTCGTCCACGTTGAACAATGGGATGAAACTCCTGATCGAAACCCTGGAAAGGTTGAAAGAAAAAAATGCCACACAGATTCCCGGCGATATCATCTTCAAACTGTATGATACCTATGGTTTTCCTGTAGATCTGGCAGAGGATATTGCGCGGGAGACGGGGATGACTATTGATATAACCGGTTTTCAAGCGTGCATGGAAGAGCAGCGGGAACGGGCGCAAAGGGCATGGAAGGGCTCAGGCGAAAAGGAGATCCCCGCCATCTACAGGAAACTCAATTCCCAGCTTAACGGTGTGTCTTTCCGGGGATACGAAACCCTATCGTTAGATACGGAAATCTATGCGTTAATCCAAGGGAATGAGGTGGTTGGTGAGGCCCGAAGAGATGAAATAGTAGAGGTTGTCGTGCCTGAAACCCCCTTTTATGGGGAATCTGGGGGACAGGTGGGGGATCGAGGAATGATCACATCTGGTGGAGCCTCCGGTGAGGTTCTGGATACGATGAAACCCCTGCCCGATTTTATTGTTCACAAGGTAAAGGTTTTAGAGGGAGTGTTCCATATAGGAGAAAGGGTAACCCTGACGGTGAACAGGGAGCGGCGCCAGGCCATAGCCCGCCATCATAGTGCCACGCATCTGCTCCACGCTGCACTGCGACAGATCCTGGGGGAACATGTTCGTCAGGCCGGGTCCCTCGTGACAGACGTCCGGCTTCGCTTTGATTTTACCCATTTCCAGCCTCTTCGTCCCACAGAGATTCAGCAGCTTGAAGAGGGGGTCAACGAAAAGATCCGAGAGAATTTACCGTTTTTGAAGGAAGAAAAGGGATTTGACGAAGCCATTAAGGCAGGCGCTCTGGCCTTTTTCGGAGATAAATATGGTGAGGTGGTCCGGGTGGTTCAGGTCCCTGGGTATAGCATAGAGCTTTGCGGAGGAACCCATGTGGAACGAACGGGGGATATCGGGGCATTTTTTATCACCGGGGAAGAGAGTGTTGCCTCAGGTGTTCGCCGGATTGAAGCAGTGGCGGGTGGCGCGGCGATCCACTATGCTCAGAGACAGCGGGAGTTGCTTTCTGGTGTGGCCCGTCAGCTCAAGGTTCCCTCTCAAGATGCAAAAAAACGAGTTGAGTCCCTTCAACATGAACTCAAGGATTTAGAGAAACGCCTTCAGGCCATGGAATCCAGGCTGACCTCCTCCACGGTGTCGGAGCTCGTGGAACAGGCGAAGGTTTTGGGTGGGATCAAATTCGTCAGTGCGGTGGTCTCCGGAACCGATCCGAAAAAATTGCGCACCATGGGTGACGAAATACGGAATAGATTGGGGGACTGTGTGCTCGTTCTCGGTAGTCGAAACGAGACCAAGGCCCATCTTGTGGTCATGGTTTCAGAGGGATTGACCGATAGATACGATGCCAATGCTCTCATCAAGAGGCTTGCTCCCGTCATTGAGGGTCAGGGCGGTGGTCGGAAGGGAATGGCCAGTGCGGGGGGGAAGAGACCTGAGAACCTGGAGCGGGCTCTGAAACTGGCTGAGTCTTCATTGTTTGCCGATTGATGGAGCCTGAGATCATTCTAGCCTTTTCGGGTGGAGATGACAGCACCTTTCTTTTAAATGTTATCGATCGTTTTACACACAAGAGATGCCATCCTGTCTTCTTTCGAACCCCTTTCATCTCCCCCCGGACCTTTGGTCGGGTCCGTTCATCCCTTGAAGAGAGGGGAGGGCCTTACACCGTGCTGGAGGTGAATCTTCTGCGGGTTCCTCAGATTGTGGCTAACCGGCCGGATCGCTGCTACCACTGCAAGCGTTACCTGTTTACTGCTCTGCAAAGAAACTTCAAAGGGCGAAGGGAAGTCAGGTTCATGGAGGGAACGAATTTTTCAGAGGTGTTAGATGAACGCCGCCCGGGGCTGTCAGCTTTGGAAGAATTGAATGTGGAAACACCTCTTCGGCTTTCTGGGATGACTGAAGAAGAGATGGAGACCCTGAGGAGGGAGTATCACATCCCCAGAGGGATTGACGATATCGGATGCCTGGCCACGAGGGTCCCTTACGGGGTCCCAATTACCGAAGAGATGATAAAAAGGATTGACACAGCTGAGGAATATCTGCGTCAGCAAGGATTTCATCAGGTCCGAGCACGATTCTATGGCTCAAAGGTCAAGATCGAGGTCGATCGAGAAGAACTGGCGCGCCTGGCTCGGCCGTCCGAGCGGGACGCCTGTCGATACTACCTACATCGTCATGGGTTTTCAAAGGTTATCTTTGACGAAGTAGGATATCGCACAGGCGCTCTTGAGAAGACAAAAAAATAAGGGAAGGAGAATGGATATTACTTATCATCCTATTGGTGTGATTCACACACCTTACCTGGAAAAGGCCCCATACCAGCCGGTAGAATCGGATGAAGGGGAATTTTACCTTGAGATATTGCCTGAATATGTTTCTGGCCTCAAGGACCTGGATTCCTTTCAATATATCTATGTCCTGTATCACATCGACCGCTTGACCCGAGAGGTATCCATGAAGGTGGAGCCTATTTGGGCAGGAGAAATCGAGGTGGGGTTGTTTGCCAGTCGTTCCCCGTTGCGGCCGAACCCTATCGGTCTGAGTGTGGTCAAGTTGCTGAGAGTCGACGGAAACAGGGTCAAAACCACGGGACTTGATGTTTTTGATGGAACTCCCCTGCTGGATATCAAGCCTTACATCAAGGACCTGGATTCCAAGGCAGATGCGAACTACGGCTGGGTGGAGAAAACCGGTGATCTCCGGCATCTGGCCCTGCATATCCTTGGGATCCCTCATGCGTATTAGCAGGGGGGTACATGGGTGTGAGAAACGACCCTTCGAAGACGACCTATCCCTTTGACACCCTTTTTGCCCTGTATGACGCTTGGTATGAGAAAGAACCAGGAAAGTCCCTCTTTACCATCGAGGTAAATGCCCTCCAGGCGGTTCAAAACTGGAAGCAAGGTCGCTCTCTCGAAATCGGGGTGGGAACGGGGCGGTTTGCGGAGGTGCTCTCCATTCAGTTTGGAGTTGACCTTGCCTTTAATCCACTGACCATGGCAAGGGGAAGAGGGATCTTGCCGGTCAATGCGGAAGGGGAATATCTCCCTTTCCGTAATAGTTCCTTTGATACCTGTTTGATGATGGTGACCCTCTGTTTTGCCAGGAATCCCGTGGATATTTTGCGCGAGACATCCCGGGTTCTGAAGATGGGAGGAAAAGTGGTTCTGGGGATGGTGTTAAGGGAGTCTCCGTGGGGACAAATATACCAAAAACTGGCGGAAAACGGGCATCCTTTTTATTCCTTGGCCACCTTCTTTACTAGGAAGGAGGTCCTCCATATGTTGCGCCGTACGGGGTTTAGGGTGATTAAAACCTTCTCTACCCTATTTCAACCACCGGGGAGGTCAACCTATCTTTTGGAACCAATCAGGGAAGGATACTATCCGGCATCTGGGTTCACGGTTTTTTCAGCCGAAGCATAATGCTCAATCGGCCTGCCTTCCCTTGACGAACCCTTAAAACTCTTCTAAAAGAGGCAGGATAAATGAAATGTCCTCTTTGTATATGGAGAGTGTTTTGCAAGGCAATCCAGTGAAGGAGCAGTAAATTCCATGAGCGACCAAAGTAAGTTGCGGAACGTCAGGTTGAAGAAGATCGAAGAGTTTCGGACAAGCGGGGTATCACCGTTTCGGAACGATTTTAGGATTTCCCACCCGGTGGGAGAGATAGTGAACACTTACTGGAACTGGGGCTCCGAAAGACTTGAAGAACTGGAAGAGACCTTTTCTATCGCCGGAAGGATGGTGGCGCTCCGAAGTTTTGGCAAAGCTGCTTTCGTGAAGCTAATGGATATGTCAGGACAGCTCCAGGTTTATATTCGGAAAGACAGGGTAGGCAACGACGCGTTTAATGTTTTTAAAAGACTTGATATTGGTGATATCATCGGGGTAAAAGGTAGCCTTTTTCGTACGAAGACAAATGAACTGACCCTGCTGGCAACCTTCGTGGTTTTACTTACGAAATCCATCCGGCCACTGCCGGAAAAATGGCATGGTTTGACTGATGTGGAAACCCGTTACCGCCAGCGGTACCTGGACTTGATCGTCAATCAGAACGCCAGGGAAATCTTTACCAAGCGTACTCGCATCATTCGTCTAATTCGACAGTTTTTTACGGAGAAGGGGTTTCTGGAGGTGGAGACACCGATGATGCAGCCCATTTATGGAGGGGCCGCCGCCCGCCCTTTCGTGACCCATCATAATGCCCTCGATATGAAACTATACCTGAGGATTGCTCCAGAGTTGTATCTGAAGCGGCTCGTGGTAGGGGGGTTTGATCGTGTCTTTGAGTTGAACCGGAATTTCCGGAACGAAGGGATCTCGACGCAGCACAACCCGGAATTCACCATGCTGGAGTTCTATCTGGCTTATGCCACTTTTCACGACCTCATGGATTTGACAGAAACCTTGATTACGGGCCTGGTAGATACCCTTTATGGTACTCGGACACTCCCCTTCGGGGAAATGACCATCCATTATGATACCCCATGGCGGCGCATAACAGTCAGGGAGGCGGTTTTGAAGCATGCCCCAGGGATATCAGAGGAAGCTCTTTCAGATGTGGGGAGGATGGAACGGTACGTGAAAGATAAACTCGGTGTCGACGTTGCTGGGAGTCACAGCCCAGGGAAACTACTCATGACAATCTTTGAAGAGGCAGTTGAAGAAAAACTTATTCAACCCACATTCATTACCCACTATCCCGTTGAGGTATCTCCTCTCTCCCGTCGAAATGAGGAGAATCCCTCCCTTACGGATCGCTTCGAACTATTCGTGGGGGGGCGTGAAATCGCCAATGGCTTTTCGGAATTGAATGATCCTCTGGACCAGAAACAGCGCTTTCTGGACCAATTGAAGGATAGGGAAACCGGAAATGAGGAGGCCCATCAGATGGACGAGGATTTTATTCGGGCCCTGGAATATGGGATGCCACCCACGGCAGGGGAAGGCATCGGAATTGATCGTCTGGTTATGCTACTGACCAACTCCCTCTCTATCCGAGAGGTTATCCTCTTTCCGCTGCTTCGACCCGCGAAGGATTCGGACGATGAAATATGAAACCTTCATCTCGTTTCGTTATCTAAAATCAAAACGTCGTCACTCCTTTATCTCGGTGATTACCCTGATTTCTATCGCAGGGGTAACACTTGGTGTGATGGCCCTGATTATCGTTCTGTCAGTCATGCGCGGGTTTGAGAATGATTTGAAGGGAAAAATCCTTGGGATGAACGCAGACATTGTGGTTCTCAAAAACGGCGGCCTGATCCTGAATCCCGGCCGAATCATAGAACAGGTAAAAAAGGTCCCTGGAGTGGTTGGGGCAAGCCCCTTTATCTACTCCCAGGTAATGATTTCCTCTGGATTTGGCGCGACAGGGGTGGCACTGAGGGGTATCGATAAAAAAACGGTCGGCCAGGTAACCGTTCTTCCAAAGATCATAAAACAGGGCGGGTTGAATTTGAAACCGCATGGCGGTCTGCCGGGTATATTGATCGGAACTGAGCTTTCGAAAAGCCTGGGAGTGCATACTGGAGATGTCGTACGAGTCATTTCGCCTCAGGGGATGGTGATTACGCCAGCGGGAAATATCCCTCGTTTTCGCCGTTTTCGTGTCGCAGGTATCTTTGAATCCGGGATGTACGATTACGATTCGGGCTTTACGTTCATTGATATAGATGTAGCGAAACGTTTTTTTCGGCTCCGTGGAGGTGTAACGGGAATTGAGGTAAAGGTTAAAGATATCTACGCGGTTAAAAGGATCGGACGGGAGATATGTAGAAGGCTGCAGTTCCCCTACTACACCCGTGATTGGATGACAATGAACCGGAACCTCTTTTCGGCTTTGAAACTGGAACGGATCACTATGTTTATCATCCTGACCCTGATCGTGTGGGTTGCCGCCTTTAACATCGTGAGTTCCCTTATCATGGTCGTGATGGAAAAGAATCGTGATATCGCTATCCTCAAGGCCATGGGGGCAACCAGCCGGTCGGTGATGAAAATATTTATGCGGGAGGGAATGATCGTAGGGATCTTTGGTACCATGCTTGGCTCCGTTCTTGCCTTCATCGCGTGTGCCCTGTTAAAGAAATACCGGTTTATCAAGCTGCCCACGGATGTCTATTATATCTCTACCCTACCGGTTCAGATGGCATGGTCGGACTTTATTATCATTGCTGGGTCGGCTCTCGCCATCTGTTTTCTGGCTACGATCTATCCGGCACACCAGGCTGCCAAGTTGCCACCGGTGGAAGGGCTGCGGTATGAATGAATACCTACTCTCCGTCCAGGGTCTAAAGAAAACCTTTGTCTCCGGAACCCGGAAGGTTGAGGTTCTCAAGGGAGTGGATTTAACCGTTCATCGCGGCGAATCGGTTTGCATCCTTGGTGTGTCAGGTACGGGGAAAAGCACCCTCCTCCATCTCCTCGGAACGCTTGATCTCCCAACGGAAGGACGGGTTCTGTATGAAGGTCGGGATGTTTTTACCTTTTCAGAGGATGAGTTGGCGGCTTTTCGTAATCGAACGATCGGGTTTGTCTTCCAGTTCCATTACCTCCTACCGGAATTTAGTGCCCTGGAAAACGTGGTCATGCCCGCCCTGATTGCCCGCTCGTCTTTAACCGAGGCTCGCCGTAGGGCTGAGGAACTCCTGGAAAGGGTTGGAATAGGGCCACAACGTTTCAATCATAAGCCAGGCGAGTTGTCCGGAGGGGAGCAGCAGCGGGTTGCCATTGCCCGCGCCTTGATGATGTCTCCCCCCCTGTTGCTTGCCGACGAACCGACAGGGAACCTCGATCCTGAAACAGCCCGCACTGTTCATAACTTAATCCTCTCTCTCAACAGAGAAGTTGGGCTAACGCTTATAGTTGTAAGTCATAATCGTGAACTGGCGGGATTTATGGAAACAACCTATACTCTAAAAACCGGCCATTTGATCAAAGAGACATGACCTGAGGAGGACCTTAATGAATGTTAATGAGAAAAAAGCGGATAGGATCATTCATCTTCCCCCTTATCTTTTTGCAGAGATTGACCGTAAGAAGATAGAGATACAACAAAAAGGGATGGACATTATCGATCTGGGGGTTGGAGATCCTGATCTGCCAACTCCTTCCCATATTGTGCAAAAAATGCAAGAGGCGGTTACGCACTCGGAATATCACACCTATCCCACCTATGCTGGGATGCCTGCCCTCCGCAAAGCCATTGCTGAGTGGTACAAAAATAGGTTCAATGTCACACTGAACCCCGAGTCTGAGATTTTGGTGCTGATCGGTTCTAAGGAAGGGATTGCCCATACCCCCCTTGCCTTTATTAACCCCGGGGATGTGGGACTTTATACCAGCCCCGGATATCCTGTTTATCCAACAGGGATCCGTTTTGCCGGTGGAACTCCCCACCCAGTGGCTCTTTTAGAAAGAAACGGATTCCTTCCGGATTTGGACGCTATTCCAGAGCCTGTCAAACACAAGGCGAAGCTCTTTTTTCTCAACTACCCCAACAACCCAACCGGTGCCGTGGCGGAGGGGGATTTTTACGAGCGGTTGGTTACCATGGCAGAGGAGTATGAGATTCTCATCTGTCACGATGCCCCCTATACAGAAATGAGTTATGATGGCTACAGGCCTTTGAGCTTCCTGGAATCTCCAGGTGCAAAGGAGGTAGGGATTGAGTTTCATTCTCTTTCCAAAACCTACCGGATGACAGGGTGGCGCCTGGGATTTGCCGTGGGGAATCCCGATATGATTCAGGCGCTGAGTAAGATAAAAAGTAACATTGACTCGGGTGTCTTTAAAGCGGTTCAGATCGCCGGCATTGAGGCCCTGACTGGGGACCAGACCTGTGTGGAAGAGATGCGAAACACCTACCAACGCCGTCGTGATTTGATGACGAAGGCCTTGACCAAGATGGGATTTACGGTTACACCGCCAAAGGCAACTTTTTATTTATGGGTAAAGGTGCCCCAGGGGTTTACCTCCTCCGCGTTTGCCACAAAGGTTCTGGAAGAGGCCGGGATTGTGATTACCCCCGGTAACGGATTTGGGAAAGAAGGGGAAGGGTTCGTGCGGATGGCCCTGACGGTTGATGAACAGCGATTGAAAGAGGCTATAGAAAGGCTGAAAAAGCTGACTTTTTGAAATGCGTAAGGCGTAAAATGTGGAATATAAGGAGTCTTAAGTTATTATGTGTTAAGTTCTTTTTGCTTAAAACCTAAAACTTCAAACTTCCTGCTTTCTCCTCACTCTCTACGATTTATTCCTTTCTCCTTCAACCTACTATCCTCCACCCAAGTGAAATCCGCTTAGCTCAAGCTTCGCCTATTCACTCCGGTTAAATAAAAGACCAGATTTAATGGGGCAAGCAGGGTAAACCTTCTGCCTATCTTCTTTTGAACACCAGTCGAATCGGCAGACCTGTAAAGTCAAAAGCCTCCCTCAACCGGGAGGAGAGGAATCGATGGTAGGTGGGGGGGATTGCTTCCGGTGCGTTTGAAAAGAGGAGAAAGGTGGGAGGAAAGGTCTTAACCTGGGTCCCGTAGAGGATCTTGATCCGCTTCCCTTTGTACCGTACGGGAGTATGGCTGTTCCCGATCTCTCTTAGAATCTTGTTGAAGCGGGAGGTTGGGATTTTTCGTCCTCCCCGCTTGGCTATCTCCATGGCTATTTCCAAGATTCGCATGATTCTCTTCCCCGTGAGGGCAGAGACAGAAACGACAGGAGCAAAGTCAAAAAAGGGTAGCTCTCGGTAGATCCCCTGGATGTAATTCCTCAGGGTATTTGTCTCCTTAGTAACCAGATCCCATTTATTCAAGGCGATGAGGGCCCCTTTCCCCTTCTGGACAATCAAGTCCGCAATCTTGGCGTCCTGATCTGTGACTCCCTGGGTGGCGTCCATGACCAACACAGCAATGTTACACCGATCGATACTCGAAATTGCGGAAATAACGGAATACCGTTCTATCTTACGGGAGATCCGACTTTTCCGCCGAATACCGGCTGTATCGATCAGTGTGATATGGTGGCCTTTGTAGGAAAGTGTGGTGTCGATTGCGTCCCGGGTGGTTCCGGTAGTTTCGGAGACGATCACGCGTTCCTGACCGATAAGATCGTTCACAATGGACGATTTTCCCACATTGGGTTTCCCGACGATGGCGAGGCTAAGTCCTTCCCTTTCCTCCTTTTCGGAGGGTGTCTCTTTCAGCAGGGGTTTCAGATCATCCAGAACATCCTGAACCCCAGTACCATGTAGAGCCGAAACCGGAAAGATCCTGTCGAATCCGAGGCGGTAAAAATCAAAGAGACGGTCCTCTTGGCGAAGGTGATCAACCTTGTTTACTAAGACATAAACAGGTTTTTGTGTTTTATTCAAATGGCGTGCCAGAGTCTGATCGTCCGGAAGGATCCCTGTTTTGCCATCCACAACAAAAAACACGATATCAGCCTCTTCAATCGCCAGTTGGCATTGCTGCTGAATCTGTTTGTGTGTGGCTTCCTTGGGATTGGGTTCAAATCCTCCGGTGTCGATCAAGGTGACGGGGCAGGTCTCCAGCAGCAAGGTGTCCCCATAGTTCCGATCCCGTGTCACCCCGGGAGTATCCTCTACCACAGCCTTTTTTTGCCTCATCAGCCGGTTAAACAGGCTCGATTTGCCAACGTTGGGTCGTCCAACGATCGCAATGATGGGCTTTTTACTGGGTACATTCATCGATTCGATCCATAAATTTCACCAAATGAGAACGATTGGCAAGCAAACACATTAATAGAGGTAATATCCCCTCTTGAAGAAAGGCTTTCAGAAATTTCATGCGCCTATTGAACGCCTCTCCCGTACTCTTTTTGTATCACTTTTATCTATAGATATGAAGCCCGGTGTCTTGACAAGCTATTAGTTTTGTCCTCTTCTCTGTGGCTAATAAAGGGCAAAGACTGGGTATGGGCAGAGCCTTCTTCTTCCCGAGGGTATTTCAACCTTGTTTCTCCTTTCCCCTCTCCTTTCCCTTGCTTTCTCCCCTTGCCAAAGGAAGAGATCGCCTTGCTCTCTATGGCAAGGATTCTCCCAAATCCCTTAAGCCGGCTCCTGATCTGTTCCACAAGGGTATCAGAGATGACATCAATGGCCGCCTGATGCTGCGTGAGCTTGGCTAGAAAACGACTGTACGCTCTTACGGAGGGAGCTGCATCGCCTCACTTGACTGGATCAAATCCACAGACCTTTCGCAACTGGCCGTTACTTAATATCTCCCGCCTCAAAGAGGCAATAGAGATTACATGAAGACATCATCGGGAATGACTCGCAACACCATCGCTGACCGATCCAGATCCGAGGCCGCTTACGGGTGGGTCAATTTTAGGTTACCATGACTACCCCAAGGAACCGCCATTGCTTTCATACCCTTTTTCCCTTTAATTCCATATGGTTTGGCCTTTTACATCCCCCCTTTTCATCTTTGAGGTGTTTTTCCCCTCTCTACCCTTCTTGTCCTTTCTCATCTCCCGTCTTTACGTGCACCCCTGGGGGCAATCCTTTTTTTTCCCTTAACCCCAAACCCCTTGCTGACTCTATATATGAGGACTAAGATATTGGCTCTAAGTGGAGAGGATGAAATCGACACGGATACCGTTTGGGGAATCCTTCAAAGGTAGCACCCATGTCTCGTTGGTGAATTTCTCTGGATCGTTGACCAGAACCTTAATGCAAATGTCCTCAGCAATTTTAAAAGCCGGCTCATCCTAACTTCCACGGAGATCAACTCGCAGGTGTTGCGTCCCAGCCGGATTACAGATTCCTTGACCAAGTGTGTGGCAAAGGATTCCAGGATATCCTTGTTAGGCGAGCTTACCCAGAGCTTGACAGGGCCCGAGAAACCAATCTCTCCGTTTCTGATTCGGTATTCCCCTTTGAG
>JALTIG010000224.1 GCA_027004185.1 bacterium | reverse complement strand
CTCCACGACTATGGCCGGAGTGGACCGTGCCTACTTTCTTATCAAACATCTGAAGGTTGCCTATGGAAGGCCCCCCCTGTCATCCGACCTTAAAAGGCTTCGCAAGGTCTGTTGGGTAGGACAAACGGTTTTAGACAATATCTTCAACGGGGGAAAATCACGGGCAGTAGGCAAGGTCGTCTATCTCAACCAATTCCCCTTCCATATTGTAGGTGTCTTGGAGAAAAAGGGGATTGACGCATCCGGAACCAATCGAGACGACATGGTTCTTATCCCCCTCACTACCCTCCTCTCCGTGGTCTTGAACCAGACGTATGTTCGGGTCATCTATGTGGAGCCAGAAACGGCAAGGGATGTAACCTCTGTTAAAAACGGTGTTGAGGCATTGCTTTTAAAGCGCCATGGAAAACGTGATTTCGCGGTCCGGGTTATGACTTCCTATATCAAAAGGAAGCTGAAAACCGGGCGTTTAATGGCACTTTCCACAACGGCCGTCTCAGCCATTGCCCTTCTGGTGGGAGGAATCGGAATCCTGGCCGTCATGCTGATTAATGGAAGGGAACGGGTTCCAGAGATCGGCATCAAGCGAGCCGTAGGTGCGAGGAAGAGGCACATCTTCACCGAATTTTTGAGTGAATCCCTCCTGCTCGGTATTATGGGAGGTGGCCTGGGCTGGTTTTGCGGCCTCTTGCTCTCCTACTTTCTAATCCTTGGGCAACACACACCTATCGCTTTTCCATGGCTTATCAGCGGAGAGGCCTTTCTCTTCTCCTCAACGATCGCAACCTTGTTTGGACTTTACCCCGCCTGGCGTGCCAGCCGGCTTGACGTAATACGGGCCCTGTATGATGAGTAGCTCAAATAGTCCCTTCGGTATTCCCTAAAGCATAATCTCAATACTCGCCTTTTTCCGTGCATTCTTTAACCACTCATCAAGACGTTTCTCCGATTCCTTTTGGTAAAGGATCCTCTGAATTCGTGCCTTGGCATCCCTGAAGTCATGCGCCTTTTCTCGCTCGATATCCAGAACCTTGATTATGTGAAAACCCGATTTTGTTTCAATAACATCAGAAACCGCTCCTTTCTTAAGTTTGAAGGCTGTATCCGCGATGGGCTTCATGAGGTCCTTCCTTTTAAACCATCCCAGATCTCCAGACGCCTGGACTAAGGGATTGTTGCTATACTCATTCAAAACAGTGTCAAAGGGTTCGCCTTTATATAACTCCGCTTCAATCCTCATGATGAGGTTCTGACGCTCCAGCCGTTTATCACTTGGAAGATCAGGGGGGATAGGAACAAATATTTGGGCAATTCGGACCTTTTCTCCCCCCCTGAACTCATTCTTATGTTTCTCATAGTATGCCTTCACCTGATCATCTGTAATCGTGATGTTGCCTTTGATAACGAGATCAAAAAATCGGAGCCGTTCGAGCCGCTCTTTCAGCGCTTCCCGATATTCACTAAGTGTCAGGCCATGATCCTTAAGGAATTTCTCAAATTGTTTTACCGTCATCCCATTTTTTTTCAATATGGAATGGTATGCCGCGTTAACCTCTCGATCGGAGACTCCCCGACCTATCCTTTTTAATTCATTGTCAATCAGAACCGTTGATATCATCTGTTGCAGGAAAAAATGAAGGGCATTAGGATTGTTGATGTCCACACTTTTAAATTTCTCTGGGTGTTCCAGTTTTATAACCCTGACTTCCCGTTTCAGGTCCGACAGGGTGATAATGGTTTCATTGACCTTGGCTACGATTCGATCCACGATCCTGGATTTAGCTGGAACACACATTACAAAAAGCAACAATGAAGCCAGAAAAAACCTTCTGATAGGATGGGCCATGGATTCCTTTCCTCCCTTAATTGAATATTGTCCCTTTTAAGACCCTTTCATAGAGCACAATCGACGCCTTCTTCTTTAGCTCCCTGATCCAACGGGTTTTTTCTTTCTCTCGCCTTTCCTGAATCAGTTTCCTAACTATTCGAGGAGCCGCTTCTTTAAGGCTCAATTGTCTTGCCTCTCTGACCCCCGTCAGATTGAGGATGTGGTAGCCGTAGGGTGAATGGATAATCCCGCTGATTTCACCTAGCTTCATCTGACGCACGATCAAAAATTCCTCTGGTAGGCGATCCTCACGCCAATATCCCAGATCCCCTCCTTGCTTTCCCTCAGGCGAAATAGAGTATTGCCTCGCAAGCTTCGCAAACTTCGCCCCATTTCTAAGCTTCTCTTCAATCTGCTTTGCTACCTTAAGGGTCGGAACGACAATCTGCGAAAACCGGAATTGCATGGGAATCTGAAACTCCTTTCGATGGGAGTCATAGTAGGATTGGATTTCCTTCCTTGTAGGTCCTTCCACCTCCTTAAGGTGGTGTTCAAGCACCTTTTCAATTATCAGGTCTCGGTGAAGATCCGCTTTCCATTCATCAGGCTTCACCCCCAATCTCTTCAGATAGACCCTGAAATTCTTTCCGTAATCTCTTTCTATTGCATGATACAGATTATCAACCTCCTTTGGTGTAACCTGGATCCCTTCCTTGGTAGCAATTCTTAGTAACAAACTCTCCTCAATCAGCTTTTCAAGGAGGGCTTTCTTGAAGGAAAGGGGAAGAGTCTCTCTCTGACCGTTAGCTGGTCTAACAGGGTGTACCAGTGTATCATAATACCTGATCAGATCACGCTGGGTTATCACTTTACCTTCCACCTTAGCAACCACTCTGTCCTTTCCTTGATCCTCTTTACCCCATTGGCAGGAACATACGATCATGAAGAAAAGGATCAGTGAAAGAATCAAGATGGTATTTTTACGCCTTCTAAACTCCATGAAATCCCAAAGCTTAAGATTCAACCTGTGTCGAAGCCTTTTCCCCTTCCCTCTTGCTGTGAAAAATCTTATCACACGCCACTAATTGCTTCAAGACAGCATATATTTTTTCAACATATTGGCAGAAGTTTGCAGGAAAAGCTGCACGGATAATGAGCTTCTGCGAAGTTGTCAGCTTGTAATGTGAAGGGTCCTCCTGCAGAAGGGAGATCAAACGTTGATGGTTTAATGGGCAGGTTTTCGTGAAACTTAAAACCAGTTCATGATCTTTGCCATAGAGGGATGCCACGCCACACGCTGTCAAGTGGATTTTCAACCTGATGGCATTAAGAAGGTTTTGGGCTTCCGAAGGGAGGGAACCAAAGCGATCCAGTAGTTCCTCCTCGATCTCGGACACTTCCCCAGGATCCTCAATGCCTGACAAGCGCCTATAGAAAGAGAGCCTTAGCCCCATATCAGGGATATACTCATCTGGGAGAAGGGTTGGAAAAGGAAGTTTCAGTTCGATGGGTTCATTCGGTTCTCTCCACTCCCCCTTAAGCTTTTTGACCTCCTCTTCTACAATCCTTGTATAGAGTTCAAATCCCACTTCGGCGATCCGCCCCGATTGCCGTCGACCGAGGAGATCTCCCCCACCCCTCAGATTCAGATCCATTAAGGAGAGCCTAAACCCGGAACCAAGATTTGAAAATTCCTGGAGGCTCTGGAGACGTTTGATCGCCTGCTTCGGAAGGATCGCCCGGTGGGGAATGAGAAAATAAGCAAAGGCCTGTCGATCGGAGCGTCCGATGCGTCCCCTTAATTGGTAAAGGGTAGAAAGTCCAAACTGTTCCGCATGGTGCACAAAGAGGGTATTAACATTCGGAATGTCTACTCCCGACTCGATAATCGTGGTACAGACAAGCACATCAATTTCGCGGTGCAGGAAGGCAAGCATGACATCCTCTAAGGCCTTTTCATCCATTTGACCGTGGGCAAACGTGACGACGGCAGAAGGGACCAGATTTCGAATGAGATTCGTCATCTTTGAGATAGATTTAATACGGTTATGAATAAAAAAGACCTGGCCACCACGCGAAAGTTCCCGTTCAATCCCTTCGATGATGGTCTCTTTCTCGAAACGAGCGATTTTGGTGATGACTGGGAGTCGGGCCCGTGGAGGGGTATTGATCAGACTCAAATCCCGGAACCCCGTCAGGGACATCTGGAGGGTTCGGGGGATTGGAGTGGCCGATAGAGTTAGTACATCCACGGTGTTGGAGAGTTTTTTAAGCAACTCCTTGTGTGTAACCCCGAATCGGTGCTCCTCATCCACGATAAGCAAGCCCAGGTCCTTAAATTTGACATCCTTCTGAAGAAGGCGGTGGGTTCCAACAACTATATCCACAGTACCCCTCGAAAGACCAGTGAGAACGGACTTGATGGCTGACTGGCTTCTGAACCGGCTAAGAAGTTCAACCTTGAGGGGATACGGTGAGAATCTCTCCAAGAAATTGATGTAATGTTGTTCGGCAAGCACAGTAGTGGGAACAAGTACGGCAACCTGTTTCCCTTCCATCGCTGCCTTGAAGGCCGCCCGCATCGCCACTTCCGTCTTCCCAAATCCCACATCTCCGCAAACAAGTCGATCCATGGGTACATCAGAGGTCATGTCGCGAAAAATGTCCTCGATCGCCTTTCGCTGGTCTGGGGTTTCCTGATATGGAAAGGAAGCTTCGAACTCAGCCAACCCTTCCGTGACCTGGTTAAAGGCATACCCCTTCACTGTCTTCCTAAGGGCATACAATTCGAGGAGATCTTTTGCCATCTTTGCCACATCCATACGAAGCCTCGCCTTTCTCCTTGCCCACGACGTGGAACCGAGGGCATCAAGGGGAGGAGGAGCATCTCCAGATCCCACATAGCGTTGTACACGATCCAGGCTATCGATCGGGACCAGGAGCTTGTCTCCCTTGGCATATTCCATTTCAAGGAATTCACCCCGACGATCAAGAACCTCAACGTGCTTGAGACCTCGGTAAAGGCCAATCCCATAATCCAGATGAACCAGAGGATCCCCTTCTTGAAAGGTTGTTATCTCAGAAAGACGGAGCCCTGCCCCTCTAGTGCCTCGGCGGGAGGTGGGGGTCCAGGAATGCGACCGAGATAAAATCGCCAGCTTTAGATTTGGGAACACGCATCCTTCTGGTAGGTTAACTGGAAGGATGCCGCCCCTACCCGTCTTAAATGAAAGGGAAGGTAGAACTGGGAGAGGTAATCCCTTTGCCGCCAAGCTTTCTTGAAGAGCACGCCTATCTTTTTCCGAAGGTTCTGCAATCCAAATCTCGTATCCCTTATGATAAAGCCGCAGTGCCTCCTGGATCACCCGGGAAAGAGGCCGCGAAGCCTCTCGGCCTCGTTTGATCTCTCCGAGCCAAAATGCCTTCCCTTTGAATGAAGGTCGTGCCAGGAACTTTCCTCTTTCATGAATACTCAACCCGAAATCGAGGCGGGGATGAGAAGCCAGTTTAGAAACAAACTCTTCGAACGGAATAAAGAGTGCATCAGGGTCCGGCAGGATTGAGAAATCACTTTTTACCCTATCGTATTGCCTCAGTGCCATATCAAGGGATTTAAGGAGATTTCCTTGACATACCTCCGGATCCCAGGCAAGTATCGGTGTATTAGGCGGCAGGTATGAAAAGATATCCGCCTCCAGATCGTATAGGTAAGGGCTAAGCCACAGCCATTTTTCAAAGGTTTCCCCTTTCTCAAGGGATTTGAGAAACCTTCGGATCAAAACCTTTCCTTCACGAGACACCTGGAGGGCATAGAGCTTTTTCTGAATATCCGGGAATGGTGCCTGGGGATACAGCTCTTGCGCAGGACTCACCACAGCGTGCGGCACATGTTTCGTTGTGCGTTGGGAGACAGGGTCAAAATACCGCAGGGATACAAGTTCGTCTCCCTCAAATTCGATCCGGACGGGTGCCTCCTCCAGTGGAGAAAAAAGATCTACGATCCCACCGCGAACCGAGAAGTCACCGGGAAGCTCCGTGGAAACTGTTCGTGAATATCCACGTTTTATAAGCTCCCAAAACAATCCTTCCATCTCCAGGACCACGGCAGGTTTCAACGTAAAAACCCCGCTTTTGAAGCTTTCCCACTTGACTAAGCGGTTTACCAATGCCTCAGGTGTCGTTAAAAGGGTGACAGGCCTGGTAGAAAGCAGGGCATAAAGTGCCCGAACTCTCGCTGAGGAAACACGCGGACGGAGCCATTCATCAACATAAGGCGTGAGCTCCCAGGAGGGTAAGACCATCTTTTCTGGGGGATCTGACAAGGTGAAGGGAGGTCCTACCATCTCCGCAATAGCATTCAGCTCGCCCTCGACGCGGTGCCGCGTTTTGAGATCCGGCACCATTAGGATCACAGGACTTTGGAAAAGGATGGATAATCCATAAGCGATCAATGTGCGGGAAGGTCCTTGTGTTCCTACCAGTTGAATCGATTCCCCTGAGCTGAGGAGCCTGAAAACCTCTTGGATTTCTTCCACCCATTTTTCATACCCACGGGATTTCCCGTTAGAAAAAGGGACATCATCCATTGATTCCGTTCCAAATCCTTCAAAGCAAGGGGAGGTCATTCTCTCCATCCCCCCTCATCCGTGAGCCGTGTATAGATCCATAGGACTATGTAATGGTAATGGTTCAATACTAAAAACGTGGCAAGTGATACCCAACCAAATTGAAACACGATAAGGAACTCTCCGTTTTCGCGTGCTAACGTGCAAGCCTACGTTGTGAAACGTATGTATGAATCAGTAACGTAAACGCGAATTTCTCATCTTTTACATGGCACTTATCCGTGCCTTAACTGGAAACTAAAGAGGAGTCAAAGGGTTCACATCTGGAGAGAATACCTCGCAACTCAAAGAGAAAAATGTATGACATGTTTAATTATAATTTTAGAACCGCCAAGGCAAAGTTATTCTCGGCAGCTCCCTTCTCCTCATTCAAATGCTATTTCTGCAAGCTGTTGAGCATTCACCCGAATGTTTACTGGAATCTTTTTGGTTTCTCAGGAAAAATCTTCTCTTCCTCGATAACCACCCCATTGTCTTTCAAGGCCGACCGCAACTCCTCACGCGTGATAAGCCCTTTCTTGACAAGAAGATCCACCAGCGCATTCTGGTGAACAATATTGGTTAAAATAAGGTCATAGACCATCTCTTCATCCCTAAAATCGTCGCTGTACTGTGCCAAGTAAGAACCCTCCTTTTATATGGTTCTTTGATCAATAGCTTATACTTCAGTTTTATGGGGATGTCAAACACAAACTTCCATTTTATTATTCCCATACCGAAATGACCGGGCGATATCCCGCCCGGCCAGATAAAATCCCTACAACGCACGGTTGCATCGTTTTTCATCCCACTCACGAGAAAGCCCCACTCCCACAAGAACTGGCGGCGGAAAAACCACTGCTGCTACTGCCCCCAGACGAAAAGGCCGACATCAAACGATCTGGATTTTTCGCATGACATTTCGGACAGGTTACCTCTTCCTTACTGGCGCTGGCTCGCATGATTACCTCAAATTCATGTCCACATTCCTTACACTTAAATTCATAAATTGGCACTCCGTATCACCC
>JALTIG010000223.1 GCA_027004185.1 bacterium | reverse complement strand
AAACGGGGAATGATAGAATTGAAAAGAATTTTGAATGAAGCAAAGGTCAAGCTCGTAGGATTTGAGATTAAAGGGAAAAATACCTATTTTCAGATAGATAATATCTCCATGTCAGTTCGCCTTATGGATGGTGATTATCCAGACTATCAACAGGTGATCCCAAAGATGAGGGGGAGACTGATCCACATCAACCGTTGGGACCTCATGACCGGTTTGAGACGTGTTTCCCGGATAGCAACGGAAGATGACGAATCAACCAAGTTTTTCTTTCGGAAGAATGAGCTTGGTTTAAAGATGGGGAATTCAAATTCCGGGATAGCTTCCGAAACAATAGATATCCCTTACGAGGGAGATCCCATAGTTTTTGCGTTTAATTACCGATATTGCCTGGATATCTTGGGGGCTATTGAAGAAGAAGAAATAGAAATGGAGTTGATTGATGAGGATAATCCTGGTGTGTTTCGTGGAAAGGGAAACGATGATACATTTTACCTAATTATGCCTATGAGTATTAGGGACGATGAGGAATATGAGTAGAGAAGTAGAAGTGCGTTATGATGCTGATAATATAAGAGTTCTTGAGGGGCTTGAGGCTGTCCGGAAGCGGCCGTCCATGTACATCGGGAATACGGGGATTGAAGGACTGCACCACCTGGTTTTTGAGATCATGGACAATAGCGTAGACGAGGCCCTTGCGGGTTACTGTTCCAGGATTGATGTCATTCTGATGATGGATAACAGCGTTCAGGTAAGCGATGATGGGCGTGGAATCCCTGTGGATCCCCACCCTGAGCTAAGAGTTCCTGCAGTACAGGTTGTTATGACAAAACTTCATGCCGGGGGTAAATTTGACAGAAAGAGTTACAAGGTTTCCGGGGGGCTTCACGGGGTAGGCTTGTCCGTAGTTAATGCCTTGTCAGAATATGTGGAACTAGAGATAAAGCGCGAAGGGAAGGTTTTTCATCAGCGCTACGAACGGGGAAAACCAGTCACAGAGCTCGAAGTTGTAGGTAAGACGAGGAAGACAGGGACGGTAGTTACTTTTAAGCCGGACCCGGATATCTTTGGTGATGCAAGTTTTAGTTTTGATATTCTTGCCCAAAGATTAAGGGAACTTGCCTTTTTGAATAAAGGTTTGAGGATAAGTCTGGTGGATGAAAATACCAGCAAGCAGCAGGAATATTACTACAAGGGGGGGATTGTTTCTTTTGTTGAGTATCTCAACCGAAATAAAACGTGTCTTCACAAAAGGCCGATTTACTTTTCAGGACAGAAAGGTGATGTCATTATTGAGGTAGCCTTCCAGTACAATGACGGTTATTCAGAAAATCTTTTTTCCTTTGCTAATAATATCAACACGCATGAAGGCGGAACGCACCTTTCAGGTTTTAAGAAATCGCTTACGCGTACGATCAATAGCTACGCTGAAAAGATAGGTCTGACGAAAAATTTAAAACTCTCTCTTTCTGGGGACGATATTCGTGAGGGTTTGACAGGTGTTGTAAGTGTCAAGGTTCCTGAGCCGCAGTTTGAAGGGCAAACGAAGACCAAACTTGGGAATAGTGAGGTAAAGGGATATGTTGAAAGCTTTGTCAACGAAAAATTGAGCACTTATTGGGAGGAAAATCCTTCAGTTGCGAAGCTGATTATCCAGAAAGTCATTAGTTCGGCACGAGCAAGGGATGCGGCAAGAAGGGCCAGGGAGTTGACTAGGCGAAAGGGGGCATTGGATTCTGCCTCACTTCCAGGAAAACTTGCGGATTGTCAAACAAGGGATCCCGTACAGGCTGAACTCTATCTTGTGGAAGGGGATTCCGCCGGAGGCTCTGCAAAACAGGGTAGGGAGAAGCGAACCCAGGCAATCCTTCCTTTAAAGGGAAAGATCCTGAATGTGGAAAAGGCTCGTTTAGATAAGATGCTTTCAAATGAGGAAATTAAGACCATTATCTCTGCCCTAGGGACTGGTGTAGGAGAGAGCGACTTCCAGATCGAAAAACTACGCTATCACAAGATCATCATCATGACAGATGCGGATGTGGATGGATCCCATATCCGTACCCTGATTCTCACGTTTTTTTACCGTCAGATGCCGAACATTATTGAGAGGGGACATCTTTTTATCGCTCAGCCTCCACTTTACCGAGTAAAAAAGGGAAAGGTTGTGACCTATTTCTCTGATGATGCCGAGCTGAACGACTTCCTCATTTCGGAGGCTGTGAAGAATTATGAAGTCGTTTCTCAAAGATCCGGAAAACGCTTCAGGAAAGACCGTTTGCAGTATATCCTAAAGCAAATCAGTCGTTTCAATGAACTGATAGGACTTTTCAAGCAGAGACAGATCCCTGAGGATCTTATCATGACGCTGCTTAAGTTCCCGGTGTATCCCAAAAAGGAGTTTTTTAAAAGTCGGGAAGACATTGCGTCCCTTGCTGAAAGGATTAATCAGACCATACCTGTTGCATCTTTTCCAAAAGTTTCTTATGATGAAGAACATGGAATGTTTCAACTCCCTATATCGATAGTTAAGAATGGAGACTCAATTCAACTAGATATATCATGGGAGTTTATCAACAGACCAAAATACCGAAGCCTTTTCAATCTTTATCAGGAGATCAGGGAACTGGAGGATCCACCTTTTAAGATCATCGGTGATAAGAGGGAGATTCTCGTTGAAAACAGAAACGATCTTCTCAAGGAGATTTTGAAGGCGCAACAAGGTGGATACACTATCCAGAGATATAAGGGACTTGGTGAAATGAACCCAGACCAGTTGTGGGAGACCACGATGGATCCGGAGAAGCGCAGGCTGCTTCAGGTGAAGATTGAAGATGCCGTGGAGGCAGATGAAATCTTCACGATCCTAATGGGTGACAGCGTTGATCAGAGAAAACGGTTTATTGAGCAAAACGCACTCCTTGCACAGAACATAGATATCTAAAGGGTGGAAGTTTTCCTAATTGTATGAAAATAATCGGTATTACGGGCACCATTGGAAGCGGAAAGAGCGAGGTTGCAGAGGTTTTTGCAGAGCACGGAGCATATGTCATCGATGCGGATGTCGAAGCGAAGGCTTTGTTAGAGGAGGGTGAAGCAGGCTATGAGGCGGTCGTGAAGGCTTTTGGGCACGGTGTTCTTGATGGAAGGGGAAAAATAGACAAGAAAAGACTGGCCTCTCGTGTTTTCAGCGATGAAAGAAATGTAAGGAAGATTAACAAGCTGATCCATCCCCTTCTCCACGTGCGTCTGATGGAGAAACTTCAGGTGCTGAGGAAGCAGAAGAAAAGCCTGATCGTGATAGATGCGCCGTTGCTGATAGAGGGAGGGTTTCATAGAATCGTAGATCAAATTATTCTTGTCACTCCGGGTGATGATGAATTGGCAGTGAAACGAGCGTCGCAGAGGATCGGCATCTCCGTGGAAGAGGCACGCCTCCGCTTATCCTACCAGATTCCACAGGAGGAAAAGGAGAAATTGGCGGATATCGTGATTGTCAATGATGGGACCCTTCAGAGCTTAAAGGATAAGGCAAAGGAGGTTGTTGAGATGATGCTTAAAGAGGAGGGGAGTAGAAAGGTATGAATCTTACAGAATTAAAGCAGAAACCAATCAGTGAATTACTCAAGATTGCCAAAGATCTTGGGATTGAGGATCCCGCGTCTATGGGCAGGCAAAACATGATATTTTCGATCTTACAGGCGAGAAGTGAGCAGAATGGGTTGATTTACGCGGACGGGGTTTTGGAGGCCCTGCCCGATGGATTTGGTTTTTTAAGGGCGCCAAAGGCGAATTATTTTCCTGGACCGGACGATATCTATGTGTCTCCTTCTCAGATTCGTCGCTTTGGGTTAAGAACGGGGGATATTATTTATGGTCAGATACGTCCTCCGAAGGATTCGGAACGTTATTTTGCCTTGCTAAAGGTTGAATCGATTAACTATGACGACCCATCCGTGGCAAAGGAAAAGATACTCTTTGATAATCTCACGCCACTTTATCCGAATGAGCGTTTCAAATTGGAGATAGAGAGTGAACCAGAAAATTATAGTCTGCGCATCATGGATATGCTGACGCCAATAGGAAAGGGGCAGCGGGGCCTGATCGTGGCTCCCCCAAGAACAGGAAAAACCATGCTATTACAGAATATTTCCAAAGGAATCAAGCACAACCATCCAGAGATTGTCTTAATTGTGCTCTTGATTGATGAGAGACCAGAGGAAGTTACAGATATGGAGCGATCGGTAGATGGGGAGGTTGTCAGCTCTACATTTGATGAACCTGCCCAGCGGCATGTTCAGGTGGCTGAGATCGTGATAGAAAAGGCCAAACGCCTTGTTGAGCATCAGCGGGACGTGGTCATCCTCTTGGATAGTATCACACGGCTCGCTCGGGCCTACAATACAGTGGTCCCTCCGAGCGGTAAGGTTCTGTCCGGGGGTGTAGATTCGAATGCCCTTCACAAACCTAAAAGGTTTTTTGGTGCTGCGCGTAACATTGAAGGGGGAGGAAGTTTGACCATTCTTGCTACAGCACTTATTGATACGGGAAGCCGTATGGATGAAGTAATATTTGAGGAGTTTAAGGGAACCGGAAACATGGAACTGCATCTGGACAGAAAATTGATGGAAAAAAGGGTCTTCCCTACGATGGATATATCGAAATCCGGGACACGGAAGGAGGAACTATTGCTGGATCCGGAAGACCTGAACAGGATATGGATCCTTAGGAAGGTTCTCCAGCCCATGGGAACGGTTGATGCAATGGAGTTTTTGCTGGACAAGATGAAAGGAACCAAAAACAACAAAGAATTTTTAGCCTCTATGAGCCAATAGCATTTCCAATCCAACCCCTCTACAGATTCTATAGAACAACCTCTTTATAAAAGATTGCTACCTGATACCCTGAATCAGTCGGCACATATTGGCGATCAATAACCTCAACACCGACCTTTTTAAGGTGCTTGCTGGCCCATTGGTTATATAAGGATTCAAGCTTTTCAGGGGCCTTGGCCTGAATAATATGGATCTTTTCTGTGGTTGCCATAGAACCCTCCAGTTTTTTATGCATTATAATTAAAAAGGGTTAAAAAACAAAGTCATCAAAGCATTTGGGGTTGAACAACCTTCACTTCCTGTGTTAATAGTCTCACAGATTCGTAAGAAAAAGGGAATCTTCCTGTGAAAGAAAGAGACGATCTTATCCTAATCCACGCGCCTACGATTTACGATTTCAGAAGGCTACCTATTATGCATGGTCCGATTAGTGATGTAGTGCCGTCTACGCCGATCTTTGAAATGTACCCCATAGGGTTCACGAGTCTTTCGGAGTACCTGGAGAGGAAGGGACTTCAAGTTCGCATTATCAATGTCGCTATGAAAATGATCAAGTACCCCAAGTTCGATGTTGAGGATCTGATCAGAAAATTGTATCCAAGAGCCTTTGGGTTCGATCTGCATTGGATGCCACATGTCCAAGGGAGCCTAGCCCTAGCGGAAATAACCAAAGGTTTACACCCGGAAATTCCGGTTCTTTTTGGTGGTCTTTCATCTACTTATTACCATGAGGAATTGATCCGAAACTACCCATTCATCGATTACGTGATCCGAGGAGATTCGACTGAAGAGCCGATGGCACAGCTCTTGTGGGCGCTTCGACGTAATGAACTACCTAAGGACATCCCAAATATTACGTGGCGAGAGAAGGGGGAGCTCCGGGTTAATCCTTTGAGTTATGTCCCAGAGACCATGAATCATATCACAATTGATTATGGCCATATCATGAAAAAGGTAGTGAAATATCGGGATATGACGGGATACATTCCCTTCACAAATTGGTTAGAATATCCTGTAACGGCTGTTTTCACATGCCGCGGATGTTCTTACAACTGCCGAACCTGCGGCGGATCTGCCTACGGTTTTTCACACTACGCTAATCGAAAGAAACCGGCTTATCGTGACCCGGAACTCTTAGCTGAGGATATATTCCGGGTTTGTGATCACTTGAATGCACCTGTAATGGTGATCGGGGATATCTATCAGGCAGGGGAGGATTATGGGGAGCGCCTTTTAAAGAACTTAAAGAAGAAGCGTCTTTCCAACCACATCGCCTTCGAGTTCTTCAAGCCCCCCAGTCGGGACCAGATAGCGATGATTGCGGAATGTGTAGAAAATTTCAACTTTGAAATCTCCCCGGAATCCCATGACGAGAAGGTGCGTCATGCCTTTGGACGGTACTATAACAACGATGATCTGGAACAGATGATCGCGGATGCCCTGGAACTGGGCTGCAAGCGATTTGACATCTTTTTTATGACAGGTCTTCCTTACCAAACCTATCAGTCGGTGTTGGATACCGTAGAGTACACCCATGATCTCCTTGAGAGATTTGGCAAGACAAGGCGGCTTTACCCTTTTATCTCTCCTCTTGCCCCTTTTCTCGACCCAGGCAGTGAGGTATTTGAAAATCCGGAAAAGTTTGGATACCGGTTTTTCTATCGCACGGTGGAAGAACACCGCCGTGCAATGCTTTCCCCGAGCTGGCAGTATATTCTAAATTACGAAACGGACTGGATGAACCGTTCGGAGATTGTGTACAGTACTTACGAGGCAGGACTGAGGTTGAACCGATTGAAGAAGGCATTCGGGTTGATTCCACCAAAGATTGCTGATGAGACGGATAAAAGAATCAGGGAAGCTGTAAAGATGATGCACAAGATTGACAAACTGGTTGCGGAGGATAGACAAGGGTCTGGCCAGGGATCGCTCGAGGAATTGAGGGACAAGATGGCTTCCTTGAACATTTCAACAGTGTGTTTTAAGAAGGAACTGGAATGGCCTACCCGATTCATTCGAATGAATTTTCTGAAAATCCTCAAGACCATTCTTCTTCCTACCAAGCCAAACATCCGACCGGAGGAAAGACGGTGAAAAATCTTGTAAAGGGAGAGCTGTTCCGGAGGATCCCAAAGGTGGATGAGTTACTGAAGCATCCCTCCTTTCTCCTGCTACAGAAACGTTATTCAAGGAGACACCTTATAGCTGCCATACGGGAGGAACTCGACGATCTGAGGGAGAGGATTAGTGACATTCCATCCACGAACGTCTTGATGGAGTGGTTTCAGCCGGAATCTATCAGCAGGGAGGTGGAAGTGGCGCTTAAACAAAAAAGGGCTTACCATTTCCGCCGTGTAATCAATGCCACGGGCGTAGTGATTCATACAAACCTTGGGAGATCGCTTCTATCGTCCGAAGCCATCGAACAGATTGTTCGAGTAGCCGGTAGCTATACAAACCTCGAGTACGATGTTCTTAAGGGAAAACGGGGGATTCGATATAGTCATGTTCAGGCCCTTCTCCGTGATATCACAGGGGCGGAGGATGCCCTTGTGGTGAATAATAACGCGGGTGCTGTACTCATCGCGTTGAATAGCCTGGCTTCTGGGAGGGAAGTGCTTGTTTCCAGGGGTGAAATGATTGAAATCGGTGGTTCATTCCGTATACCAGACGTCATGTCCTGGAGCGGGGCCATTCTGAAGGAGGTTGGTACAACAAACAAGACCCATCTTTTTGATTATGAGAGAGCGATTGGAGAGAACACCGGCATGTTGCTGAAGGTCCATACAAGTAACTTTCGGTTGATAGGTTTTGTTGATCAGGTACCCGGAGAGGAGATTGCAAGGCTAGCTCACCAGTTTGGTCTTCCCGCCATGGAGGATCTAGGAAGCGGAAACCTGATAGACTTTAAAACCATGAACCTACCCCCGGAACCAACCGTCCAAAACGCCCTTAAACAGGGAATGGATGTAGTGACTTTCAGTGGGGATAAACTCCTTGGGGGGCCTCAGGCAGGAATCATCCTTGGGAAAAGGGTAGCCATCAGTGCAATCCAAAAAAACCCCCTCAATCGTGCCCTCCGGATAGATAAGCTGACTCTTGCGGGTCTTGAGGCAACCCTGAAATTATACGAAGATCCCGCAGAGGCGCTGTCAAGGATCCCCACGTTGCAGATGATTGCCCAGCCTCCCGATGCATTGAAAAGAAAGGCAGTTGCATTAAAACGGCGCCTGGCACGAGCGGCTATCCCTGGTTTTCAATTTAGGGTTGTCACAGCAACGTCTCGTGTCGGGGGAGGCGCTTTGCCTGAGGCCGATATCCCCACCTTCTGTGTGGCGGTAACGTCGGAAAAGATGTCGGAAACCGTCCTGGAAGAGCGTTTGCGGATGGCGACCCCCCCGGTTATTGCCCGTTTAGAAGAACGTAAGGTTCTTCTTGATGTCCGGACCCTTCTGGATCAGGATGCGAAGGACCTTGTCCGGATCTTTTCAGAGATTGCCCATGAGAAATAAGTCGGCATATTTCGTATTCACCTGTTTTGTTTTTCTTCTTTTTTTGGTTTCCCCCGCACTGGCGTCTCGCGCGCGCCATTATTTTCTCCATTCCGGTCCTGGCATCAAGTTCGGAGTTATAGGGAAGGTGAGGGCCGGGGAAGCCATCCGGGTCTTGAAAGAGGGAGCTGGGTGGATAAAGATTCAGACAAGTAAAGGAAAAACCGGCTGGATTTCCCAGCGGGTTTATCAAAGAGGTTGGAGAGGATATAACGGTCGTAAAGCACATAGGCGCTTTAAAGTAGATATCAAGTTTCAGAACATTCCTAAGGAATGCGTCAATATTATGAAAGCAAAGCTGGGAGATCTTCAGAGGCGGCTTTCACCGGTTGGTGACAACGACCTGGAATTGATCATTTCTGCCTTACCGAGACTTCACTCCTTCCGCATGTTTTTGATTATCGATTTCAATACCAGATTTTACAGACGGGTCAGGAAGCGTTTTGCTCTACCCACAACTATCGATCTCCTCCCCTACAACAACTGCATCTGGGCTTTATACGCCTATAAGCAGGATCTCATTCGAGCGGCGCATGAAAGACATCCCTCGTGCGATTTTATCAGCAGATTTGATATCTGCCTCGTTCTGAGGAAGCTGAACGGAGAAGAGATTATTCTGGAAACATCTGAAGACGGGGTTTATATCTACTTTAGCCCCTTTATCATCCTGAAGATGCCGGATGGTAGATCTTTGCGGGTCATGTCACAAGAACCTAAGAAGGTGGGGTTGCTATCGGCGTTTGTCTTACCCTATCCTCTTGAAAAGGGAGATCCAAATACGGCCAAGGCCTACGAGGTTTATAGATTTTTCAGGGAGCATCCATGAGCAGGATCTATTGTGTCGTTCCTCCTGAGGCGAGAGAAATTCGGATTGACCTGTTTCTTGCGAAACAGGAAGGAATCAGGTCGAGAGGAGAGGCGCAACGTCTCATTCGGGAAGGGCATGTCTATCTGAATGACCGTCTTGTGCAGAGACCCTCCTATAAAATCGTGCCTGGGGAAAGGCTGTTTTGTGAGGTGCCTGAACCAAAGCCGTCCCGGCTTGTTCCTTTGTCCATTGCCTTGAATATCCTGTATGAGGATTCTCACCTTGTGGTAGTGAATAAACCTCCGCATATGGTAGTTCATCCGGCGCCCGGTCATCTTGAGGATACCCTTGTAAATGCCTTGTTGGCCCATACCCAGACCTTGGCAGTTATGGGAGGAAGTCACCGTCCAGGGATTGTTCATAGGCTGGATAAGGGAACATCGGGGATATTGATTGTGGCAAAAAGCGATGTTGCTTTCCTATCTCTCACCAAGCAGTTCAAGGAACGCCAGGTGAAGAAGACCTACCATGCCTTGGTCTATGGGCAGATGGAGGGAGATACGGGGATCATTGAACACGCCATTACCCGTAGCGGGAGGGACAGGAAGCGCATGACCGTGGTTCGTGTTCCAGGGGAGGGGCGTGAGGCGGTGACCACCTGGGAGGTCATAAAAACATTTCCTGGGCTCTCTTTCCTGAAACTCTCCCCACAAACGGGGCGGACCCACCAGCTTCGTGTACACCTTTCGGCCGTTGGACACCCCATCGTCGGGGATCCGGTTTATGGACGCCGCCGATTTCCTCCCACCGGGGTTCTGGCCCCCTTGAAAGGGGTGGTCAGAGCACTGAGAAGACAGGCCCTTCATGCCTCTAAGATCACCTTTCTGCACCCTGTCACGGGGCTCAGGCTGACCTTCGAAGCGCCCTGTCCGGGAGATCTCCGAAGCCTGCTCCAGAAACTTGAGGAGATGTTCGGTGAGAAGGGATAAAAGGGTGCAGTTTGTTACCTCTCCCTTGATGGAAACCCTGCCCCATGTCTATCATGGATTTGGCATGCGTTCAAAAGAAACGCCTTCTGGGATTGTCTTTCCGAACCAAATACATGGGAATCGTGTCGTGGTACTTGATGCACCTGTTCCAGAGACCTGGCATGAAACAGCCGACGCCCTGATTACCTCCTGCCCATCTCTTCCGATCGGGGTAAGGACGGCCGATTGCCTTCCTATCCTCATCGCGGAAAGAGATGGGAAGGGAGTAGCCGTAATTCACGCGGGTTGGAGAGGTATTGCCCTAGGAATCCTGCCGGAAACCCTAAGGCAAATGAAGGGACATCTGGGTGTTGACTGTCGTGATATATACCTTGCAGTGGGTCCGGGGATTGGGGCCTGTTGCTTAGAGGTGGACGAACCCGTAAAGGAATATTTTTACACACATGACAAGAGGGCCTTATGGGAGGCGTGTACCTATCCTGGCAGGGCCGGCCACTGGTGGCTCGATATGAAGATGATGGCTCAACGGCAGGCCATGGAAGAGGGGGTTAAGAGGGAACATGTCGATATCCTGCCATATTGCACCTCTTGCGAATCGAAATATTTCTATTCCTACCGGAGGGAGGGCCTTGCCGCAGGTCGACAGGTGAATTATATTGTCTTTACAAGTAGGGAACTTTAAATGATGTAAGCATGAGGAGAGGGAAAGTAAGATGTTTGTTCTGGCCAACCTGATCATGGCGATAGCGAAGATTTTATCTGTCGTTTTAAGCATCTATATGTGGGTGATTATTATTCGGGCGGTAATATCTTGGGTCAATCCGGATCCTTTTAATCCCATTGTCCGAACGCTTTACCAGGTCACGGAGCCGGTATTATGGAGGATTAGGAGGCTCCTCCCCTTGCAGTTTGGGGGATTTGACTTCTCTCCGATCCTGGTGATTTTAGCCATCATCTTTCTCCAGCAATTCTTGGTTAATTCTCTTATTGAACTGGCCCTCTATATAAAATAGGGAAAGGACAAGTTCGATTGTCGGATTTTTCGTTTCAACTCAGGGTTCAACCGGGTGCTTCCAAAAATGAGGTAGTTTCGACGGCGGAGGGATGTAAACTCCGTCTTCAGGCCCCTGCTGTTAAAGGGAAGGCAAACAAGGCCTGTATCCAGTTCCTGAGCAAACAGTTAAAAATCCCGAAGTCCAGGATCAGGATTACCCGTGGGCAACACACACGTGTCAAGGAAATCACCATCACGGGGATTGATCTGGAAGAGGAGAAGAGGATAAAGGCGGACTTATTTCTATCGGGTACTGAAGGCGCATGAGATATTTGGTTACCTCCGGAGGGGCGGATCGCTTCAAACCCTATGCGATTCCCGATGAATGGATTGCGCTTCTTACCTAGGGTAACGAGGTGAGGAGGGTTCTCTGATCGTTTATCGCTTTCTTTCGTATCCCCGCCGTGTGACCATTCGGGGACCTTCAGGGGTGGGGAGAATCAGCGTGTCCTCATTGCCGATGATGACCACGCTGTTCATGGTAATCACCTCGTTAAGGAAATCCTGCAAGGTCGTGAGGACATGGGTTTGGCCGTCTCTAAGCGCATGGGTAACGATGGCGACAGGGGTTTTGGGGGAACGGTATTTCAAAAAGGTTTCCCGAGCAAGGGCTATGAGCTGCGTTCGCTTTTTGCTTTTGGGGTTATATAGGACCGTGACCATCCCGGAGGCAGCCGCGGCTTTGATCCGTGCTATGACCGTTTCACGCGGGGTGAGGAGATCGGAAAGGCTTAGGGTGATGTAATCGTTGGATAGGGGGGCCCCCACCACGGTAGCGGCGGAGATAGCTGCGGTGATCCCGGGAGAGATCTTGATAGGAACAGGAGATTTCCTGATCGTGGCATGTTCGATCGCAAGCCCTGCCAAACCGTATACCCCCGCGTCCCCTGTCCCAATAAGGGCAACCTTTTTCCCTGATTCTGCGGCGGTGAGGGCGGCCTCTACCCGCTCGATTTCCCGTGTCATCCCCGTTTGTATCACTTCCTTTCCTGCGAGAAGGGGTTCAATGAGCTGGATATATCGCGTATAGCCCACGATGGTGTCAGCCGTTTGGAGGGCCCGTTTGGCATCCGATGTCAGGTAATCCTGGTGTCCGGGTCCTATGCCCACAATGGTGAGAAGCCCCTTACGACGAGGAAATATGAAGGGCCGTTGGGCTACCGCCACTGTCACGTTTCCGATCCTTTGCTTTGGAACGATCAGCCGTGATCCCTTTCCAGCCCCCAGCAGGGCGGCCGGCTCGGCGACTCCCCTGACGCCGAGATGCTTCATGGCCTGGGCGGAATCGGGTGAGAGCCCATCATGGGTCTCAGACAAGGTGTTGAGCATTTGGGGGGGGAAGGTGATGAAGGGGATCCCCAAGGATTTAGCGAACCCTTTCAACCCCGCCTCATTCGCCTTTTTGTCTACCGAAGCAACGCGAAAGATGGATAGAGGCGACAGCCTGGCCTTCCTCAGGGTCTTTTCCACAGCCATTTGGATCTCTCCTTCCGTGGTGCCACGGTTGCAACCGATGCCGAGGACCAGGGTAGGGGGCCGGAGGAATAGGGTCCGTTGGGAGATCTCAGGAGGGAGCGTTATCTCGGTATCAGTGATCATGCAACAGGCATCAAAATTCTTTAGCGCTTCCACATCGACCCTTCCATAATGGGTAAGGGAGGGAAAGGAGCCACGAATGGCCCTGTAAAGATCGTCGGAGCAGACTAGTGCAACCAGTTGCCTGTTTAAAAGGGCGGTGGCCGTAGCCTTGATTGCCTCTTTGGGTTCTACCTTGGCCCCAAATTGTCGGGCGAGGCTGTCGAAAGAGGTCAGGCCCGCTACATCGGTGGCTGTAGTAATGACAGGGTTCGCGCCCGTCAGGGCAGCCACCGTCTCGGCAAGGGCATTGGCTCCTCCGAGGTGTCCCGAGAGGAGACTCACCACATTTCGAGCCTGTTCATCCATGACTACGACGGCAGGGTCCTCCATTTTTGACTTCAATAGCGGGGCAATGATCCGTACGACAATCCCGGTGGCCATGATGAAGATATGGGCAGGGTAGGTATGAAAGGCTTCGGCCACAGCAGGGGCCAGCCGGGTAAAGGAAATGTGGGGAATTGATTTCTCCATGTGAACCCCTTTTGGGATGAAACAGAAAATCTTTAGGGATTTTGACAGGGCAACGGCATGGCGCAGCCCACGTTTGGAGAGAAACCAGAGGGCGATCTCACTCATGCCGGCTGCCCCGATAACCATGAGTGTAGGTCTTATCATAAAGGCGAGATCTAGAGTCACGCAACGACCTTCGATCCACCACCCTCCCTACGATGATGAGGCTCTGACGGTTGATCTTCTCCCTCCGAACGGTGTCCGCAAGTTGGTTAAGAGTGATTCGGTAACAGGCCTCGTCTGGCCAACCTACCCGATAAACGATGGCAACGGGGGTATGGGGAGGATAGTATGTGAGGAGGTCCCGCTGAACCTCTTCAGCCTTGCCGACGCTGAGGAAGATGACCATAGTGGCCTGATGACTGGCTAGGGAGGGGAGTCGTTCGGTTTCCGGGACGGGGGTCTTTCCCGCCATTCTGGTAAAGATCGCTGTTTGGGTCACACCGGGTGAGGTATACTCGATTTTGAGCGCCGCTGCAGCCGCCATGGCGGAGGAGACACCAGGGATAACCTCATAGGGGATGCCATCCGCGTCGAGGAGATTCATCTGCTCATTGATCGCCCCATAGAGAGAGGGATCTCCCGTGTGGATGCGCGCCACGTTTGATCCTTGCCGGATGGCCGTTTTGATGTGGGCATGGTTTTCCTCAAGGCTTAAGGTGGCGGAGTTGATGATCCTTTCCTCAGGGAGACTGGTATGGGGACGAAAGATCTCGGGGGGCACGAGGGAGCCGGCATAGAGAATGAGGCCCGCACCTTGTATTCTTTCAACGGCCTTGAGGGTTAGGAGTTTGGGATCGCCAGGGCCGGCACCGATGAAGCTGACGATGGGCATAGGGTTACTCCTTTAGGATCGTTTGTTTTTAATAAATCTAAAGAGGGTGACAGGGTTGTCTGGCACCATCTTGTGATAGCTGGAAAAGGGGGTCAAGCGGGTGGTCTGGAGCTGGATCACCTCCGCTTTGAGGGGTTGGCTTCGCATGAATTGGGAGAACATCTCAAGGGATTCCAGGGTAACGGTTGTGGCCACCAAGAGACCTCCCGGCAGGAGTTTTTCAAAGATGGAGGGGAGAAGATCTGCCAGGTCCCTCCCGCCTCCACCAATGAAGATACGGTCAGGGATGGGAAGGGTGGGGAACTGCTCGGCGATGTCTCCTGCGTGAATGATGAGGGTTGAGACCCTGAATCGGTCGCAGTTGGTAGCAATCTGTTTGGCCCTGGTTAGGTCTTTTTCGATGGCGTGCACAGCCATACCCGGGTTCAGCAGAGCGGCCTCAATTCCCACTGCGCCGGAACCAGCACCCACATCCCATAAGGTTTTTGCCCCTTCCAGGGATAGTTTTGATAGGGCCACCGCCCGGACTTCAGGATGGGTGATCAACCCCCCCTTGTGGGAAAAGGCGTCATCCGGCCGCCCGAAATCCGCTGTGGTGGGGACAAGGGATTGGGGGGTTGGATTCCTTACAACGAGAAGGTTCGGGGTTAGATAGGTTTTTACGGCTAGGGTGGCGAGAGTGCCGGTGTCGATGGTTTCCTTCGGGCTTCCGAGGCATTGACAGACGGCACCGAACCAGTCGGTGGCACCTGGAACAGAGTGCGTGAGGTCGTGGATGACGTGGGTAGGGCCCTCAGGGCCACTGGTTAGGATTACACAGGTGGAGAAATAACGGATAAGATCAAGGGGCGTATTTGTCCGCCTGTGGCGGCTCAGGACGATCGCATCGTCCATCGGGAGCTTAAGACGTGCAAGGGCAACTTGAGGTGATGAAACGGCGGGGTGAATCTCGACCGCTTTGGGGCCGAATCGCCTTACAAGTGTGGAGCCGATGCCATGCCAGAGGGGGTCCCCGGTGGCCAAAACGGTAACGTTCTTTCCTGCTCCCCTCGCCGTGGCAATGGCATTCAAAACCTCTTCCGTCTCTTTCCGGATGGGGATTTTCTCGCCCTCGAGGTCTGGGAACCGCTCTAGGTGGCGGTTCCCTCCAACGAGGAGATCGCTCTCAGCAATCATGCTTTGGTATCGTTTGTCTACGGGTGTACCATCCACCGGTAGGCCGATAACTCGAATGGGAGGCTTTATTCCGGCCATTGCAGGTATCCCTTTCCGTCAAATCTCCAGCAAAGGATCGTTACCTCTTTGGCGCGATCAAGCCTATTCCGCACGGCTTGAAGGGCCATCATCCCGATGATCCGTGTAAAGGTGTACGTTTCTGGAAGGTCGGATTCAGCGATCTGCCGGGCCGTATTGGCGGAGGCCACGAAGCGGCAGAACCCTTGGGAAAGCCCCTCTGAGGCCGCGATGGCGGCCAGCGTGGTGAAGTCCATTTCCTGGGAGTGGGCGTGTGTATATTCACCTCCCAGGGCCCATTTGCATAGCTTTCCGAAAAAACAGGAAAGGATCACCCGACGAATCCCTTCTGCCTGTGCCCTCTCAAGGGCGTATCCGAGAAAATCGGCGATCTGAACAAAGGCAATCTCAGGGAGCTCTGGGTACAACCTTCGGGTGAAACGTTCACTTTTTCCTCCCGTAGCGAAGATGACGGTGTCGATTCCCTCCCGTTTTACACCCTCAACGCATAATCGAATGGTCTCCCGGTAGCTTTCCGCCGAGAAGGGCTTGACGATTCCTGTAGTTCCAAGTATAGAAAGCCCTCCCACAATGCCCAGACGCGGATTCAAGGTCTTTTTCGCCAGTTCCTCCCCTCCCTCGATGAAGATTTCCACCTCGAGGGCATGGATATTTTCTGGAAGCCTGCGGGTCACTTCATCAAGGATCATAGCCCGTGGGACGGGGTTGATGGCGTATTCTCCCTCCCGCACGGGAAGCCCGGGACGTGTCACCTTTCCTACCCCACGCCCTCCCTTAAGGTAAATACCGGGAGCCGCGAGAGAGGACCGGGGCGTGACGATGGCGCCGATGATCGCCTTGTCCGTAATGTCCGGATCATCTCCCGCATCCTTCTTCACTGTTGCGAGGAGGGATCCGTTCCGCTGCTCAAAACCATGGAGAGGGATGGTGAGGGTTCCCCCCAGGGGGAGATTGATGGTGATCCGGTCTGGTGGGATTCCTGAGCGGAGGGCTTCGAGGCATGCCGCTGCGGCCGCTGCGGCGCTGCTGCCCGTGGTAAAACCGGTTCTCAGTTCTTTTTTGTCCTTTTTCATGGGGCCTTGTACTCTCGGGGCAATCCGAACAGTATTTAGGAAATGCCCTCTCCCGATGCCAACGCCTGGACGGCTATACCATTGAGGGCTGCCACGGCGAAGGTGGTTCCCCCTCGGCGACCCTTCATCAGGATGAGGGGGATCGGGAGCGTTAAAGCCGCCTCCTTTGCTTCGAGTATGTTGACAAATCCCACCGGCATCGCGATGAGAAGGGCTGGTAAGATCTTTTCCTCCTGGGCCAAGCGGCAGACCTCAAGCAAGGCCGTGGGGGCATTACCGATGCAAACGATTCCACCACTTATTTTGTTCTTCAGGGATCGCATGTTGAAGATAGATCGAGGCTGCCGTGCCTTCTTTGCCTGCCTGGACACCTCAGGGTCAGCGATATTGCAAAAAATGTTGTCTTTAGCGTAAATCGGGTGGATCTTCTGAAGACGGGCCAATGAGAGGCCGCTTTTTAGCATGGTGCTGTCCGTGACAATAGGTGCCCCGGCCTTGAGAGCACGGATCCCGGCCCGAATGGGGTTATTCAGAAACAAGAGGCGCGGCAGGATGGAAAAGTCAGCCGACGCATGGATCATCCGCCGGACAACAGGCCATGTCAGTGCATCGAAGCCGTGATCTCCCGCCTCGCGATCGATGATCTCGAAGCTCCTTTTTTCAATTTCCTCGCCAGTAAGATTTGGAATCATCCAAACTCCTCTCTGTAACCTCCGGAATTGATCCTATTGAAATGTAGGGGGTTCGTCAAGGTTGGGGGGTCAGGAACTTTTCTTTATGGTCCTGTCAACCCCTGTTTTTTGGAGGGACCTCAGAGCCTCCCGGGCAATCATCCGTGCGGGATGGTGGGCAAGGCGTTTCAGGGCTTGCCGGCTTTCTGGTGTGTCTATCTTTCCCAGGGCACGGGTTACTTCGAGGAGGATATAGAGGTCTTTTGTTTCTTCGGTAAGGCGAAGGAGGGAAGGAACGGAGGCTTTCACCCTTTTCTCTCCAAGGAGCCATGCGGCCCGCATCACGGTGGTTGGTTCGGGGTGGTTTAAGGCGTGAACCAACTTTTCCTCATAGCTCATTGAGGACCAGGTTTCCGTGACATTGGTCCCGCAGTACGGACAGATCTCTACATCCTCCCTCAATTCTTTCCAGCATTTTGGACAATAAAAGGTTGTCATGGCACGTCCGTGCTCCGTCGAGATTGCCCCATAGGCGGTAAGGTTTCGAGGGAAAGTCCTTTCCACGTACCCGTAATGGATTCAGATGATTTTGGTTCAAGGTCCATAATGTGGAAGGGTAGCCTCGTAGGATTGGATTAGGGCCTTGGGGTGATCCAGGAGCCTTTGCTCCCGCACGACGTCGGTGAAGGCCTTCATTACCTGGGGGTCAAAATGTGTCCCCGTTTCGGAAATCATATAATCGATCGCCCTTCCCCCTTCCATCGGTTTTCGATATGCGCGCTCAGAGGTGAGAGCGTCAAATGCGTCGGCCACGGCGGCGATCCTTGCCACAAGGGGGATTTTATCTCCCTTTAACCGGTCGGGATAACCACTTCCATCCATCCTTTCGTGATGGTGTCGAACGATCTGGAGGATTCCCCTTTCCTCGATGATGGGCCTGAGGATCCTTTCCCCTTCCGCGGGGTGGGTCTTGATAATGTCATACTCCCTTTTGGAAAGCTTCCCCGGTTTGTTTAGGATCGATTCCGGGATACCGATCTTGCCGATATCATGAAGAAGCCCTCCCAACCTCAGAACCCTCAGGCCTTCCGCATCGAACCCCATCTTTTCCCCGATCGCCTCCGAGATCTGACTTACCCGCTGGGAATGGCCGTGCGTGTATCGATCCTTTTCTTCAAGGGCAATGGCGAGGGACTGAACCGCCTGCAGATAGAGGCTGCGGATCTTTTGGGCCTGTTCTGCCACCTTTTTCTCGAGATTTTTCTGGTAATCGAGGTTTTCTATGTACAGCCTCCTTCTTTCCAGCGCCCGGTCGATGGATATCTTGGCCTCCTCAAAATCGAAGGGTTTGAACAGGTAGTCGTAGGCCCCTTCCTTCATTGCATCTCTGACGATGTTGGCGTTATGCAAGCCGGATAGGGCGATGACCGGGATATCCGGACGGATTAGCTTTAGTTGCCGTATCAGTTCCACGCCATCCATCCTCGGCATTCTGATATCAGAGATTACGAGATCCGGGCCCCATGCATGGACCTTCTTCAACGCCTCATACCCATCCGGTGCCGTCTCAACCTCGTATCCCACGCTGTCCAACCATCTCTTGAGGATCTGGCAGATATTCGGTTCGTCATCCACGACCAGTATTTTGGTCTTTTGCGTCACGCTCTCTTCTCCAAGATCTCTGCCACACTGGCTCGGAGATCTTCGAGCTTAAAGGGTTTAAACAGATAGGGCCTGCCGGAGTTTTTAAGAAAGGTCAGTGTGTTCGGATCCACCGAGTCCCCGGATAAAAAAAGGATCCGATTCGTGTTGGGGTTCCCTCGTTTCTGCAGCTCTTCAAACAGCTTATCCCCTGTTTTCTTAGGCATCACAAGGTCAAGGATCACGATATCATAGGGAGTTTCCAACAGATTCTCCGCCTCTGTCCCATCCCTTGCGGTTATGACCTGCATCCCCTCCTGTTCCAGGAATCTCTGGAGGAGTTCCAGGACAAAGCCCTCGTCATCCACCACGAGCGCCTTTCCAGCCAAACGTCTCTTTTTATCCATGCCTCTTTCGGTGGCCTCTTTTTTACCCCCCCCTCGAAAGGTATGGTCGATCGGCAGTCTGATAACGAACTCCGCTCCCCCGGAGGAACGGTTTCTCGCGTAGATCGCCCCTCCGTGCCTGTGGACGATCCCAAAGCTTACGGAAAGCCCTAGGCCGGTTCCCTGTCCCGGTGGTTTTGTGGTAAAAAACGGCTCGAAGATCTTTTTCAATTTATCCCTTGGAATACCCCTTCCATTGTCACTGATCCGTATCTCTATAGCCCTCTCCCTTTTTTCTATCATGATGGTAATGGTTCTCTTTTGGTCCAGGCCTTTTAACTCGTAGATGGCATTCTTGATAATGTTCAGAAAAACCTCCTGAAGCTGGTAAGGGTCCCCTTTGAGCGTGGGGATTGGCTCGTTGTATCTCTTTACGATCTCGATGTCGGTTCCCTTCAGTTCGTATTCCAGAAGGTTGAGGGTTCCATCCATGACCTCCGGAAGGTTCACGTCGGCTATTTCCGGCTCATGATAGCGGGCGAAGGAGAGGAGGTTTTCCACAATCCTTCGGGCCCGTTCCCCCTCCGATGCGATTTTCTTTAGATCCCTCTCGATATCCTCGTTTAGGTCCCTTCTCAGCAGCAGGAGCTGGCAGAATCCAGAGATAGTGGCTAAAGGGTTATTCAGCTCATGAGCGACCCCGGCTACCATTTCGCCGAGGGCCACCAGCTTTTCGGTGTGCTGGGTCTCCGCCTGCATTTTCCGGATCTCTGTGATGTCGGTGTACAGCTCGAGTTGCCCGATAAAGGCCCCTTTCTTATCTGTAACCGGTACGGTTTGTCGGAGCATGGCCTTCTCCTTCGCGGGGGTTACGAGATGGATTTCGTTCGTCAGGTGTTCGAGCTTGTGGTCCTGGACAAAATGAAATTCCCCATTGAATTCCTTCGCATTGGTCAAGGACCTTTCCATGAGATCCTGGACATCCTGCCTGCTTTTCAGGGTAATATCATGGTCTATCTCAAACAGTTCGTAGAACTTCTTGTTGGCGATAACGATCTTTCCCTTCTCGTCTGTCATCAGAACGGCACTTTCAGAGGAGTCAATCAAGGCCTCCAGGAGACTGTTGGTTTTCTCAAGTTTCTCTTGCGCCTGCTTGATGCGGGTCAGGTCCTTGTGGTAAACGATCACAGACTCTACGTTTCCCTTGCGGTCTAAAATCGGGTATGAGGTTGCCAAGAGGTATCGTTGAATTCGGCTACTAAAAACCTCTCCAGAGACCGGCTTTTTCAACTGTATGGAAAGGGGAACAGGGCAGGATGAAACGGTTCTCTTCTCCTTCTGGCATAGCTCGTAGCAAGGTTTGCCGAGGATCCTTTCGAGAGGTAGGGAAAAGATCTCAGAGGTTGCCCGATTTGTCTTTTTGACCGTGAAATCGGGTTTTAGGATCATAAGCATATCCGTAATACCATCAAAAAGGGTTCGCCACTCCCTCTTACCGAGCGAAGCCCTTTCCTGGAGCTTTAACCGCACCCGATCCTCGTTGTTTCTTTCTGTCGTGTCGATCCCGATAAGGATGAGTGACGATTGTCTCCCCTCTCCCTGATTCAGGCCCGCTGTCCACAGAACGGTTTTTTCATTTCCCCACCGATTTTTGAACCTGGTTTCAAATGGCCCGTTCCCCTTCCCGATTAAAAGGTCTTTCA
>JALTIG010000222.1 GCA_027004185.1 bacterium | reverse complement strand
CGAAAGGGGGGATGTGAAAAGGTAAAAGCCGTCAAAAAGGGTTTTTTCAACCGTTAATTATAAAGGAGGACAGGATGAAACGGAGAAATTTTTTAATAGTTTTTATCATGTTGGGGTGTTTTTTGGTTGGGATGACGCAGGGTGCGATGGCGTCACCCAAAGACACGCTGAATAAGGCTATGGCCTATATCGTCAAGGCGCAGCAGCCGGACGGCGGATGGCAGCTTATTGCCGGCACGGGACACACCGAGGTGGAAACGACCACATGGGCGACACGCGCGTTACTGCTGACAAAGAAAAATGACGCAGCCGCGAAGAAAGGCGTGGCATTTATCCTGAAAAACCAGAAACCCTCTGGGTCATGGAATAACAATATCGCCCATACGGCCTTTGCGATATGGACCCTTTCTGATGCGAATACAGGCAGGGAAGCGATTGAGAAGGGGATTACCTGGTTGTGGCAGAGCCAGAAAAAAGACGGCGGCTGGGGTGCCGCGCCCAAGGCGCCGAATCTTTCCATCTATACCGCGGTGGCTATCCGTGCCCTTCTTGCTGCCGGTTTGCCGATTGATGACGTGATGATTCACAAAGGAGTTGAATATCTCAGATCCGTGCAGAATAAAGACGGCGGTTGGGGCGTTCCCAAAGGTGGACGGTCTCTGTCCCTTTCCACGGCGTGGGCATTGTATGCGATGCTGGAGGGAGGAATTCCAAAGTATGATGATTCCGTTAAAAAAGGCCTTAAATGGCTTCTGAATATCCAGCTTCCCGATGGAGGCTATATGAGCCGGGTTCCCAAGGAATTAAAGAGGCGAAATAAGAAGAATACGCAAACCACCTGTTTTGTGGCCTGGGCCGTCTGGGAAGCGATGCTTGTCAAGGCTAAACACTAAAAAATTTTGTTCGATCTGAACAGGTCGCTTTTTCGTATAGGGTGATTTTTCGGTGGGCGGGGTTTAATTCCCCGCCCTTTTTCATTTCCATGGTTTTTTCTTATAGAAATAAATAATAGTAGTATCAATAAATTATCGAAATTTTCAATTTGACAAATCTTCTGTTTAATCTATAATTCATATAAAATTATTTTATACAAAGGAAGGGTTTATGACCGTGGACAGATATCCGATGTGGGAATCATTAGGAATTGATTTAGAAAGAAATGATGAATTTTTGGGAATGCTGGGAGTTGTATATCCCGAGGTGTATTTAAGTCAACCCAATCGCCCAAAAGGGATGGCTTACTTTGATGGGGCAACCTTTGACATCCACGGCGCGCCTATTCAGGAGATGCTGGATGAAAAGAAAAAAACTGATGCCCAGATCGTGGGGACTTTCTGTATTTATGTTCCCGATGAAGTGATTTTGGCCCTTGGTGGGATTCCTGTCGGGTTGTGCGGGGGATCCTCGTATTCCTTTCCCGATGCAGACAAGACACTGCCGCGCAATATCTGCCCTTTAATTCGTTCTTATGTGGGGTTCAAGATGGGAAAACTCAGCCCTTTTTTTGAGTGCTGTGATTTTCTTGTGGGAGAGACGACCTGTGACGCCAAGAAAAAGACGTGGGAGATTCTGGACGAGGTGCAACCTACCTATGTAATGGAGCTTCCCCAGCGGAAAGGGGAGATTGACAGACAGCTCTGGCGGGATGAGATTGTTAATTTCATCAAAAAGACGGAGGATACCTCGGGTAAAAGGCTCACCGTTGAGGCCTTAAAGGAAGGAATTCAACGTGTCAATGGAAAAAGAAAGGCGCTTAAACGGCTTTACGAAACGCGAAAGGCACTTCCGCCCCCCATTAGTGGTAAGGATGCCCTCCTCATCTCGCAACTGGCCTTCTACGATCAGATCGACCGCTTTACCGAAAAGGTCAATGCAGTGTGCGATGAGTTGGAGGCCCGTGTAAAAAAAGGCGACGGTGTTATTGGTAAAGATGCCCCGCGGCTGTTCATCTCCGGCACCCCCCAGGTCATTCCCAACTGGAAGGTTCATCATATTGTTGAAAGCAGCGGCGGCGTTGTGGTTGGCGAAGAAACCTGCACGGGGATCCGGTATTTCAACGATCTTGTGGATGAATCTCCCGCGACCCTGGATGGCTTGATCGATGCCCTGGTGGACCGGTATCTTTCCATCAATTGTTCCTGTTTTACACCCAATGACATGCGGATCGATCAGGTTATTCAATGGGCAAAAGAGTACCGGGCCGATGGCGTTATTTATTATGTGTTGCAATTTTGCCATGCCTATAATGTGGAATATGTGAAGATGGAACGCGCGCTGAAAGAAGCCGGAATTCCCGTCCTGAAGATTGAATCCGATTACGGGGATGAAGATACCGGTCAGATAAAAACGCGAATTGAGGCGTTCATGGAACAAATTAGCCAGTGAGGGTAAGCGGATGGTTGTAGGCATAGACCTGGGAAGCCGAACGGTCAAAACGGTCTTCCTGCGAAACGGTGAGATAGAGGACACGCATATAGCACTTGGGG
>JALTIG010000221.1 GCA_027004185.1 bacterium | reverse complement strand
CCTTGGCCTCTCCCCCCTCTCGAAAAATGGCTTTGTCCGTGTTAGCCTGGTTAAAAAAGAAACACATCCTTAAACATCCCATCCGCATTGAAGACTTTATCGTTACAGAAAATCTTTTTGCCAAACAATGACGATTGGCAGACCCGCATGAAACCACTTGCTATTCACCTCACATCATGATTCAAGTCCGCAATCTCTCGTTTACATACCCAAAGGGTGTCGAGGTCCTGAAGGATATCAGCTTTTCCATCCAGAAAGGTAAAAGCTGCGCGATTATTGGTCCTTCAGGATGTGGGAAAACCACGCTTCTCTATCTTATTGCCGGGTTACTCCCTGTCCAGAAGGGGATAATTCAGGTCAATGGAACTGCAAACACTCGGGGCAATATCCCCATGATCCTACAGGATTACGGCCTGTTTCCCTGGAAAACCGTGTGGGAAAATGTGGCTATGGGATTAACCCTTAAACACCTCCCCCATGAGGAGATCGAACGTAAACTTGAACCCATCCTCGAGGAACTCGGGTTGAGTACCTTCAGAACCTTTTATCCATCGCAATTGAGTGGCGGACAGCGTCAGCGCGTCGCCATCGCTCGTGTCCTGGCGATGAACCCTTCCCTGATTCTCATGGATGAACCCTTCTCCTCCCTTGATGCCATGACCCGAGAGCATTTACAGATCCTCCTTTCAAGGATATGGAAGGTGCATCACATTACCTTTATTATTGTCACACACAGCATTGAGGAGGCAACATTTCTTGGAGAAAAGGTTTTGGTGCTTTCCGAACAGCCAGCCCATATCCGGGCGGTTGTGGAGAACGAATCCGCGGGGGATCCTTCGTTTCGCAGCTCCAAGGAATTCTTCAAGATTTCCACGAAATTAAGGAGGCTCCTCTTTTCTATGAACCTGGATTCCTGATATGAAATACTACCGTCATCTTATCGGGCTACTCTCGGCTCTCATCCTTTTAGGGATTTGGATCATCATGTCTCTTTGTGTCTCCGGGGGGATCATCCCTTCTCCCCTTTCCGTACTGAGATCGTTTGCCTCCTCATCCTTTACCCCCAATTTTCTTGTTAGCATGGGGCGCGTCGTGACGAGTCTTATAACAGCTATTCTCATCGCTGTCCCCCTTGGGCTCTTTCTGGGACAGAACCCAAAATGGGACAAATGGATCGCACCCATGATCTTTCTCACCTATCCGATTCCCAAGATCGTTTTCCTCCCAATCTTCTTCATCCTTCTGGGGATTGGCAACGTTTCCAAGGTGGCTTTGATCTCCCTGGTCGTTTTCTATCAGATCTTGGTCACAACGCGGGACGGATCACGTTCTGTTAAAAAGCCATTTATTGATGCACTTGTAACACTAGGAGGAAACACCTTTGATATCTACAGGCACGTGGTAATTCCCGCCTGTCTCCCTGCCATCTTGACCTCCTTAAGGATCAGTATTGGAACCTCGGTCGCGATCCTTTTTTTCGTGGAATCCTTTGCAACTCAAAATGGCCTGGGCAACCTCATTCTCGATGCCTGGGGTATGGCCGATTATCCTAAGATGTTTGTGGGCGTAATCGGAATGAGCGCACTTGGTATCATGCTTTACGAAATCGTGGAAATCGTAGAAAGAAGACTATGCAGATGGGCCCAGTTATAATGAGCCCGTTTGAAGTCATCGTAGTCGGTGGGGGACTGGCAGGGTGCGAGGCCTGTTGGCAACTTGCCCGTAGGAATATCCCTGTTACCTTGATTGAGATGAAACCACTTGTCTACTCCCCAGCGCATAGGTCTCCCCTTCTATGCGAATTGGTCTGCAGCAACTCGTTAAAATCCCTTCAGACAGAAACAGCCACCGGAACCCTCAAACAGGAACTATCCCTCTTAGACTCCTTGATAGTGAAAACCGCCTTTTGCCATGCCATTCCCGCTGGGAATGCCTTAAGTGTTGAGAGGGAAGCCTTCTCGATGGAGATCACGGAGAAACTGGAACGCCACCCTTTGGTTCGGATCGAGCATCGGCTCATACGCTGTCTGGATGAACTCTCTGGACACCCTGCAATCCTTGCCACTGGTCCCCTGACACACCCAGACCTCGCCGACGATCTCATCCATAGAACGGGAAGCGACGCCCTGTATTTCTATGACGCCACTTCCCCAATCATTTATGCAGATACCATAGACATGTCCGTTGCTTTCCGAGGCTCCCGGTATGGCAAAGGGGGGAATGACTATTTGAACATCCCCCTAACGCAGGAACAATACGAAAAATTTGTCGACGATATCCTGGGAGCCAAAAAGGTTCCGTTGCATTCCTTCGAATCAGTATCCTATTACGAAGGGTGTATGCCCATCGAAGTCCTCGCTGAAAGGGGAAGAGAAACCCTTGCCTATGGTCCCATGAAACCTGTAGGGTTTGTCGATCCGGTAACCGGAAAACAACCGTATGCTGTCGTGCAGCTTCGCCAGGAAACCCTTTCCGGTAATCTTTTCAGCATGGTAGGGTTCCAAACCAAGATGACTTTTCCGGAGCAGAAACGGGTTTTTCGGTCCTTGCCTGGGCTGGAGCATGCAGAATTTGCGCGCCTTGGCACCATTCACAGAAATTTTTACCTCAATTCCCCCAAAGTACTCACCCCTAAGCTGGAGTTTAAAGAAATCCCCGGGATTTTCCTGGCAGGACAGATAACCGGTGTGGAGGGATACATCGAATCCACCGCCCTTGGCCTCTTAAGCGCGCTGTTCTGCCTCATGAAAGACAAACCTTTTTATCCGCCTCCCCCAACCACCGTTTTAGGGGGACTCTATAGGCATGTCACAACACCTCAACAAAGATTCTCTCCCATGGGTGCCAACTGGGGTCTCGTCACACCACTCGAGGGGAAGGTCAAAAGAAAGGAGAAAAAACGGGTTATGGCAACACGGGCATTGCGCGATATAAGGGAATGGGAGATGAAAATTAGTGAACTCCTACAGGATAAGAATGGTAAAATAAGCCACTACCTTTCCAATGATCGGCTTTTACCGTAACAGAAACAAAAGAAAGGCAGGACCATGACCTATCCTGTTTTGCTTGTGCACGGCCTTGCAAGGTTTGATATCCTCTGGAGCAGCCTCCTCGGCGCAGACCATACCACCGTCCCCTTCATCGACAAACTCTGTTACTTTCGTGGGATTCGGAGCTTCTTAACCCAGAATGGATTTTCCACCTACTGTCCCACTCTTCCGTGGGCCGGTGGAGTCGACAGGCGGGCAAGGGCCCTTAAGCAGGCTGTCATCCACACTCTTTACATCTCAGGGGCTTCCAAAATAAATATCATTGGGCACAGTATGGGGGGGTTGGATGCCCGGCACATGCTTTTTTATGACCGTCTTGTCGATCAGATCCATCGAAAGGTCGCCTCTCTGACAACCATCTCTACCCCCCATGAGGGGTCCCCCTTTGCTGACCAGGTGTTAACCCGGTTTCACCCCTTGTTTAAGGTACTTAAGGGCACCATCTTTGACCTGTCAGGCTTCAGCGACGTAACCACCCAAGTATGTCGTCGTTTCAATAGGCGGGAAGATGTCATAGAGTTTGAAAATTCCTGCGAAGGGGAAATCCTGTTTCAAACCTTTGCAGGGCGTCAGACATACCAGAAGGTTTCCCTCCTCCATAGACGCTCTTTTGCCACCATCTACCGACTGGAAGGTGACAACGATGGCATGGTTTCAGTCAAATCCGCCACGTGGCGCGAGCGCTATTTTAAGGGAATTTTAGATGAAACCGAGCATTTTAATGAGGTAGGATGGATCAGCCCAGACCAGGTTTTGAGAGGCCAGAAACCCCGGGAACTTCTTCATAAAATCCACCAGTTTTACCTGGATATCGTCAGCTCCCTTCCCTGACCAGGCATTCCGATTCTTAGAAACCTACAAGGTTTTATTACGAATTTTTTCGACATACTTTTCATACCCCTTCCGCCCCATCAGGCCGTAGGTAAGCTTTTTGCCCCATTCGACCCCCGGCTGGTCGAATGGGTTGACATTGTAAAGAACCCCCTGAAGGGCAACCTGGAGTTCATAAAAATAGAATAACTGGCCAAGTGCATACTCATCTAATGTCTCTATTTTTATGGTAACGGTGGGACGATGGTTGTTCTTCAAGGCATGGGCCGTCGCAAACTGTTCAAATCCGATAAGCTGGCCTAAGGTGTGGTTCGGTAGGTAATCCAGAGATGTCTGATAGGAGAGAGGATACGGGATCTCCACATCCCACCGAAAATGCTCGACCCGGATAAAGGTGATGACCTTGTTAAAAGGACCCTCCATATAGAGCTGGAGTTGAGAATGCTGGTCTGTCGCCCCGAGGGCCCGAATGGGGGTAGGACCACTAAAGACTTCTCTGCCTTGCCTGTCTAAACGCTTTCCCAAACTCTCTGCATAGAGCTGCCGATACCAATCCGCAAAGGAAAGAAGACTATCTGCGTAAGGCATCATAACGGAAAGAGGTTTTCCTCTTTTTACATCGTAGCAATGGTGGATAACCGCGTTAAGGTAAGCTGGGTTATCTGCTAAATTAGGGGTTTCACATCGTTTAGCCATGGCCCGTGCACCTTCGAGCAAGGTTTTGATATCAATCCCGATAACCGCTGCGGGGAAAAGGCCAACAGGTGTCAGGACGGAAAACCTCCCTCCCACGTTCTTAGGGATATCGAGCGTATCAAAACCCTCCTCCTCGGCAATCCCTCGAAGGGGCCCTTCTTTCGGGTCGGTAATCGCAACAATATGATTAGCATAAGTGTTTCCCAGGTTTCTCTTCAACCAGTCCACTGCAATGAGAAACTGGCTCATGGTCTCAGCCGTACCGCCGGATTTACTGATTGCCACGACAAGTGTCTTGTTCGGCATCCGTAAACTAAGGAAAGTCATAAAAGTCTCTGGATCAATATTCTCCGCAAAATAGAGCCGGGGGAACCCCCTCCTCCTTTCCTGAGACATCTCATTGTAAAGGGGTGATTTTATGGCATCCCGTAGGGCCTTACCACCAAGGGAAGAGCCACCGATCCCCAGAACGAGGCAAGTCTCCATCCCCTTGCTCTTTTCTCGTGCCTTCTGAACGATATCCCTAACCCATGCCTCAGAACTAAAGGGCAGGTCTAAAAAACCGATTTCTCCCGCTTCTTTCCATTCCATTAGAGTTCGGTGTGCTGCATCGACTCGAGATTGGTACGCAGTGATTTCATCCATGGAAAGACCATGTTTTTCGCCTATGATATCCTTTAATATCGTATGATATTCATAGGATATACCCCGTTTTTTCATAGATTATCCCATACCCTGATTTTCAACCCTAAACCAATTTCATCCACACCTCATCTCCGAAAAGGTCTTTGAGGGAACTCTCAATCCCCATAAGATCATCCTTTGATGCCCTGTAAGCTTCGGGAAGGGAAATGACCGCTTCTTCCCCACTTTCCCAGTCCTGGACATGCATCACAAAGTGACAATCCTCAATCGGTCCCTTTTTATCGCTCCTTTCAAAGGTCGCCCGGAATGAGGACAGGCGTTCTGTGTTTACTACTTCAACAGGAATAAAAATGTGAAAGGATTTAGAGGATGTGGGAACCTTGTCAAGAGATATAATGGAGGATGCCTTTACCTTCAACATCTCATTCGATTTATCCAGGATACCCTCCACCAGGATTAGGGAATCCTGGAAGATTTCAAACTCTGCTTCTTTGTACACACTGGGGAAGACAAGGACTTCTACGGAACCTGTCTGGTCTTCCAGCGTCACAAATGCCATTTTTTCCCTGTTTTTCTTCGTTGTGATTTCTTTTGTTTGTCCAACTACTCCGGCAATCTTGACAGACTTCCTTGGAGAAACATCGGCAAGTTCAGAAATCTTCTTTACCCCTGCTGCCTTGATTTTATCTTCATAATTCTTGAGAGGATGGCCAGTCAAAAATATGCCCAGAAGGTCTTTCTCAAATGAAAGACGCTTGCTTGGGGGCCAGTCCTCCACGTCTGGGTAAGTGAACGTTCCGTTCAGAGGAGTATCCAGGTTTCCTCCCAAGGAAAAAAGTGACTTCTGCTGGCTTCTACCTTGTTTCTGGGATGCCTGTGCCACATGCAATACCTCATCCAACGCCTCAAACAACCGGGCACGTGCGATTCCCATGGGATCAAAGGCCCCACATTTTATCAGGCTTTCAAGAACCCTCTTGTTTACCTTCCGAAGATCAAGGCGGGTACAAAAGTCTAAAAATGAGGTGAATTTCCCCCCCTCTTCCCTTTCCTGAACAATCATCTCTGCGGCTCCCTCTCCGACGTTCTTGATCCCCGCCAACCCAAAACGAATCTTTCCTCCCTCTACCTCAAAATCGAGGCCACTCCAGTTAACATCCGGCGGTAGAACCTCAATCCCCATTCGACGACAGCGGTCAATATAGCGTGCTAGTTTGTCCGAGTTGCCCATCTCAACGCTTAAAAGGGCTGCCATGAATTCCGTGGGATAGTGAGCCTTAAGATAGGCAGTTTGATATGCAATCATAGCATAGGCTGTGCTATGGGATTTGTTAAAGCCATACTTGGCAAACTGTGCCATCTGATCATAAAGTTTTTCAGCTTTCTCCTTCGGAATTCCATGCTCTTCTGCTCCATCTACGAACTTTTCGCGCAATTTCGCCATCTCTTCTGCTTTTTTCTTCCCCATCGCCTTCCGCAATCTATCGGCGTCAGAGGGAGAAAATCCTGCAAGTTTCATAGCAATCTGCATCACCTGTTCCTGGTAAAGGATCACACCATAGGTTCCCCCCAGAACCTCTTCCAGTTGAGGAATCTCATAAGTAATCAACTTCTTATTGTTCCGTCGTTTGATATAATCGTTTACCATTCCACTTTCGAGGGGACCAGGTCTGTATAGGGCCAGCAGATCGATGATATCTTCGAAAGCGCGCGGTTTCATTCTTACAAGGAGGTCACGCATTCCCGATGAACTCTCAAGCTGAAAAACTCCTGAAACCTCCCCCCTTCTCAGTAACGCAAAGGTTTTTTTGTCTTGAAGATCAATAGATTTAAGGTCAAAATGTGGGTCTTGTTTTTCACGAATTAGGGTTACGGCGCGGTCAATGATCGAAAGGGTTGATAGTCCCAGAAAATCAAACTTCACCAGTCCAACCGATTCCACACCACTCATGTCATATTGGGTTAGAATTTCACCATCCTGGCCCTTGTAAATCGGGAGAAATTCTGTTAAGGGCTTGCTTGAAATAACTACCCCCGCAGCATGCTTGGAGCTATGGCGATTCAATCCTTCAAGCGTCCTCGCAATATTGACCATCTTGGAAATATTTGGGTTCGTCTCCATCAGCTCCTTAAGTTTAGGGGAAAGACGAATTGCCTCATCAATCGTGATATTTAACTGGGTGGGGATAAGCTTCGCAACCCGATCCACTTCGGCATACGGCAGTCCCATAACCCTTCCCACATCCCGGATAACTCCCTTAGCTTTCATGGACGAAAAGGTGATAATCTGCGCGACACGGTCATGGCCGTACTTTTCAGCTACATATTGAATTACCTGTTCACGTTTCTCTTCACAGAAATCACAGTCAATGTCTGGCATACTTACACGGCCCGGCGCTAAGAAACGCTCAAACATCAACTTATAAGGAATCGGGTCTATCTCTGTGATCCCTAGTGCAAAGGAAACCAGACTTCCTGCCGCAGATCCCCTACCTGGTCCCACAGGGATCTGGTGATTTTTAGCATAGCCAATAAAGTCGCTGACGATAAGAAAATAATCAGAGAACCCCATCTCCTGAATCGTTTTCAATTCATATTCAAGGCGCTGTCTGTAAAGGGTTTCGTCAAGATCTTTGCCCTTTTCTCTCATGCTTCTAAAATAAGATTCAAGCCCCTCCATAGCCTTTTCTGTGAGATAAGTTTTGGAGTCCTTTCCCTCTGGAAGTTCATAAATGGGGAAATGGTAGCCCTTGAAAGAAAGGTCTACATCACACTTCCTTGCAATTTCAAGGGTATTTTCGATGGCTTCGGGAACATCTGAGAAATTCTTGTACATCTCATTCGGTGATTTGACATAGAATTCATCGGTTTTAAACCTCATGCGGTTCTGATCTAAAAGGGTTTTTCCGGTTTGGAGACAAAGGAGAACTTCATGAGCCTGAGCATCCTGTCGCTTCAAGTAGTGACAATCATTCGTTGCAACAAGGGGAATGCCTTTCTCCCTTGCAAAGGCGATCAAGGATTCATTTACAAGTGTTTGCTCCTCAATACCGTTTCTCTGAATCTCCAGGTAAAAATTCCCTTTTCCAAATAACGTTTGATAAAAAAGGATCCGTTCCCGTGCCGCATCCATATTCTTTGAAAGGATCAGAGAGGGTATCTCCCCCTTTAAACAAGCAGATAAGGCAATAATCCCTTCGTGATAGTTCTTAAGCAATTCATGATCGACTCTCGGCTTATAATAAAAACCTTCTGTATAGCCGAGAGAAACAAGGCGGGCAAGATTCTGATACCCGATGTTATTCTTTGCTAAGAGGATCAGGTGATTTGATGAATCCTTCCTGGAATCATTTTTCCTTTTAAAACGGCTTTCAGGCGCAACATATACCTCACATCCAATAATGGGATGGATTCCATAATCTTTGGCCTGCCGATAAAAATCATAGGCGCCGAACATATTGCCATGATCGGTCAGAGCCACGGCATTTACCCCGTCTGAAGTTAGCTGCTCAAAAAGCTTTGGAAACCGGATGGCCCCATCCAACAGACTGTACTGACTGTGTAAATGGAGATGAACAAAAGAACCCTTTATGGTTACCATCTCTTTTACTCCCACTCAATGGTGCTTGGTGGCTTCGAGCTAATATCATATACAACGCGATTAACCCCCCTCACCTCATTAATGATCCGGTTTGATAGGCGGGCCAGGACATCGTAAGGGAAGCGCACCCAGTCGGCCGTCATTCCATCCACACTGTGAACCGCCCGAATAACAATGACTTGTTCATAGGTCCGCTCATCACCCATTACTCCCACTGTGCGAACAGGAAGCAAAACAGGAAAAACTTGCCAGACCTTACGGTACAGGCCCGATCTGCGAACCTCTTCCATAACAATAGCATCCGCATCTCTCAGAATCTCCAATTTCTCAGGTGTGACGTCATCAAGCATCCGAATCCCCAGACCCGGTCCAGGAAAAGGGTGGCGCCCGACAATATCATCGGTCAGTCCCAGGACCTTACCAACTTCTCGTACCTCATCCTTAAAAAGTTCACGAAGGGGTTCGATAAGCTTCAGAGGCATCTTGTCAGGCAATCCCCCAACATTATGATGGCTTTTTATAGTCACGGACGGACCTTTAAACGACACGCTTTCTATGACATCCGGATAGAGTGTCCCCTGGGCCAGAAATGCGACATCTTGTATTTTTCCGGCCTCTTGAACAAAGACATCGATAAAGGTTTTTCCGATAACTTTTCTTTTTTCTTCCGGATCTATAACACCTTTTAAGGCACCCAGGAACCTCTCCGTGGCGTCGTGGTAGATGAGATTTAAATGAAGGACGTCCCGATAAAGATGGATCACTTCTTCGGCCTCATTCTTTCTCAACATCCCATTATTCACAAAAATAGGAAAAAATCGCTTCCCTACTGCCTTTCCCACTAATGCCGCCATAACGGTGGAGTCCACTCCTCCACTGACAGCCCCGATAACCTTCTCCTTCCCAACAGACTCCCTGATCTTTTCGGCCGATTCCTCGACAAAGGACTGCATCGTCCATGATGGCTGACAACCGCAAATCGAAAAGATAAAATTCTTCAGGATCCTTTTCCCATGAACAGTATGATGCACCTCTGGGTGAAATTGCAATCCCCAAATAGGCCTGTCAACATGCCTAATTGCACACACTGGAGAGTTTTCCGTCTTGGCAAGGATCTCAAAGGTGTCAGGCAGGTTTTCAATCCGATCGCCATGACTCATCCAGACTTTACGCTCATTTTCTGGGATCGCCTCGAAACCCTCAAACAAGGCATCCTTTTTAAGGACTTCGATAATAGCTGGGCCATATTCCCTTCGATTGGAGTGCGCAACCTCCCCTCCCCATTGCCATGCGATGGCCTGCAAACCATAGCAGATCCCCAGAACTGGAATACCAAGCTCAAAAAGTCCCTCCGATGGAAGGGGTGCCCCCTCTTCATAAACACTGGAAGGTCCTCCAGAGAGAACAATCCCTTTAGGCTTTAAAGACTCGATCGATTCAATCGGGTAATCAAAAGGCTGGATTTCTGAATATACCTTTTCCTCACGAATACGCCTGGCGATCAACTGTGTGTACTGGGAGCCAAAATCCAAAACAAGAATACTATCCGTCACGTATGGCATATTTCCCCCTTGAATATCTAGTTTATCACATCATAAAAGAAGCTAAAAGGGATAGCTTCTCTCCCACAATCTCACGTAAGCCTTAACCGGTAACGAGGAGAGGACTTTTAACTCTTTTTGTAAGATAATGCCATCGTCTCTTAGCCCTTTTACTGAAAAGGGAACACCAGGATCGATCAATCTATAGGTAAGATACTGTTGATAAAGCGTAGGGATTACCACATTCCTAACTTGTACCTTTTTGATGTGTACGATATACGGTGCATATCTTGTGTTGAATGTAATTAGTTGTGTAACATATTTTACACCGCAATAGACTAAAATGAGGATAAGGAATAACGAAAGAACCCTGGAGAAAACCTTGGAATTGCCAATCCTTTTTCCTTTAGGCCGATTTCCCAAGCTTCTATCTTCCCTCACAGCCCGAATATACCCTTTATTAAGAAATACTGAAAGGATCCTGCATGTTTCAAAATGTCCCAGCATGCTCAAATCAATGATTTCTTTGACGGTACGTTTTCCATTCACCAGATCGTAAACGATTTTCTGACCAGGCGTTAAACCGTCTCTAATGCGGCTAACCTGTCCCTTGCCTGTATTCCCCTCTTTTTCCCCATGTACCTTTTCAAATATCATTCCCATGGATGGAACAAATTTTTCAATCTCATGCCATTCATCTGTCATCCAACTAACATTCAAAAGGAGCTGATCAAGGCCTAACGCTGGTAATATCTTAAGATTCTTAGGTATATCTGTAACTTCAAATTCGAAGGTACCTTGCTTCCATCGGAATAAATTATATACTGTTTCGTAGATTTGTCTTTGGACAACCTGCTGAACATCCTTTTTAGATACAAGTTTTAAACCGAGAAGAATTTCACCGAGGAAACGCCTTGTCTTCTTCTGAACTTCAAGGGCAAACTGTAATTGCTCACGGGTTAGTTTTCCATATGCTATCAGCATCTCTCCCATTAGCATCTTATGTTCACTCCGATCCGGATCGGCACGTACAATCCTACCATCAACAAAATAAAGGCGGACTGTTTTATCCTTACTTTTAACAGTTAAAACCCCTGTTTTTGTCTGAAGCCCCAGAAACTGTATGATTTCAGAGATATTAAAATCTTTGATATCCCCTTTTAGGCTCATAGTACACCCCTTTTCGTAAACGCCGATACCGATGGAATCAGACAAGAAAGATAAAGCGCCGTGGCAAGAATCAGGGGAATAAAAGAACGGTCAGAAAATCCGTAAAACCACAATGCAATGTCCGAAAAGGCCTTATGGCTGATCAAAAAATAGCATAAAAAACTATAAAAGAGAAAAGAGAGCAGGACTCCTTTTGCAACACTCCCATTCAGAATCAACATCCCACCCGCCGGAAAGATGCCTGCAATCAGATCCTTTATCTTCCTCTGTCGCTGATATCTGACAATCTCTGCTTTCTTATGTTTTACCATCGCTGCATCAAGTTGCCCCGGCTCCTCTCTTAACATAACACATTGAGGACAAAGACCTGGGTTAGAACCACCTAAAGCCATCGTGAGTTGAGAAAGCCCCCCAAACCTCTGAAACGTCGGATAAAATTGTCCGCATTGGTGACACGGTTGTAACAATATGAATTTTCTTTGAAACTTATAAAAACCAAAAATCAATATTAGTAAAATTAAAGGAACAATTAAAATCATATCCAAGGGGGAGTTCAGAAAAAAGCGCCACAAAAGAAGCGTCAAGTTACTTGAATCATTGCTCAAGATAAAAGCCCGATGCCATATTCTATTTACTGGCAAGAGACAATCCACCACCGGGGTTGGGGATTTTGAACTCCTCTCCAGCCAATCATTCACAAGTTCAGGGTTAAGGATTTTCGCCTTCCTTAAATATTCCATCCTGCTTCGGTCATAAGGGGGAAAACTAATGCTCAGATTATAATAGAATTCAGGTCGATCTGGATTGATCTTTATCGCCTTTTTATACCAGGTTTGGGCCTGTCCCACATTGTTAGAAAACAGACCCTTTCCTAACAGATAGAGGTTGGCAAGGTTATTCATGCATTCAGCAAAACCTGAATCAGCCCTTATAGCGGACAAATAGCTGGTTTCAGCCTCCTTATAATCTCCCCTTCTCTTCGCTACCAAGCCAAGGGTAAAGGGAATATCGGCATCTTTGTTGGTGAGAGATGATGCATTCTTTAAACGTTCCAATGAAACATCAGGTTCCAGTTGACTATAATTTGCAAGATAAAGTAGGTAAGAATCCTTGTTTGAAGCCGTTGTAAAAACATTTCCTACATTTCTAAACTCCAAACATAATACAGAGAATGCTGCTAAAAATATTAATACCATTACCTTTTCCTGTTTCGAGAAAACGAGCCACATGAAGGTCAGCCAAAACAAAGGAAGCCAAGCTACACCAACGTTAAAATAAACAGGAATGAAAAACATCATGACTATCAAAATCGCGACAAGTGATTTATTAAAGGAGAGACGAGCCAAACGTTGGAGATTAACAACTAGGATATGAAAGTATTTAATCATCATTACCAAAGCGAAGAGGTAGGTCGTCATGAATAACGAAATCATCAATGTAAAAAGGATCTGCCCCCCCCAAATCGATGCCCAGCTAAAATTGGTTAGTACGGCCGCTCTCAGCAGAAGAATCCTTTTATAGAATCGCTTAAAATCAAACGGGTTCGTTATGAGTTGTGCCTTGATCAATCGCCATTGGATAGATGGATCATCAGGGGAAAGCTCCGCAATGCGTTCATAAAGGATTAAGCGCTGATGCCCGGGGATGTTTTTAAACAAATGTGCATTGTTCGCCATCCACAAAGCTGTTGCAACAGAAGGTACATTTCTCAACCCATGATTTACTTTCCAATCCTCTACTCTTTTCAATGAATGTAAGGCCTCTTTATAATTCCCTGATTGGCAAGCTTTAAAATATCTTGAAACCACTCCTTCCAATGTAGTGGCATCGGCCTTTGATTCATTAGTTACCCCTATATTCGACAAAATGAAGGCATGGAAAAATACCATGCATATATAAAACCTTAAAGGAGATCTCTTCACATTATTCCAAACGATAATTCGGAGCCTCTTTTGTAATGATTACATCATGAACATGACTTTCTTTCAAACCTGCTTGGGTAATCTGTACAAACTCGGCTTTTTCTTTCAGCTCTTTTATGGTCTTGGCCCCAACATACCCCATTCCCGCCTTTAAACCACCTACCAATTGCTGCACCACCATAGAGAGCATCCCCTTGTATGGCACTCTTCCGACAATCCCTTCAGGGACCAGTTTGCTTTCAATATCAACTTCATCCTGAAAATATCTGTCTTTACTACCTTGTTTCATGGCTTCAAGCGATCCCATCCCCCTGTAGACTTTGTAGCTTCTACCCTGATATAAAACAATCTCACCGGGAGACTCATCCGTCCCAGCAAAAAGATTCCCAATCATCACACTATCTGCCCCGGCAGCCAGCGCCTTTGTTATATCTCCTGAGAATTTTATCCCTCCATCCGCGATCAAGGGGATCCCTTCCTGAGAACAAACCTCATAGGTTTCCATAATTGCAGTGATTTGCGGAACCCCAATCCCCGCGATGACACGGGTCGTACAGATAGATCCAGGTCCAATCCCTACCTTTACAGCATCTGCACCGGCATCAATCAAGGCCTTAGCCCCCTCTTTAGTGGCCACATTCCCAGCCACGATATCGCAATTCAAATGGGTTGACTTCAGAGTACTTAAAACCCCCATGACCTTTGAGGTATGCCCATGAGCGGTGTCGACAACAAGGGCATCCACCCCTCTCTCAACGAGCGCAAAAGCCCTTTCCTCCCATTCAGGTCCTACCCCAATGGCTGCAGCCACTCGAAGTCTTCCGAGATCATCTTTGCATGAATTAGGATATTTCCTCATCTTTTCAATGTCTTTTATAGTAATCAGTCCTTTCAGATTCCTGTGATCATCTACAACAAGAAGCTTTTCAATCCGATTCTTATGAAGGATACGTTTTGCATCCTCCAGGGTTGTGCCCACAGGCACGGTGATGAGATTATCTTTGGTCATCACGGTGGAGATCTTCGCTTCCATCCGGGTTTCAAATCTCAAATCCCGGTTTGTCAAAATGCCTACCAATTTTCCCTCTTTAATAACCGGAACCCCCGAGATTCGATAACGGCGCATGACATCAAGGGCCTCAGCAATGGTCTGATCCGGATGCATCGTGATGGGATCCACGATCATCCCACTTTCCGATTTCTTTACCTGGTCAACCTGAAGGGCCTGTTGTTCAATGCTCATATTTTTGTGAATCACACCAATTCCACCCTCCCTTGCTATGGCGATAGCCGTTCGTGCTTCCGTCACAGTATCCATCGCGGCACTGCATAATGGTATATTCAGAAAAATACGGCGAGAGAACTGAGTCTTTGTGTCAGTTTCTGATGGCAAGATATGTGATTCTTTGGGAAGCAACAAGACATCCTCAAAGGTATAGGCATATTTAAACGGGACTTTATTCATACTACGCTCCCCTTCTTAATCTATAATATTTAAAATACACATTTGGCCACACAATTTCAAGCAAATTACCAATGACACCAACTCTCAGGCCAAAGATACCCTCATCAAGTTTCTTGGCTTCAGAAACAAATAGATAAACCAAAGTCTCATAAAAACGAAAGGGTTAAAAGATCTCCCCTGCTGTATATAAGCACAAGATCTCATTGGGTCAGTGGACAGGCATCCCGATACAAGTTGAAGGTTTAACTTCTTAACAAAGAACGGAATCTATATGTGCACTGTAAAAAAAGGCGGTGAGCATCATTATCTTCAACGTTGTGTTTTACAAAATCTCCCGCGTGAAAAAATGCATAGATAACCTGAAATGACAAGGATTTTGAATAGGTGTATTTAAGTTGAAAATCGAATTCATCCCCAAGGTGGGTATAGCTGTTTCCAGGTGCGTTTCTGTACTTATAGTAACTCCATCTATCCGCAGACTTATCCAGAGAAAAGTCATGAAAGGCCAGCTTCACATAGCATTTTCTGACCGGCTGAAGATAAAGATTGATCTGGTTGTCCACCATGTTCCCCCAAAACATAATATCCATTCTCCCATAATGTGATCCATCGGTCGAGCCAAATGGGCGTGTGTAGGTTCGAATGACATTGTCTGCCGGGTTACCGTCACCACTTGCATAAACTCTCCCAAAAACAAGTTTGGGCTCCATAGGGATTTCTTTAAACCAATATCCAACCTTGGCTACATATCCATAGGCCCGAACCGTTTTGTCCCCAATATCACTGCACTCCCTCGCATAGGTGAAATCCCAGTTAAAACCATTCCGATCCTTTTCATAACACCTTGCACCATAGTAATATGTCCTTTCTTCCTGTACAACCTTGTGAAAAAGATTATTTTTCCAAGCAAAAAATGGTTCAAAAGAACTCCCCTTTACGATTTTGAAGTGGGAGTACATCCCTACCCCTTGGTATGCATGTTTATGAAAAAGGCTGAAAGAATCAGATCCTTTGTCTTGGTCTGTCCGTACCAGGCGTCCACAAAATCGCTGTTTGTTTTAAAGGAAACACGAGCCGCGTCCCACAACCAACCAATAGAGTTCCCCCATCCTCCCGGACCAAAAATACGTTTGTCTCCATACCATATCTTCTGCCTACCCAACTGAATTGAAATCCCCTTTAAAAAAGGAGGACTAAACTTGACATTGGCATCATAAAGCTCCAGATACTCTTCATCTGGATCCATCACATATTCATCCCGTGTCCCCTTATTTTTCACAAAATCATCTTCATCGAGAGACCATCCCCAAACCCGCGCATCGTAAAGATGTAGGTGATAAACAAAGCTCTTAGATTGCTGGTAGGTAAAACCGGCAATAACGCGCTGTAACAGTAACTTATCATTAGCCTTCCCTACAATCTTCCCTTTTGCATTCATCGATCGATTACCATAGGCCTTTTTGTTCAACCCACTTAATGCCTCGAATCTCTCCCTTACCTGACCATCAAAGAAAAGAACACCCCCGATAGATCTCTTTGGAATAACAATTAATAAAACTGAAAAGGCTGCAATCCCCCAAAAATACCTTTTTGATCTCGTGAGTGATAACATCTCCGCCTCCCTTTCCAGTTGCTATAAGATACCAGTTTTCATCCCTCTTGTTTTTCATGAGTGCAAGCATCTTATGAAGTTTTTAAAAGGTAATCATGTTTTTAAACCTCAAGGGATCGATATGACGTTGACCTAGGTGGGCCTCAATGGTATTTTTCTAACATGATACGAAGATACAGGATTCGGTATTACGATCTCTTTTCTCATGTCTATGATACGTTCATTGCCATGCATTCAAAAGACCTTCAACAAAAGGCACGCAATTTTCTTATTGAGACGATAAGCCCAAAGCCAGGGGATACCGTTGTTGATATTTGCACAGGAACTGGATCCCTCCTCCCCCTTTACGCCAAAAAGGTTGGCGAAAAGGGCCGCGTAATTGGTGTCGATTTCTCTCCAGGTATGCTTCGAGTGGCTCAGAAAAAGACAAGGTCTCTCCCCAACGTTTCCCTTATCCAAGCCGATGTCGCCTACCTTCCAATCCGCTCTGAAATCGCAGAGGCAGTGAGTTGTTCCCACGCCTTCTATGAATTGAAAGGACATACGGCCAATGCATGCTTAAGGGAGATCCGTCGGGTGTTAAAAAATGGACATGCCTTCTTCATGATGGAACACGAGATCCCAAAAAACAGGATAATCCGCTGGTTGTACTACCTGCGACTTCTTTCAATGGGATCTGATCGCATGAAGGAGATCCTCCAAGACGAAATGTATCGCTTCCGGATGATATTCGAGTCTACCAACAAACTGGTTTCAGCAAGTAGGAAGTCAAAAATCATTATTGGAAAAAAGCTTTTGCGGTCAGAGATTTGAAGATGCCATGGACAAATACTGACAGGACCACTTTCCATACAATCTTCTTGACAGGGATCCTTTTAATCGTCCTTACAAGCTGTGTTAAAAGGGTTCCTCCCCCCCCTGCTCCTATCCAGCCAGTTGTGGGAAGCCGTCAGATTGGCATCGCTTCATGGTATGGAAAACCGTTTCACGGGAGGCCAACCGCCAGTGGGGCAATTTATAACATGTATGACCTGACGGCGGCCCATAGAACCCTTCCCCTCGGCACCCAGGTCATGGTTACGAATCTGGAGAATAACCGATCTGTCAAAGTCACCATCAACGACCGCGGGCCTTTCGTCAAAAATCGTATTATCGACCTTAGCTACGCGGCCGCCAAGTCCATTGGGATGGTCGGTCCCGGCACCGCAAAGGTCATGGTAGAAGTTCTCAATCCCACTCACCAGAAAGGCAAAATTACTTCAATCCATTCAGGTTATTACACCCTCCAGGTTGCATCATTTTCCAACAAGGAGTACGCCCAACGCCTGGCAGCGCGTTTGGCAGCCCTTGCGGAAAATGTCTACATTATGGTATATAAAACAAGGGATATGACGTATTACCGTGTACGGGTAGGGATTTTCAAGTCTCGGGAATCAGCTGCAAAAGAAGCTAAAAAATTGGCTCGTGATGGATATGATGTCATAATTACAAAATATGAGTAGGAACTGAGTGTGGAATTGCCTCATTTACTTTACACTCCCGCAAGTCAAGAACCTCAAGATAAAGGAAGCGTGGAAGATGACCGTCCAAATGACTGATAGAATAAAAAACTCCCCAACAATCCCATGAGGACACTAAAAACCCATAGCGATCTAACACAAAAATTAAGACAGATTGATCGGAAGGGGTACAAACGTTATAAGGAAATCCAAGGGGTCTATCAATTCCCAGAGTTTATCCTTTTTATTGATCATGTTCAGGGAGACCCTTTTGCCTCACCATCTCGAATCTGCGTGAAGGTCCCTATCAAAGGCCGAATCCCCGAAGAATTTATCCAGGGAGAGGTGGAAAAAACCGCTGTAGAAGACTTTTTAGGCAGGCGGTTCAAACAGATCAAACCATCGGTTATAAAAGGTCGGCGGGGGATCGGAAAAAGTGGCTTGATCGAAATAGCCGCTGGAACTCAGAAGGTTCTCAAACGAAACGCCGTAGTTCTCTCACACGACGCGATTGAGTTCCGGTTCGTGATGGGGCTTCCGGCATCAGGGCGCACGATTCTGGGTGATGAAGCTTCAGCCATGTTCATGCGCGAAATACCAGATATCATCAAGAAAACCATGGAGATCCCCAGGAGGGAACTGACCCTGTTTGTCCACTCTGTAAGAGACCAGGAATTCTTGCGGAATTCCCTCGTTCAACATGGGCTTATCGCCTTCGTCGCCGATCAATCGATCTTGCCGCGCAGGAGTGGAATAGATGACCGGCCACTATCCACCGGGATCCCCTTTATCTCCCCTCCATCCTTGCGTGTTACCCTATCGACACCTCATGCAGGCGAAATAAGCGGGATGGGAATCCCCGAAGGGGTCACTTTGATCGTAGGTGGGGGTTTTCATGGAAAATCGACCCTCCTTAATGCACTCCAGATGGGTGTTTACAATCACATTCCAGGGGATGGAAGGGAAAAAGTAGTAACCCTTCCCGATGCAATCAAGATCAAGGCAGCGGATGGAAGATATATAGAGAAGGTTGACATCTCCCCCTTCATCCATAATCTGCCTTTCGGGAAGAATACTGGACAGTTTTCCACCGAGAATGCAAGCGGAAGCACCTCCCAGGCTACGGGTATTATGGAGGCTTTGGAATCGGGATGCCGCGTATTGTTGATGGATGAAGACACCTCCGCTACGAACTTTATGATCCGCGATGAACGGATGCAACACCTCGTCCCCAAGGAGAAAGAACCCATCACCCCATTCGTGGACAAGGTCAAACAGCTGTACACAGACCGTGGTGTCTCGACCATCCTCGTCATGGGGGGATCAGGAGACTACTTCGACGTGGCCGACACGGTTATCATGATGGATACCTACGAGCCAAAGGATGTAACGTCGGCGGTCAAGGAGATCATCCGACACACCCCTTCCCGGCGTACCCACGAGGGGGGAAACATGTTTGGTGAGGTTCGGCACCGCGTCCCTCTGAGCCACTCCTTCGATCCTTCTCGTGGCAGAAAGGATGTCAAAATCGATGCCAAGGGCCTGTTTACAATCCTGTTCGGTCAGACTCAAATCGACCTCCAGGACTTAGAGCAACTCGTCGATATCGCCCAAACACGCAGCATCGGGATTCTCATTCACTATGCCGCGCAAAAATACGTGGATGGTAAGACGCCGATCTCCAAAATCCTTGACCTTGTCTATCATGACCTTTCCCGGCACGGTCTGGACATCCTCCTCCCTTACCGAGTCGGGAATCTCGCTTTACCTCGAAGGCTCGAGGTCGCCCAGGCCATCAACCGGATGCGCACCCTACGCGTCACATCCTGAAATGGGAGCCATATAATGCCTGAAGATGCCCTTTATGAAACAGAGTTTTCCAACCTTTCCCTCTTTTCAAGGGGAAAGGTCCGGGATATCTATGACCTGGGGGATTCCCTTCTCATGGTTGCGACGGACAGAATCTCTGCCTTCGATGTTGTCATGGGCCAGCCCGTCCCAAGAAAGGGGATCATCCTTACGCAAATGACCCTTTTCTGGCTGGATCAGGTCAAAGATCTCGTGCCAAGTCACCTTATTTCAGCGAACGTAAAGGAATTCCCTGGCTCCTGTCGTCCCTATTGGGAAACCTTAAGGGGCCGGAGTCTCTGGGTGAAAAAGGCCCAACCCTTCCCCTTCGAGTGCGTGGTGCGAGGCTACCTGGCTGGGTCGGGATGGAGGGAATACCAGCAGACCGAAACAATTTGTGGCGTGTCACTTCCATCTGGGCTCCACGAGGCCGATCGTCTGCCAGAGCCCATCTTCACTCCCGCCACCAAGGCCGAGCAGGGAACCCACGATGAGAATATCCCCTTCTCCGTGATGGAGAACACGCTAGGCAAGGAGACGTCCGAACGTCTTCGAAATCTCAGCTTGGCCATTTACGAGCGGGGAAGGAAGATCGCGGAAGAGCGAGGGATAATCGTGGCGGATACCAAGATGGAATTCGGTCTTTTGAATGGTGAAATCATCCTGATCGATGAGCTCTTAACCCCCGATTCCTCGCGTTTCTGGCCAGCCGAGACCTACGAGCCAGGCCATACACAGGTCAGTTTTGACAAACAGTTTCTACGGGACTACTTAGACAGCCTGGACTGGGACAAGACCCCACCGCCCCCCACTATTCCAGAAGAGATCATCGGAAAAACCGCCCATAAATACGAAGAGGCATACAAACGCTTGATTGGCTAACCCAAAGTAACCAAGGACCGACTATGCAGAAATCGGAAACCCTCGATGTTCAATCCTTGATGAAGACCATCAAGCAACGCATTAAGGAACGGATCGAAAGGGGGGAGATCTCAGAAGATGAAATCAAAACGGTTGAAGAGATGGAACTTACCATCCGTCCCAATATGGAAGACCTCCTGGACGAGATCAAGGCCCTTTCCCGATCCTTTGAATCTCTTCTAACACCTCTGAATGATCTCTGGACTCCCCATAAACCCATTCCGCATCCAGGATTAAAGGGAAAAATTATCTCGCTGATTCAAAAGCTCCTCTCGCCTCTTACGAGGATTCTTTTTGCTACTCAGATGGAATTCAACGCCCAAGCCGTTCGTTCGCTGAACAACCTCAAGGTCTATCTGGCCAGGATTTTTGACCTGGCTACAAACCAATATTATCTCTCAAGGATCCAGGAGAATCTGAACGAGGTTACGGAAACCCAACGAAGGATGTTTAACATATTAGTACGCACCATGGATCAACATAGGCATCTGCGTCGGGATGTGAAATCCATCCGGGAAAGATCCTTGATGGAAAGCACCAAAGGGATTTTAGTCACGCCCGTATCATCTCCCTCTTCTATGCCGGATGATGAAAGTAACCGGATAGATGAAACTCTTTACTTAGCCTTTGAGGACCTGCACCGAGGAAACCGGGAGCAGATCAAGGAACGACAAAGGGGTTATCTTCCCCATTTCAAGTCCTGTAAGAGGGTGCTGGATGTCGGGTGCGGCCGGGGAGAATTCCTGGAACTTTTAAGAGATTCCGGAATAGAAGGAATCGGCATCGACATCAATACTGCCATGGTCCAATACTGCCAGAATCTCGGGCTAAACACCCTGGAAGGTGATGCAATCGCTCACTTGACGGATATTCCGGAAGACCATTACGACGGTATCTTCTGCGCCCAGGTTGTGGAACACCTCACCTGGCCCCAGATCCTCTCCTTATTAAGGCTCGCTCACCAAAAACTGGGATCCAGAGGGAAACTTCTCCTGGAAACCATCAATCCCCAGTGTCTGACCACCTTCAGTGGAACCTTTTACCTTGATCCGACACATGTCAAACCGATCCATCCCCTCACCCTTCAGTTCGTATGCAAGGCTATCGGTTTTGAGACCGCAGAGATCCTCTATACCTCCTCCATCCCCGACGAGATGAAACTGAGGGAGGTCGACTTCTTCCGGAGAACCGGCGACATTTCGGACAAACTCATCAATGTCCTGAATGACAATTTCATGCAATTGAATGAACTCCTCTATGCCCCTCAGGATTATGCTGTCCTGGCCATCAAGGGAGAGGCACCTTCCTCATGAAGTGGTATTTTGTCATACCCTGGTACGGAATCCGTATCCCAGGTGGGGCGGAAGCTGAATGCAGTGGGACGGTGACCCATCTGCGGGAAGCGGGGATTGAGGCAGAGGTCCTTACGACGACGATTCAGGACTTCATGTCAGACTGGACCGAGAATGCCTATGAACCAGGTACCTACGTGGAGGAAGGTGTTCCAGTTCACCGATTCGCCGTCCAAAAGACCTACCAGGACATCTTCGGTCATATCAACGATCGGCTCTTAAGAAAGGAAAAGATACGCCCAATAGAAGAGACTTACTTTTTCCAGGAGATGCTCCGGTCCGATGACCTGCTGGAATTCATCCGGCTGGACAAGGGACCGAACATCTTTATCTTCATCCCTTACCTATTTTCTACCACCGTTTACGGCGCGGCTCTTCATCCGGAACGATCCCTATTGCTTCCCTGTCTTCATGATGAGCCCTATGCCACCTTATCCCACGTTAAACAGGTTTTCGAAAGATGTGCAGGTGTCCTCTACAACGTGGAAGAAGAGAAGGAACTTGCCAACCGACTCTACTGTCTCGACCCGGACCGGCAACGGGTTGTGGGAATTGGCCTCGATACCTCCGTAAAGGGTGATGCTGACCGCTTCAGGGACACGTACGGCATCCATGGGCCTTTCATCCTTTATGTCGGACGAAAGGATAAGGGGAAAAACACCCCCTTACTCATCCAGTATTTTCACCGTTTTTCCCAAACCTATGATGGGGACCTAAAACTTGTTCTCGTTGGAAACGGGAAAGTCGCCATTCCTGATACTCTTCAGTCTCATGTCATCGACCTCGGGTTCATCCCGGTCCAGGATAAGATCGATGCCTACAAAGCCGCTACCATCCTCTGCCAGCCTTCACTTAATGAAAGCTTCTCCATCGTTATCATGGAGGCATGGCTCCAAGAAACACCGGTTTTGGTCCATGCTGATTGTCCCGTCACCCATGGACATTGTATACGAAGCAATGGAGGTCTCTATTTTGAAAACTATCCGGAATTCGAGGAGACCCTCATACTCCTGCTACGCGACAAATCCTTAAGAAAACAACTGGCCATAGCAGGTCGCCGATATGTCCTCAAGAACTACCAATGGAAAGTCATCATAGACCGATACAAGCAGGCCATCCACGATTTCTTTGGAGAGGTCTGAACCATGTTCATCCAGATCGTCCCCGAGTTTTACCGGTATGATGCCATCTCTCAGCATGCCATGCATATACAAAGGATGCTCACCGAGCTGGGGATCGATTCCAAGATCTGTGCCCAGAGGATTGTCCCCGAAGGACTCTCTGGCATCTGGGATGTAAAAACATGCCTGCCAGGCGTTAAAAGTCGGGATGTCATCCTATTCCACTTCTCCATCTTTACCTCTCTATTGTCGGAGTTAGTATCTCTTCCAGGACGAAAGGTCATGATCTACCATAATATTACACCGGCTTGGTTTTTCGAAGGGATCAGCAGAAAAACGGCCGAGGCCTGCAGCAGGGGACGGAAACAGCTTACCGAGGCGGTGACGGTTTTTGACCTGGCCCTTGGTGTTTCACATTTCAATAAACAGGAGCTTAAAGCAGCGGGGTATGCTAAAATAGATATTTTGCCCCTCGTGGTCGAAACGAACGTGAAGGACACCCAGAATATCCGGAGCCTTTACTATCTGAGTGAAAAGATTACTCTCCTCCACGTGGGGAAATGGGCCCCCAACAAGAAGATCGAAGACCTCGTCAAGGTATTTTACTGGGTGCACCGTTTCAAACCAGAAAGTCGCATGGTCTTGGTGGGAAGAAACTGGGAGTGGGAAAACTACACGGCATCCGTCATCGAATTTATCCATCGTCTCAACCTTCGGAATGCTATCCGCATCATCCCCTACATCACACCAACCGACCTTGCCGCCCTCTACAGGGCCAGTGATGTCTACCTCAGCATGAGCGAGCACGAGGGCTTCTGCGTCCCGCTGATCGAGGCTATGGCCTCCCGCTGCCCTGTCATCGCTTATGCAGCAGGGGCTGTCCCAGAAACTGTACAGAACGCAGGTATCCTCTATGAGGAAAAAAGATTCCACGAAGTGGCCGAGGGAATTGTAACCCTCCTGAATGACGACACTCTCCTTGAGGAGTTCAAAAAAAGAGGTGCATCGAGGGCATCTCAATTTACTTACGAAAGTGTTTTTGAGCAGATCAAACAGCTTCTACCTCTCATCTTGGAAGAAATGAGAAACTGACCATGGAAATTCATCAGTTCGTTCCGGACTTCAGTTACGGGGATGCTATCGGTAATGACGCCATCGGGATTCAGCGGATCCTTAGAAACTGGGGTTTCGAATCCAGGATCTTCAGCAAGGTCATTCATCCTAAGTACTGGAACAAGGCAGAATTCTATCTTTACTATAGGTACTATCATCACCCAGATAACCTGATAATCTTCCATTATTCCACAGGAACGGAACTTATCGATTTCATCAGGGAATTTCCAGAGAAGAAGATACTTATCTACCATAACATCACGCCAGCCAGATTCTTTGAGGGCGTCAACCAAAAGGTCGCGAAACGGTGTAAAGAGGGTCGTCAAAAGTTGTCGCAATTGCCTGGCATGTTTCACCTGGCCCTGGGGGATTCTACATTCAACCAGGAAGAACTGGTTACTATGGGATTCGTGAACACAGGGGTACTCCCTATCATCGTAGACGTGTCAATGTACGAAAGAAGCCTTAAAAGGGTCCCCCGCTTTCCCTTTATCAAGAAACGTTTCCCAACTCTCTTGCACGTGGGTCGTATTGCCCCTAACAAGCGTCTTGAAGACATCATCAAGGTCTTTTATTTTTGCAAAAAATTGCTCCCCAGATTGCGCCTCCTCCTCGTGGGAAGTCATTATGACATGGGTTCGTACGTCTCTGCTCTTGAGACCCTCATTCAACACTTGAAGCTGAAGGATGTTTCCCTCCCTGGGCACCTCTCCCTGGATATCCTGTCGGAAATTTATGCCCATGCCTCTATATATCTCTGTATGAGTGAGCACGAAGGATTCTGCGTGCCCCTTGTAGAGGCTATGTCCTTCAGCCTTCCCATTGTGGCCTATGCTGCCGCCGCCGTTCCAGAAACCCTTGGAAACGCGGGACTTCTCTTTGACAAAAAGGATTATCCCGCTATCGCTGAAGGGATCCTTGAGCTCCTGGAGAACCAGGAGCTGAATAACCAACTCGTTTCAAGGGGGGAAAAGCGTATGCAGGACTTTACAGAAACTGCCGTAGCGCCTATCCTAAAGAGACATTTGGAAAGGATGGGAGTAAGGATAAAGGACTGAGGAAAAAGGGCAAAAGGCGAATGGCAATAGGTAAAGGGATAGCTTTAAGTTTTAGGTTTTAGGTTTTAAGTGGTTAAGTTAAGTCATTAAGGGAGATTAACAATTGAAACTTGGTGTGAGAACCACCAACAGGTCGTATAAAAATTGCAGCAAAAATCAAATTAATGCGAAATCCACAATTTTCTTTGTACAAGTACTTTCGCATCTCCGCACAAAAAACTTAACACTTAACAACTTAAAACTTAATAACTTTTCACCTTTCACATTTCGCATTTTACTTCCTTGCTACTTTTTTTGCCTCACGCAAAGACGCAAAGACGCAAAGACGCGGTTTTCCCCTTTCACCCCAGTGAAATCCGCTGTGCTGTGGCTTCGCCAATTTCACAGGGTAAACCTTCTATCTTCAACCTAATCAAACATGCGTATCCTCGTCGTTACATCCTACGTGCCATTCGAGATGGGAGGGAATGAACGCCTTGCTTTGGCCCTCGTACGGGAGCTCAATAAGCGTGGACATGAGGCGGATTGGCTCTTCACCCCGCAGAACCGGCACTACCTTTTTCGAAGCCTCATGGCGGGGTACCTGGCCAACTACCTGACGGATGTGCGGGAGGTGGATGGAAGACCCATCGAACGGGTGATTACCATCAAATTTCCCAGCTTTGCGGTCCGTCATCCGGTTCAGCTCTGCTGGTTCGCCCATCGCCAGCGAGAGTATTACGACCTCTGGGACGAATGGTACGCCTACCAGAAACGGATTGGGGCTGGATGGCGTCGAAAAATTCAGCGGTTCCTCCTTCACCGTATCGATAATCATCTCCTGTCCCGGCATGTCAAAAAGCTCTATGCTATCTCAGGAAATGTCGCCAACAGACTGAAAAAATGGGGGAATCATGATGCAGAAATTCTCTATCCCCCACCGTTACGGGAAGAGCTGATTCGATTTGAGGCCTACGAACCGTTTATCTTTGCCTTCTCCCGCCTGATTGTCCCGAAACGGATGGATCTGCTGATTGAGGCCATGCGCTATGTCAAGTCAAAAGTGATTCGGGGCATCATCGGGGGAAAGGGAGCCGAATACGACAGGCTTAATAAAATGGTACAAAAGTATGGGCTTCAGGACCGGGTGACGCTGTCGGGTCCCCTGTCGGATGAGGAGGTCTTCGACTATGTTGCTCGGTGCCGCGCCGTCTTCTTCGCTCCAAGGAACGAGGATTATGGCCTTGTAACCGTCGAGGCAATGCGAAGCCATAAACCTGTGATTACCTGTACGGACAGTGGCGGCCCCACGGAATTGGTCCGTGACGGGATGAACGGTTTTGTCCTGCCTCCCGACCCACTAGCGATCGCGAAACGTATCGATGAACTGGCCGACTCCGAGGATCTGGCAAAATCCCTCGGTAAACAGGCCTATGAAGACAGCCGCATCATCTCCTGGGACGCGGTGGTCAAAAGGTTAACCGCACCGTTATGAATATTGCCTGGATTGTTCCCTGTCAGACGGGGTATGAATCCATTGTGCCATATTTGGACACTCTCAAGGAATTTCCATGGGTTGTCCACATCTACCACGGCGACTATCACATCCAGACCCACAAGCACCTTACCCATCTCCCCCTCAGAAGATATCGAAAGATGAAGGGCCTGTATGTCGTCGTACACCTTTTCACGGATTCCTGCAGCGTGTGTCGGACGTTTACACCCATACCCCTGATGGCACAAAGACTCTTCCAGACCACTGTCCCCCATTCGTATACCTTCGATGAACTTCTATTTCGCTACCTGAAGGCCCTATGAGTGCTTCCCTTGACACGATCCGGAATCTTCCTCCCGATCCGGAACATCCCGCAATCACCATCGCCATTCCCGTAAAAGATCCGGATGAGCAAATCTTCACACGGTGCCTCCACTCCCTCCAGGAACAGAATCTTTCCCCCTACTGCGAGATCGTGATCATCGACTCCTCTACGCGCTCAGTCAAGACCTACCAGGATTTTAAGGACATGCTCCGCGTCTTTCCTCTCACCCGGAAAAACGTAAGTGGGGCTAGACAGGACGCCCTTGATCATGCCAGGGGAGAAATACTTGTGGGAATTGATAGTGACTGTGTCGCCGAACCAAACTGGTTGGAAGCGCTCCTTGGTCCCCTTGATCGCGAAAAGGGGATTGTAGCCTCGATGGGGCACAATCTCCCAGGTATTGAGGGATGGATTAGTGACTGGTTTCAGCAGTCATATGAGGGTTGGCTTTTCTACATAAGCGCGGAAATCGGTGATAAACGCTATCTTTTTACACTCGACACAAAAAACTATGCTGTTTTTACCGATGTGGCTCGCGATGTGGGATTCGATGAAAAACTACAGGCGGGGGAGGATCATGACTTTGGGACCCGATTGCGGCGCATGGGCCATCACATCCTTTACGCGCCGGATGCAAAAGTCAGACATATCCACCGCCAAACCCTTTCCCAGCTCCTGCGACAGCAGGGGTGGCACGGGTTTGGCTATGGACAAACCGTTGTCAAAAATCACCTAGACATCTACTGCCGACGTCCCTTCCGGCACCTCCTCAAGCAGGGACTGATTCTCCTTCTGTTCCCTATCTTTATGACGAAGCTTGCGGTGGAATATAAGAAGGGGGGATGGAAAGGTATGAGAAGCTATCTCGTAACCTGGCTTATCACGTACCGCTTTCAATTGGGGATGATCCGGGGCATGGCACATCAGGGAGGGTGGCACTACCTGAAAAAACGGTTTCTCTCGGATATCTTCTCCCACTATCATATGGCGGGGGCAGAAAGGCTATGAAGATACTCCTGGTCTCATACATTTATGGACACGAACTGGTAGGCGGTGCCGAGAATTTCATGGCCGGTCTCACACATACCCTGGCTCACCGAGGACACACTGTGGAAGTGGCCACAACAACCGCCTCGGAACTTAAGGCCTCTTCAGCTTTCGGGATTCATTGGATTGAGGGGTTTCAGCAGGGGGTTACAGGCGAAAACGGCATTCCTGTTCACAGATTTCCCGTCATAAACCATGATTGGCTGCAAAAACTTGCCAGCCGGATCCTCCTTCGGCGAGTTTTTCAGGATCTTGAAGGTCACTCCTATCTCAATGAGGACCCAGAAACCTGGATACATTCCCTGATTGATAAGGCCCACAAACGCCCAGCTTTCTATCAAACCCTTTACCAATTCTCCAGGGGACCCGATTCACCAGGGCTACGCCACTTCGTAGAGACTCATGCGGGTGATTATGATGCTCTCCTCGCCACAATGGTCCCTTTTAATACCATGGCCATCGCGGTCGAGGCCGCCAGGAAAGCCGGACGTCCCGTAGGCCTTATCCCTCTGTTTCACCACCTCGACTGGTATCACCACTGGAAACACTTCTACGATACCTTCAAGGCAGCCGATCATCTCTTCGTTCTCAACGACTATTCCACAAAACTTTTCGGAGAGATGGGATGCCGGGTGACGCGGCTTGGAGTCGGGTTTGATCCCAAGGGGTTTCCCATGAATCCGGAAGCCGCTGCAGACTTCAGGACGCGGCATGGACTTCCCGAAACAGGCACTATGCTCCTTTTTGTAGGAAGAAAGGTCCTGTCAAAACGTTACGATCTGGCTATGGAGACAGTCCAGCGGCTCAGAAATGAAGGGGAGGATGCCTTTCTCGTGATGATCGGACCAGACGAAGACCGAAGAGACGTAGAAGGTGATGGCATCTTTTATCTCAAAACGCTGCCTAGGCAGGAGCTCCTCCATGCCTATCAGGCCTGTGATATCCTCCTGGAACCCACAGAATTCGAGAGCTTCGGAATCATCTTCTGTGAGGCCTGGATGTATGAAAAACCGGTGATTGGGAACCGGCGATGCCCAGCGGTCTACAGCATCATCGAGCATGGCAGGGATGGCTTCTTGGGTGCTTCCGTGGATGACTTCGTAAATAGTGTTCAAACCTTACTGAAGAACCCAGAAATGGGTCACAAAATGGGCCGGCTCGGACACGAAAAGGTCCTATCTGAATATACCTGGGATAGGATTGCGAAGGTAATCGAATCGGTATTCAAGGGAAAGGGAAACAAAATCTGGTGAGACTGATCATCGACGCACAACCCATCTTCGGCCAACGGGCAGGTGTGGGATCGTATGTGTACGAGGTCCTGAAACGACTTCCCAGTATCCTTTCGGAAGACGAAATTCATCTCGTCCTCTTCCGGTTTTTGAGGAAAGAAACCATCCCCGAAAACATACTCGGTAAGAATGTGACGTCTTCCATTCGCCGATTCTTTCCCCGCAAACTTCTCGAGGGATGTCTAAAAGCCGGCATTCCTCTCCCCTTTCCATGGTTTTCCGGCGATGGCGATGCATTCCTCTTTCCCAACTTTGTTTCCTACCCCACCAGAGGCAAACCAACCGCACTCATCGTTTACGACCTCTCGTACCATCGGCATCCTGGGATGGCAGATCAAAAAAACCAAGCCTTTCTCTCGAAATTTGTACCTCTTTCCCTGAAACAGGCCACGGCTGTCATCACCATCTCGGAATTTTCGCGTGCGGAGATTGCAGAGGTTTACGACATCCCGCCGGAAAAGATTTATCTCGCCTATCCTGGTGTTGACTCGAACCAATTTCATCCTGTGAAAGATAGCGTAAAGATCCGAACCACTCTAAAGAGATATGGCCTTCCCTCGGAATATCTCCTCTTCGTTGGAACGCTAGAGCCCCGAAAAGGGATCACCTCACTTCTTGAAGCCTACCAGTCATGGAATAACCTGTACAAACCCCCTTTGGTACTCGTAGGAAAACGGGGTTGGGGAGACCTTACTTTGCTGAAGCAAGCCTTAAACGGGAAAATACCAGGCGTGTTTATACTTGGCTACCTCCCCCACGAAGACCTCCCGGTTCTCTTGTCCCATGCACTCGCCTTTATTTACCCCTCCGATTACGAGGGTTTCGGCATGCCGGTCCTAGAGGCCATATCCTGTGGTATTCCCGTGGTATGCGGTGCGTGTCCTTCATTTCGTGAAATCGGAGGAGACCAGCTGATCACCTGCCGAGCCCGTGACCCCAACGCACTGCAGGCAGCCCTCGAAAAGGCCGTTTTTCATCCCCCCTCTCCGGACACCCTTCAACGAGGCATACAACGCGCCAGAACCTTCACCTGGGAAAATACTGCCCAAAGGATCGCGGAGGTGGTAAGGAAAATGGTGGGTTGTTAAAGGTTGAAAAGCTGAAATGGCAAAGAGGCAAAGGGTTAATACAGGCCTCATGCAGAACCGTCAATATTTTGTTATCATTACAATCTATTCGCAGCGTTGTAAGCCCACTGAGAGAACTGAAAACCTTATCCCTCTATGATATGGACATGGAAAAGGATGTTCTGGTATATTTTCATCAATCTATTTTCAGGAGGCGCGGCATGGGCACGTTCAAGATCGCCACATTTAATGTTAACTCTATACGTTCACGATTACATATCGTGATTCCCTGGCTGAAAGAACACCAGGTGGACGTCTTGTGCATGCAGGAAACCAAGGTAGACAATACCCATTTTCCCGCCATGGAGTTTGACGCTATCGGGTATCATATCACTTACTTTGGGTACAAACGATACAATGGGGTTGCTACCGCCTCCCTCGTGAAACCTGATGAGGTAATCCATGGGTTTCAAGATGGAGGTCAGGAGGATAGAGATCGTCTTCTCGTATCACGATTTCCTTTCGCTACGGTATTCAACGTCTATGTCCCCCAGGGGCGTGAAAAGGATCATGAATTCTTTCGCTACAAACTTGAGTGGTTCAAGCGGCTAATAACCTTCCTGAATGAAAATTTTTCCACCGAGAATCCAGTGCTCCTCTGCGGCGATATGAACGTGGCCCCCGAAGAAATCGACGTGTATGATCCCGAGGGGCTGTTAGGACATGTCTGCTTTACCCCGGAGGTCTGGGAGGCCTTTGCCTCCTTGAAAGAATGGGGGTTCGTCGATGTCTTCCGCAAGCATCACCCGGACGAACCGAGACAGTTCACCTTTTATGACTACCGCCTCCGGGGTGGAATTAAGCGGGGTCTCGGCTGGCGCATCGACCATATCCTAGCGACCCCACCCCTGGCGGAAAGATCGCTGCGTTGCGACATCGATCTCAAACCAAGAAGGGTAGAAAAACCTTCCGATCATACCTTCCTGTTAGCCGAGTTCGCCCTCTGAACCAGTCATCAGTCTCACGAAGGTGAAGGATTAATGCACTCACCTATCAACAGGACTCATGAAGGGTTGGGGTACCTTACCAGATTTCTGGCATAACTTTCCAATTTGGCCTCAAAAGGAATCTCAAATCCGCCATGATAAATAATCCGTGTCGCTATCTCAGTGGAGATCATAGCAATCCGGTACTTGATGGGAAGGAATTTCACCCGGTCACGAAACTTCTTACGCACTTGGATCAGATTCGGGAAATGTTGCAACAGGATCTTTGAATAGGGCGGGCGGAAAACCTTATCTGGATGCTGCATCAGATACTTATAAATCTGATTCGTTAGGTCATTTATCTCATAACTGATCTCATTGCTAATTTCAGTGTAAAGCCTCGAGCCCTTGAAGCGCTTGAAACGCTCAAAAATCAAGTTGGCTTCGTCCATTGCCCGTTTTTCAAGAATCTTCAGAACGTCTGCAACATAAGTCGGCTTATTCTCAAGGAATTCCCTATCACTCATTAACAGACCACCGATAATCTCGTAAGAGGAACAGATAACTCCGCACTTGTTTGAAGAGGCATCCTTCATAATAATAATGCCCCGTTTTTGAATCTTTTCCCGTGCACTCGGAGAAATGAATGAATTGGCACCTTCCACGATGGCACGCGTTGTCGGTATCCCATCTGCACGGAAGAGCCTCTCCCAATTTTTGTCATGAATGGTTTCCGGTCGTCCCCCGGCAGGGATAAAGATATCGGTTGTATGAGAAAAAATCAGATTTTCGAATTCAGAATGAAATTCATCTGAGGTTACCCACTGTTCTTCTACCTTTCCCCCTCTCTTTATAACCTTTTTGTTCTTCTCAATAAACCCATCCTGTCTCTTTTCCCGGGAATAAAGGAGAATCCCTCCCTCATGAAGGCGTTCCGGTGAAAACTTGTCGATATTATCCCTCAGTAAAAGGCGAGTGAGTTCTTCCTTGTCTATTCCCTCCGGATCATAAATAGCACCAGAACCAGCAGTAATAGAGAGAATCTTAACCTTGGGGCAATTTTCAATAAGCAGTTTCATTTCGTTACCAGCCACGTCACCGTTCGTCCCACCAGTGATCTTCACGGTAAAGGGGCTTTTCTCACAATCGATCCCCAGCTCTTTTAGTGTTCTCTGAACAAATTTCAAAACACCCAGCGATGTTACACCATATTCCTTGTGATTGATCCCGATCTTTTTGCTTGAGATAACGCCTCCCCCAAGAATATACCCACGTTCCTTGGCCCTCTGGGCAAAATATTCGATCATGGTGTCATGCATATTTTCGTCCGGGCCTACCTCAATGGGCTCATCTTCACCGTAGTAATCCACAACACGCCGATCCACCGGTTTTCCATCCCTTGTAACAAAGATATCTAAAAAGGCGTTGATAATCCCACGCTGAAGATTGTACAATCTGTTTATTTCTCTCTGACGATCATGGACATCAAAAGCACGCATGGCAATAGCAAGCTTCGATCCTCCCTGATAAATATCCTTGTTTTTCAATTGCTGCGTGTGTGCAAGAACCATCGCTTCCTTAAAGATGGTCTCCATAGCGGCCTCAAAATCATCTCTCGTGCGAGCGATAATGGTTCGAAAACCACCCCTTGCAATATCCGAAAACCCAAAGTGATATCCAGACCCATAGCGATGATAGAAAAAGGTGATTCTAAATGGCTTGTCTCTGGGGAGATCTTCCTTGATTTCATCAGGGAGAAAATCCATATAGTGGGGATCAAGACGAAATGCAAGTGCCTTCTTATACTTGACAAAGTAATTTGTTTTTAATGTATAGCGAATCATCAATAGCGCAGTCCTGTAAACCGTTTTTCTTGTCACATCCAGGAAGGCATGTCCGGTATTATACTCCTCGATGTCTGTTTCAATTCGCTTGAATTCTTCCTCCAAGACCTTAGGGGAAAGGCGCTTTTGAGGATCGGGATCAAACTTCTTGACAAAAACATTGAGAAGATCTTTGGTAAGCTGAAGATGGCTGAAAAAGGCTACTTCGGTTTCATCCCAGTCATATCGATAGGGAAAGGCATGCGCCAGATTTGTATGGGTAAAGGTATGTATCGCACTCAGGAGACTCCCCTCAGGACCCGTTAAAACACCGCCTGTAACCAGTTCATTATAAACCCTATCCCAGATGTTAATGACCTTCGTATTGTAAAGTTCTGATTCAAGGGATGCATAAATAGGCATGCCCTTCTCTATCGGTTTTCCATCCCTCGTGGTAATGTAAGCGGTTAACACTGTTACATGCTGACCCTCTTCTCCTTCAATCTCCACGATATAATTTCGATGTGTTGCGATATCCAAGCGGTAGAAAATCTCGATAACCTTGGCAAGGTATCCCTTAAAAAGTGGATTGATCACAGAGAACACAAGTCTTGATTCTTCCTTCCCCTCTTCATCGATGGTGGGCTCAATATCCATAAAGATCCCACCTTCACGAATCGCAGACTGATAAAGCCACATGGCACGGGCGACACGTAAGGGAGGAGAAAGAAGGACATAGTCTCGATTGTATTTAAGAAAGAACTTGAAAATCTTGTCAAATTCTTTAAAATTAAAGGAAGGATAAGCGTCCCTCATTGTTTTAAAGATTTGTCCCTTCCCCCTAAAGAGAGGGGGACTTTCCCTATCCATGGTTTCCCTTAAAAAGTGAAATTTAAGTATCTCAAGTTGATGTTCCCTCCCGGGCAGGGGACGATTGGAATGGATCATCTCCTCGTAGATTATCACCTTGTCTTTGATTCCATCCAAGGTATTAAACAACGTACCGGGCCTGTTAAGCGTTGCCAGAATATATTTTTCTTCCGTATCCTTCAGGATAATTTGTTTGTTCTCCCCCAAGGAATGGAGGTTAAAACAAAGGTTCAACAAGGCATCCTTTTCCGGTGCAAACGTAATGAAAAAATAAGGGTTCATGGTTTCGAAAAGCCAGTTAAGGTTTCTCATTGCATGTTTTTTCCCTCTCCCTATAGAACGGTAAAGCTGATTCTTGACCTTTTTGGGATCTATTTCCATATTTTTCTCCTTTCATGGGTTTATCTTACTCACTTAGTATCACTTCAATATCTTGAAGTCAACAAAAATATCCCTCACAAATAAGAAAATTTGCCATTTTTTTATTTTTTTACTACAATTGTTATTGATATAAGCACTACATAATGATGTCAACTCAGTATTACTTATCGTGTTAAACCAAGAAATTCAGTAATCTTCCAACATAAACTCTTGGAAGATATGTATCACTTTTTCCAAGTCCACGAAGGATTGCTTGATTTTTGGTCTGGATAATGTAGAATAAACAGACAAATATAAGATAGGTATCCAATCAGTTAAAGGCATAAGTTTTCAGGTGAGGACCTTTACATGGCGATTGATTTAGGAGAAGCGTTAGTTAAATCAAAACTCCTAACGAGAGAAGAACTTGAAAAGGCACTTCAAACCCTAAGACAAAACGGAGGATCTCTCCGCTCTAACCTGGTTAAACTTGGTTATGTAGATGAAAAAAAGCTCCTGAAATTCCTTGGTGAGCTTTACCATCTTCCCATCATTAAGCTGGGAAACATCCAGATCCCTAAAGATGTTTTGAAACTCATCCCTGAGCGCATTGCAAAAAAATATCTTATCCTCCCTGTTGAGCGAAAAGGCCCCAAACTCACCATCGCCATATCAGACCCAACAAACCTCATTCTCGCAGAGGAAATAGAATTCATGACGGGATATAATGTCTCCATGCAACTCTGTTCCGAATCAGAGCTTATACGCGCCATTAAACGTTATTACGGTGGTGGGGGTGAAATTGCAGGCAAAGGGGTTACAAACTTCGACGCAAAGGATTATTCCCTGGAAGGTATCGGTGAAGATCAATCCATCTTCCAGGAGGAAGAGGAAGAGGTTATTGACATAGATGACTTTGATGCCTTGGTATCTGGCGCAATCAGTGAAGTGCAGGTTGTTGAAGAGAAAAGAGAAGAAAGTTCTGTAGATATCACTAAGGAAATTGATGCACCCCTTATTAAGCTTGTTAATGGGATTCTTGTTAAGGCCATCAAAGAGGGCGTCAGCGATATCCATTTTGAACCTTATGAAAAGCAGTTTCGTGTACGTTACAGGATCGACGGTGTATTAAGAAAGGCAATGATATTGCCTCTGAAGATAAAAAATCCCATCATCTCGAGGCTGAAGATTATGGCCCAATTAGACATAGCGGAACGCCGTCTGCCTCAGGATGGAAGGATCAAGCTCAAATTGGGACGGACCAAAGAGGTCGACTTCCGAGTCTCTACCACACCAACCCTGTACGGAGAAAAAATTGTTCTCCGACTCTTGGACAAATCATCTCTCCAGTTAGATATGACCAAACTGGGATTTGAAAAAGATGAGTTGCAACTTTTTAAAAACGCCATCCACCAGCCCGTAGGGATGATACTTGTCACAGGACCGACGGGAAGTGGTAAAACTACAACGCTCTACTCAGCCCTGATGGATCTGAACAAAGAAACAGACAATATCATGACAGCGGAAGACCCGGTTGAATATAACTTTGCGGGGATTAACCAGGTTCAGATTCACGAGGATATCGGATTGACCTTCGCTTCCGCCCTTAGATCCTTTCTACGTCAAGATCCAGACATCATCATGGTGGGAGAAATACGCGACTTGGAAACATCTCAGATCGCTATTCAGGCCGCACTCACGGGTCATCTGGTGCTCTCAACACTACACACAAACGATGCCCCCAGCGCAGTCACCCGTCTGATCGAAATGGGTATAGAACCCTTTCTTGTCACCTCTTCTGTTTCACTGGTTCTGGCCCAGCGTCTTATGCGAAGGGTTTGCGAACATTGTAAGGAGCCTGTCGAAATACCTGAAGAATCTCTTATCGAGGCAGGTGTCCCTAAAAATAAAATCGGCACCTTCACCTGCTATAAAGGCAAGGGATGTCCCTATTGTGACGATACGGGTTACAGAGGTAGAATCTCCGTATTTGAAATCATGCCTTTCCTGGACGAGCTCAAGACATTAACTCTAAAAAGAGCTTCGGGACTCGAGGTAAAAAAACGCGCCATTGAGCTTGGGATGAGAACCTTGCGTCAGAATGCTCTCCTAAAAGTAATGGACGGAATTACCACTTTGGAAGAAGCATTGAGAGTTACTCCTGAGGACCAATAAATGGACTTACAAAGATGCTTGATTTAAAACAGTTGCTGGTTGAGATGTTTAACAGAGGGGCAACGGATCTCCACATTACAACCGGGGCTCCTCCTCAACTTAGGATTGACGGAAGCCTCGTACCCTTGAACATCCCTCCACTGACACCCTCAGACTCCCAAAGATTGTGTTACAGTGTCCTGACCGAAACGCAACGCAAACGTTTCGAAGAGGAAAATGAGTTGGATTTCTCTTTCGGGATAAAAAATGTCTGCCGCTTCAGGGGAAATCTCTTTGTCCAGCGCGGCGCAGTGGCCGGTGCCTTTCGTGCTATCCCATATAAATTCATGTCATTCCTTGAACTGGGGCTCCCGCCCGTTGTTGAAGACCTGATTCACAAACCAAAAGGGCTAATTCTCGTAACCGGTCCTACAGGCAGTGGAAAATCAACCACGCTGGCCTCAATGATCGATCGACTTAATGAGGAACGGCACGCCCATATCATTACCATTGAGGACCCCATTGAATACCTTCATCGACATAAAAATAGCCTCGTCAACCAGAGGGAAGTCAATTCAGATACAAAGGGATTTGCCCAGGCCTTGAAACACGTGCTCCGACAGGACCCCGATATCATTCTAATCGGCGAAATGCGCGACCTAGAAACAATTGAAACGGCCCTCGTCATTGCAGAAACGGGCCACCTCACATTCGCAACCTTGCACACGAACTCCGCAATTGAAACCGTTAACCGGATCATCGATGTTTTCCCCCCTTATCAGCAATCCCAAATCCGTGCCCAACTTTCCTTCGTCCTTGAAGGAATTCTCACCCAACAATTAATCCCAAAAGCGAATGGAAGCGGGCGATGCCTTGGCATCGAGATTTTGATCCCCAATCCTGCTATTCGAAACCTTATCAGGGAAGGAAAGATCCACCAGATATACTCCCAGATGCAGCTTGGTCAATCGAAGTATGGTATGCAAACCATGAATCAATCCCTTCTAATCCTCTCACAGAAAGGGCTTATCACCACTAAAGAAGCCCTGGCGAGAAGCCCCAACATCGACGAACTGAAACAGATGATGGGATTAAACAAATCCCAACGGAACTACAGGCGTTAGGAGAACAGGATGCCAAAATATAAATGGGAGGGGAAGGTTCCTGGAGGGGGGACGCGTGCTGGTGTTATGGAAGCCCCCGACGTCAATACCTTAAAGGAAGAACTGCGACATCAGCGGATCATTCCGACCAAGGTGAAAAGGTTTCGGGAAAGAAAAGGTATTGCTATCTTTAAACCCAGAGTGAAAGCAAAAAACCTCGCTGTTTTCACACGTCAGCTTGCCACAATGATCGATGCAGGTCTCCCCCTTGTCCAGTCCCTTGATATCTTGGCGGAGCAAGAAGAAAGCACTGGCTTTAAAGAAATCCTCTCTCAGGTGAAGGTAGACGTTGAATCCGGAATGACCTTTGCCGCCGCCCTGAAAAAACACCCGAAGGCCTTTAATGACCTCTATGTTAATATGGTGATCGCCGGTGAAGAATCTGGAACCTTAGATGCAATTCTGAACCGTCTGGCAGTTTTCATCGAGAAGACAGAGGCTCTTCGACGAAAGGTAAAATCTGCCCTGATGTATCCTATGATCGTTACCTTTGTCGCCTTTGTTGTAGTAGGAATTCTGATGGTTTTTGTCATTCCTACCTTTGAAAGAATGTTTCGGGAGGCCGGTCAGCCGCTCCCTACCCTCACACAGTTTGTTGTTGATCTCAGCAGATTCACCCGGACCCATATTCTATATGTCATCATTGGGTTCATCCTCATCATCTTTCTCATCCGTAAAATTCGAAGCACAAATCAGGGGAAAAAGGCTTATGACCGAATGCTTCTCAGGCTGCCAATCTTCGGTATCTTGCTGAGAAAAGTAGCCGTTGCTCGCTTTACCAGGACTCTAAGCGCTCTAATGACTAGTGGCGTTCCAATTCTGGACGGACTCCAAATAGTTGCGAAAACCTCAGGGAATAAACTTATCGAAGATGCCATTTTGGAAGCACGCGAAGGCATCGGTTCCGGTGAAAATATATCGGTGCCTCTTACTCGGAGCAAGGTATTCCCCCCCATGGTGACCCAGATGATCGCTGCCGGGGAAAGTACCGGCGCATTGGATCAGATGCTGAATAAGATTGCAGACTTTTATGAGGATGAGGTTGACACCGCTGTGGCAGGGCTTACGTCTCTGCTGGAACCTGTCATGGTCGTCTTTTTGGGTGGTGTCGTGGGTACCATCGTTATTGCAATGTATCTTCCTATTTTTCAAATGGCAAATGCCATCCGTTAAGGTGCCATCTCTACCCAATTCTATAGGGCCTTCCCCTCCGGCTATCGGTAAACACCTATTTGTCCTTGGATTTGGACGGCTCCTTGTTGCCACCATTGTTTTGGGCAGTTCGCTCCTTATCTCAGTGCAAGGGAGAGCTATTCTTAGAATCCCTTCCAATATGCAGGTCTATCTTCTAATTTCCATCCTCTATTTTTATTCCCTTGTGTGTGTTCTGCTCATCAAAAGATTAAAGGATTCTCAGTGGTTTATCTTCTCTCAGATCCTGCTCGATACCCTATTCACAACGGCTTTCGTTTACATCAGTGGTGGTGTTGAAAGCATCTTTGTTTTTCTCTATTTTTTCTCCATTATTGCCGGTGCATTATTTCTTGATCGTAAAAAACTTTTTATTATCGTAGCATTTACCACTCTGTTCCTATTCAGTGTTCTCCTGAAAACAATACCCGCGGATATTTTATTTCAAGGAAACCTTTTCTATCACCTCTGGCTAAACCGATTCGTCGTTTACAAATTAGGTATTCACACGATTTCCCTTTGGGGTGTAGCAATCTTAACAAGCATCTTATCCAACGAGCTGCAAAAGAGGAAGATTCAGCTCTTTGAAAAGACTAAGGCATATCAATCCTTGGAGCGTTTCAATGAAAACGTTCTCCAAAGCATTGTGAGTGGTATCTTGACGATCGACCCACAGGAAAGAATCATCTATGTCAACAATGCAGGTAAAAGGATCTTGGAAAGGGATGACTCATCGTTAATGAACCGACAGATCCACGAGGTCTTTCCCGCCTTAGCGAAGCATCTCCATACACCGACAACTACTCAGGAACCATCCCATCATTATACGGTAACATACGAAAGCCCCGACTCCGGAACCAAGATTATTGGCTTTTCCGTTTCAACCTTGCTTGAGTCTGAGGGTAAATCCTCAGGAAATATTATTATATTTCAAGATCTTACCAGCTTCAAAGCCATGGAGAGGAGGGTTAATGAATCTGAAAAACTGGCAACCGTCGGGCGTTTTGCCGCCGCTCTTGCCCATGAAATCAGAAATCCCTTGACCTCGCTCAGTGGCTCAATCCAGATATTAAGAGATTCCCTTCACCCGGAAGGAACCGACAAGAAACTGTTAGATATCGTTTTGAGGGAAACTGATCGTCTGAACCGGCTGGTCAGCGATTTCCTCCAATTTTCCAGATTTGGAAAGGAGAACTTCCAACGGGTAAACCCCTACCTACTCATTGAAGAGATCGTATCCGTACTTAAAAAAGAAAACGATGACGGCGATATCCACTTCAGTAATAAACTCCCCGAAGATTTTATTATCCAAAGCGATAGAGATCGTCTTAAGCAGGTTTTTTGGAACATCCTTACCAATGCCGTTCAATCGAAAGATAAACCAGAACTAAATATCGTCGTTAAAGGAACCCTTTCAAAAAAAAGGTCCTCCAGCATGTCGGATATACAATTTTACACCATCACTATTCAGGACAATGGGAAAGGGATCCCCAGCTCTAACATCGAAAGGATATTCGAACCCTTCTTTACAACACGACCCGAGGGAACCGGCCTTGGACTCTCCATTGCTTACCAAATTGTAAGTGCTCTTGGCGGAACTCTCACGGTCCATTCAAAGGAGGGAATCGGAACGATGTTCAAAATTACATTGCCTGTTTGAAGGGAGCCCACTCTATGACTATCCCTATTACTTCACAACACAGGATCCTCGTGGTTGATGATGAAAAAAATATTCAAACCATGCTTGAAATTCTCCTGACGAAGGAAGGTTACAATGTAGATACAGCTTCTGGTGGACGTGAAGCATTAGACAAGATAGATAAGACCTTTTACTCTCTGATTATTTCTGACATCAAAATGCCGGATATTTCAGGGTTGGAATTGCTACGGCTTATACAGGAAAAATCACCACGGAGTATGGTTGTTCTCATCACAGCTTACGCCTCCAATGAAACGGCGGTCGAAGGCATGAAGCTTGGAGCCTATGATTATATCAGTAAACCCTTCAAGATCGATGAGATCAGGCTTGTGATAAAAAACGCCCTTGAGCACCAAATCCTTAAAGAAGAAAATCTGAAACTTAAACGGCAATTGTCGGCTTCCATTGATGACCTTGGAATTATTGGCTCAAGCAAACCGATGCGAAACCTTATGGATACAATTATCCGTGTTTCTAAAACCCGCTCGCCTATTCTCATCACCGGGGAAAGCGGTGTGGGGAAGGAAGTTGTAGCTAGATCTATCCACTACCTGCAGGATCCCAAAAGTCCTTTTATCCCTGTTAATTGTGGCGGCATTCCCGAAAACCTCCTGGAAAGTGAACTGTTCGGATATAAAAGGGGGGCATTTACCGGTGCCATAAAAGACAAAGCAGGGCTCTTCGAAACGGCAAATGGTGGCATCCTTTTTCTTGATGAAATTGGTGAACTTCCCATGACCCTTCAGGTTAAACTTTTACGGGTCCTCCAAGACCAAACCTTTCGGAGACTGGGAGATAGTCGGGATATCCATGTGGATGTCCAGGTCATCTCAGCAACGAATAGGGATATTGAGAAAGAGGTGATTGAAAAACGCTTCCGTGAAGACCTTTTCTTCCGCCTTAATGTTTTGCGAATCCATGTGCCGCCGTTAAGAGAGCGAAAGGAAGATATTCCTCTACTACTTGAATATTTCATTAAAAAATTTTCAACAAAATATCAGACCAAACCTATATCCATCTCTTCATTCATCCTGAAGGAACTGGAAAATTATAACTTTCCTGGGAATGTCAGGGAACTTGAAAACATGGTAGAACGTGCCGTTGCAATACAGAACTCCAACATTATCTTACCTGAAGCCTTTGAAACAAAAGAGGAGATTTCTGGTCCCGGGGAATCCGAGGGATCAGACTCTTTTTACACATGCAACTTTCCAAATGAGGGGGTCAATCTTCCCGATTTGCTCGAGGAGATTGAAAAGCAATATTTAAAAGAAGCCCTCAACCGTTGCCAGGGGAAAAAGATTGAAGCTGCCCGTCTTGTAGGTATGTCCTTTCGCTCTTTCCGTTACAAGTTAGAAAAATACCGTATGGAATAGGTTTGCACATCCAAATAAGAAACCCCTCCCTTTACCTTCAGTGAATCCCTATTCTGTGAAATCTTTTAAATTGACAGATCAGGAAAGATGTGGTAGTAATGCCACCTGATAAAGGTTGAAGGGACAATCAGACAGATATGGCAAATTAACATAATTATACAAGTTTTTGAAAGGACTAAAAAGGTGATACATATAGGTGTAATGATTTTGAATGAGGGGATAGTTGTAAATATTGATGGATCCGCTTTTAATGCCCATAACGCTTTAAAATTCTTCCGGAGACTGTCCCTTTTAAGGGGTTAAAAAGGTCAATCCGCCTGTTTCATTCAGGCAACTATGTGATAATTTTAACAAAATAAGGAGGGTTTAACTTGTACAAAATAGTCGATAAAAAGGTGATGGCGGAAGGAACAGTGTGCCAGCTGGAAGTGGAAGCACCCCGTGTCGTGAAAAGAGCGAAACCTGGTCAGTTCATCGTTTTAAGGATTGATGAAAAAGGGGAACGTATCCCTCTTACCATGGCAAAACTAAATTTGGAAAAGGGGACACTTACCCTCATATTCCAGGTTGTGGGGAAAACAACAGCGCATCTGGCTACGCTGGAGCCCGGAGATGCTTTGTTGGATGTTATTGGACCCTTAGGAATGCCCACGCGCATTAAAAAATATGACGGTCCCGTAATTTGTGTAGGAGGAGGAACGGGCGTAGCGGTACTCTATCCCATTACTCGAGGATATAAGGAGATTGGAAACGAGGTCATCGGAATCATTGGTGCCCGTACAAAAGATCTGTTAATCCTCGAAGAAGAGATGAGAGAGGTGACAGATGACTTAAGAATAACCACTGACGATGGGAGCTACGGTTATCATGGATTTGTCACTGATGTATTGAAACAGATCTTGGAAGAGAGAAACGACGTCAAAATGGTCGTTGGAATTGGCCCTGTTCCCATGATGCGCTTTGTCTGCAAGACCACGGAACCTTTTAATGTCCCCACAACCGTCAGTCTTAACCCTATTATGGTTGATGCCACCGGAATGTGCGGCTCATGCCGGGTAACCGTTGGAGGGAAAACCAGGTTTGTCTGTGTGGATGGACCTGAATTCGACGGGCATCAAGTGGACTTTGACGAGCTCACCAAGCGACTCCGGATGTATGCAGATAAGGAAAAGAAATCATATGAACTTTTTAAACAAAGGCACGCATAGAAGAAAAGGAGGCAGTTTTAAATGGCAGAGAGAGAAAAACAAAAGATCCCTCGGCAGGCTATGCCTGAGCAGGATCCAAAGGTACGTGCGCATAATTTTGATGAAGTCCCCTACGGGTATGATGAAAAGCTGGCTCAGCTGGAAGCCCAACGGTGCATGCAGTGTAAAAAACCTCAATGTGTCAAAGGTTGTCCCGTTGAAGTAGAGATTCCTCAGTTCATCAAGCATATTGTTGAAGGTGATTTTGCAGCCGCAGCGAGACAATTAAAGAACAAAAACAGTCTACCCGCCGTTTGTGGACGGGTTTGTCCTCAAGAGAACCAATGCGAAAGTACGTGTATCCTCGGGAAAAAGGGTGAACCTGTTGCCATTGGTCGTCTGGAAAGGTTTGCTGCAGACTACGAGAGAAACCACAATCTTGTCACAATCCCAGAAATCGCCCCACCAACGGGCAAACGCGTGGCTGTCGTGGGTTCGGGTCCCGCCAGTCTGACACTGGCCGGAGACCTTATCAAAAAAGGACACGAGGTCATCATCTACGAGGCCCTACACAAACCAGGGGGTGTTCTGGTATATGGAATACCTGAGTTCAGACTCCCTAAGTCAATTGTGGCTGCAGAAGTCGATTATCTCCAGAAAATGGGTGTAAAAATTGAAACAGATGTGGTCGTTGGGAAAACCACGACAATTGATGAACTCCTCGAAGATCACGACGCTGTTTTCCTTGGGGTGGGTGCTGGGCTTCCTCTATTTCTCAACATACCCGGCGAGAATCTTTGCGGCATTTATTCAGCAAATGAGTATCTTACCAGGTCCAATCTTATGAAAGCCTATAAATTCCCCGAATACGACACACCCATAGCCCATGGGAAAAATGTTGCTGTAATTGGTGCCGGTAATGTGGCTATGGATTCTGCCAGAACTGCCTTAAGATTGGGAGCGGAAACCGTCAAAATTGTTTATCGGCGTTCTCGTGTGGAGATGCCTGCCAGGGCTGAAGAAGCTCACCACGCGGAAGAGGAAGGGGTGCAATTCGAGCTTTTGACTAACCCCGTAAAGTTCATTGGCAATGAGGAAGGATGGGTCACGGGTATGGAGTGCATCCGAATGGAGTTGGGTGAACCGGATGAATCCGGGCGACGGCGTCCTATCCCCATCGAAGGTTCCAACTTTGAGATGGAATGCGATACGGTTATCGTAGCCCTCGGAACCCGTGCGAATCCCTTGATCCCAAGCACGACACCGGACCTCAAGCTCAATAGGCGTGGATACATCGAGGCTGATCCGGAAACAGGCAAAACCTCCATGGAAGGGGTATATGCCGGGGGAGACATTGTGACAGGATCTGCCACAGTAATCCTAGCCATGGGCGCCGGGAGAAAAGCTGCTGAGGCTATACATAAGTACTTGATGGAAAAGTCATAAGTTCAATTCCTTAACGTTTTATGGAGGAGGACAACACGTGTCCTTCTCCATTTTTTCATAATCAATTATGACCAAACGAATCGATACCCTCTGGGATCCCTCACGGTTCTACACTGTAACCCGACTTTATCTTGTCAGGCATGGTCAGACTGTTAACACACAAGGAGACACCTTTCGATACAATGGGCATTTAGACGTAGATGTTTCAGAAGAAGGTATGCGACAACTTAAAAGGATTGCGTACCGCTTGAAACAACGCCTAATAAAAGGAATCTATTCAAGTGATCTGACTCGGACTCGGAAAGGGGCAGATCTCATTGCTCATTATTTTCCGGATGTCCCTCGCGAGGAATTTACGGACCTCCGAGAGGTTAAACAAGGTATATGGGAAGGGCTTACGCTCCAAGAGGTATGGGAAAAATTCCCAGAAGAGGCCAGAAAAAAGTTTGAAGATTATGTTCATTATCGTATCCCAGGGGGAGAAAACCTTGTAGAAGCACAAACAAGAGCTGTTTCCATTGTCAAGAGATTAACAAAGCGTCACAGCGGGGAGGAATTTGTCATTGTTGCACACGGTGGCATCAATAGCCTCATCATCTGCTGGGTTCTGGGACTGGATCTCCGGAATGTTTTTCGTTTCCGTCAGGACTTTGGGGCCTTAAATGTTATTGAATTTTTTGACGATGGGATGTCTCTTCGCCTTTTGAACGATACCTGTACCATTTTCCCCTTTTAACTTCTTCCCTGTTTATTCACGATAAGCGATCGCTTCGATCTCAAGCAAGACCCCTCGTGGAAGCGCCGCCACTGCAACCGTAGCCCTGGCGGGGTAAGGTTCCTGAAAGAAAGAGGCATATGTATTATTAAACACTTCAAAGTCATCCATTGAGCTCAAAAACACTGTGGTTTTGACGACCCGCGAAAGGTCACTTCCCGCGGCCTGTAACACCGCTTGCAAGTTTTTCAAGACCTGCTCCGTTTGCCGTTCGATCGGACTTGCCACAACCTCACCTGTTTCAGGATTGATTGGTATCTGACCAGAAACGAACACCATGTCTCTCAGGATTATTGCCTGGGAATAAGGACCGATTGCCTCTGGTGCCTTTTTTGTCTTTACCGCTCTGCGTACCATCTCCATCCCCCCCTTTTTGTTAAAAATTTCCCCTTTAACCTTCACGTGATCAGATCAACCATTTGCGGAGTTGATCCATGGCTAGAACTGCAAGCCGTCTCTCCACATCCTCCTTTGGTCCGCCAAGACGGACGTTAAATTCCTTCACCTCGCCGCTTCCAAAAAATGAAATCTTAAAATCCTTAAGACCGCCCTCTTCTTTTGAGAGCAACTGCACTCTGAGAAGGACGGTTTCCGGGGCCTCCTCTTGACACAAAGACATCGGCAGATCCGGTGAGATTCTCAGACAGCTCATACTATGATACGCGCCCTCAAATCCTTTTAAAAGATGGCGAACCAATTCTCCACCAGTAGCTTCATCCTCCACCATGAGAAACTTTACCCGTTCTTTAAGCCTACCAAGAACCACCCCTTCTATCGTTTCCTCATCGGCTCCAAAAATCCGGGGTCCAAGCCGCCGGCGAATCTCTGTCTCCACTTCACCTATCATCCTTCCTACATCCGCCTCGCTATTTCCCTCGGCTGTTATCAGAATCCGGATCATCTCTGGAGATGCCAAAACCCCTACAAACGGGTTTCCCTCCGTTTTCATCAGATCGCCGATCTTCTGGTCCACACTACTCTCACCCAACCCACAGACCTTCAGGACTCGGGTTCTCTTGGTCCTGTGCCCAAGATCGAAGACTTTACGGAGATAAGGAACTACACTTCCCTCCACAAGAAATCTCAATTCTTTCGGAACACCCGGAAGACAAACGATAATCTTCCCATCATCTGTCTTGTAAGAAAAACCAGGAGCTGTCCCCATAGGGTTTAAAATGGGGGATGTCCCTTCAGGAAGATAGGCCTGGCGGCGGTTATTTTCCGTCATGCGAAATCCCCGTGAAGAAAAGATCGCCTCAATGCCCTTCATCAATTCCTCATGAAAGATAAGCGGTAAATTTAATGCATTTGCCACTCCCTGGCGGGTCAGGTCATCCTTTGTAGGTCCCAGCCCCCCTGTAGTGACAATTAAGTCAACCTCCTTGAAAAGGATCCTGACCCATTTACTAATCTCCCGGAGATGATCGCCGACCGAAACACTTATATTCACATCAAACCCGGCAGAAGACAAAACCTCACCGAGATAGGCCCCGTTGGTGTCAATGACCTTTCCAAGCAGTAACTCCGTGCCGATTGTTAGAATCGCTGCCTTAGGTCTCATGATCAAAATTGGTAGGTGGTTCCAACTCCGTTGAGGACAAAAGCCTCTGGCATCGCCGCCTCAAAGGCCTTAATAGCTGTCCACCCCGTACAATGCATGGGTACAAGCCTTTGAGGATTGATTCTCTTCATCTCCTCTATCGTATTCCCAATAATAGGTTCAAAAATGGGCCCCGTCAAATGAAATCCCCCAATAACCCCAAGAACTCTATCCATCTTGGTCAATTTCTGAGCGTAAAGAATCGTATTGATGATGCCCGCGTGTGCACACCCAGAGATGACAACAATCCCCTCATCCCGTACATTAATGGCGCATCCTTGATCATCTAAGATATCGTCATGCACAAACTTGTTCCCCTGTTTCATGAACGCGTTCGGCATCCCTTTCTCAAATGGCGTAACACGTTCAACGGCACCAGTTACCAAAAGATGTCCATCCATATGAACGCTTGGTTCTGAGAGTTCTTTAAACTCAGCACCAGCAGCCTCTACCGCTTTCCGGTTCATAACCGGGAACAAAAGTTCCTTACCATCCGGCATTTTAAAGAACCTTGGGGTCACAAATGCATTCGGGTGAACCACCACCGGTACAGGCTTCCTGACAATATGCTCAATCGCCCATGTAAGCCCTCCATAATGATCCATGTGCCCATGGCTCATGACAACTAGTTCCACCTCTTTGAGGCTCAGGCCCAGAAAATTCAGGTTGTGGGAAAGCGCTATATCTGTATACCCCGCATCCATCAATACAAGGTGTGTTTTCCCATTGTAAGTTAACCGAAGCAAGATAGATAAACCATGCTCCGCAAGAATCGTATCTTCGGGGATTTTTTCTCCCTTTGCCAGGGGTGGCCTTAACACTCCTTCCTTTGACGGTAGGAGAAGATCTATATAGTTGTCCACCAGGACAACTACCTCACATGAATCAACCGGCTGTACACCATATCTTTCCATATCGTCTTCCTCCTTTTTTTAGAAGTTTATCATGTTGGAAAGTAGGTTTCAATTCAAGCGAGAAAGGGAACTTTGCTTAGACACAATCTCGCCAATAAGATCGTAGGGAACAGCATCAGTTATCCTGACAGAGACTATCTCTCCTGCTTCCGCACTTCCTTTATTTATAATAACACACCCATCAATCTCAGGATATTGAAAGGCAGTTCTTCCTTTCAGTAACAATTCTGACTCTTCATGCTGTCCTTCCACCAGAACCGGCAAGGTGCTTCCTATGTGTAGACGGTTCTTCGCGAGGGAAACTCCCTGCTGGATCTCCATCAGTATGTTCAAGCGTTGTTTTTTAACGTCTTCCGGCAACTTATCCGGCAATGTATAGGAACGCGTTCCCTCCTCATCCGAGTAGGTAAAAACACCGAGATTGTCAAACCACCCATCTTCGATAAAGGCACAAAGGTCTTGAAATTCCCTTTCACTTTCCCCAGGGAAACCAACCATTACGGTTGAACGCAAATGGAGATCAGGAATTCTTTTCAGACGCCTAAGAACTCTCAGGATCGAAGACCATTTGGGACGCCTCATCCTGGTAAGAACAGAAGGAGACGCATGTTGTATGGGGACATCAACCACAGGGCAAATATTCGGGTAATCTATCATCACCTCGATGAGCGACGTGTCAACACGCTGGACATCAGGATAGAGATAGAGAAGTTTGAGCCATTGGAGTCCATCTATAGAACCAAGTCGTTCCATCAGCCTTGCAAGTGTGATCTCTTCACCCAAGTCCTGACCATAAGCCGCTGTATCTTGGGCAACTAAGATAATCTCACGAACGCCTTGCGCCACAAGGTGTGTCACCTCTTGTACAATAACCTCCATCGATCTTGACCGGTAACGCCCCCTTATCCTTGGAAGGGTGCAAAAGGCACACCGTCGATTACACCCATCGGCAATCTTTACATATGCGGTATAAAATGGCGTTGAAACAACACGGAAGGCGTGAGTGCCCCTATAAACGCCGTATCGTGGCTGGATCCACCCTTCCCTATTCAATGCCCTATCAAGAACACCTGGGGTTACCTCTTCCATCCTACGGGAAAGAAAAAAAGTCTCTACCTCAGGGAGAAGATCGAGAAGTTGTCGACCATACCGCAGGGGAAGGCACCCGGTAACAACGATCTTTGCGTGGGGGGCCTCCTGATGGAGAGTCAGGATAGCATCTATGGATTCCTGAACAGCTGATTCGATAAAGGCACAGGTATTGATAAGGATCACATCCGCCTCTGAGGATTCCGCTGTTGCTCTCCACCCTGCTCCTATCAATTGGCCACAAACCCACTCGGAGTCCACCAGGTTCTTGGGACACCCAAGGCTATAGAGATAAAAATATCTCGGGTGACTCATCGGTTTACCAATCCCCCTAATCCCTTGGTTAATCCCGGAAAAGGGGAAGGCATAAAAGAACAAAAAAAGACAAGGAGCATAGCGATCCCAACGACACGACGCTTTAGGTCCAGGGGAGTGATGTCATCAATCGGCGGAGGGTGTTTTAGACCAAAGAAAAAAAGGAGAACCACCAATAAGATCCATTCAGGGTTGAAAAAAAAGGCATACAGGGCAAATAGAAAGATCCCTCCTTGGTACACACGGGCACTTTTTGAACCCAAAAGGGCGTACAGAACATGTCCCCCATCCAGTTGTCCAATAGGGAGCAGGTTGAGGGCTGTGACAAACAACCCTACCCAACCAGCATATGCAGCCGGATGCAGCATGACATCACATCCCTTCGGTATCGGGCCAAGAGAGAGATACTCAAATCCCCTAAACAAGAGGCTGTTTCCCAGGATCAATCCATGCACATGAAACGAACCCAGTGGAACAATCCTTGAAGCCTTTAGGCCAAAATAGATAGTGGGAAACGTTAGGATGAGACCAGCAATAGGTCCTCCCGCCCCGATGTCAAACAAAGCCCTCCGATGGGGAATCCAGCTCTTCATCTTAATAATGGCCCCGAAAGTTCCAAATGGCGAAAATGGAAACGGTATAAAAAAGGGTAAAGTAGCCTCCACACCATGGACTCGGCTCATCACAAAGTGACCCATTTCATGGCATAGGAGGATAGCCATCAGAGGAAAGGCATACCAAAACCCGGCGACAAAATAGGTAGAAACAGCCGTCAAGGCAAAAAGGACCCCATGAATGATCAAACGCCTTCTTGTCATTTATACCTCCTGATGCCCATGACCCCGAAAGGAAAACTCGCTATCTAAGACGTGACACATCCATCGTAATCCCGCCTCCGCGGCCTGTGCTTTAACTGCATTTCTTTCCCCTTGAAAAAGAAAATGACGGGTTTTGGTTAAGCCCATCCCTGGTATATACAGCCCCATGTAAACCGTACCAACAGGTTTCAACTTCGTGCCGCCACCAGGTCCAGCAATCCCCGTAATCCCAAGGCTCAAAGAACTCCCCGAAAGCCTTTGGACCCCCATCGACATTTGGAGGGCCACATCCGGACTTACAGGACCTTTCGCTTTCAGGGTCCAGGTATCTACTCCCAGCACGCGAATCTTGGAGGTGTTGCTGTAGCTTACAACACCAAGGAGAAATACCTCAGAAATCCCTGGCACGTTGGTCAACCGATGGGCAAGAAGCCCTCCAGAACAAGACTCTGCAACTGCCAAGGTAACTCCTTTCTCCAACAGTAACTTAAAGAGGGTTTCTTCAGGTCTCAAGCGCGTTGTTTCCTTCTCTTGAGCCATGGCAGAAAGTTATCAATGCCAATAAAGAAAAAATACATGTAAAATCACGCATCCGTAAACCCCTGCGAGGACATCATCCAGGACCACCCCCATTCCCCCGGGCACCAAAACTTCAATCCTCCGGATCGGAAAAGGCTTAAGAATATCCAGAACCCTGAACAGAACAAACCCAGCAAGGATTACCGTCCACGAAATTGGAAATGCCCAAACTGTCACAAGAAACCCTACAACTTCATCGATCACGATATCATTCGGATCCTGCATCTCAAGGATTTTCTCTGCCCTTTCGGCAATCAGGCAAGAAACAATTATCAGAAGAAGAAGAACCCCGGTGGATAGCCAAAGAGGAGACTTTGAGAGGATCAAGATCAGTGGAATCCCTATCAGTGTACCAAAAGTTCCCGGAACGATAGGAGCATATCCGATATAAAAACCGGTAGCGAGTAAAAGAATGAGTTTTTCCCCCCACGTCTGTCCCCAAACCTTTTTAGACCTGTGAGGGCGATAGTTAAACATCATTTTTCCTCCCTTTATATATGAAAGAATCTACCATATTCTTGGGTAGTAGATTAAACTAAACTCCTCTATTTATATAGTCAACCATACAAAGATCTCCTTGACAACCCGCGACATCCCCCTGAAAAAAGATATTAATGAAAAATTTCGCTATGATCAGATCCTGGAGCTAGTTTAGATCTAAAACTACGCCGCCTCAAGAACGTCTTTATTTTACGGGGGCATCGGTTTGCCTTGAAAAAAACGCCTTAATACGCTATAAATACTCAAAACAAAAAATGGAGGGGAATATGACCTTAAAAATCGCGATCAATGGGTTTGGCCGTATCGGAAGAAACGTATTTCGTGCCTCATTGGACAAGGATAACTTAGAATTCGTGGCAGTCAATGATTTAACGGATAGCTATACCCTTGCACATCTTTTAAAATACGATTCCGTACATGGAAAAATTGATGCAGATGTATCGGTTGAGGGAGATTACCTGATTGTTAACGGAAAAAAAATCCGTGTCTTGTCCGAGCGGGATATGACTAAACTCCCATGGAAGGATCTCGGGATCGATATCGTCCTTGAGAGCACCGGACTGTTTACCGATCGTACCAAGGCCGCAGGTCATCTCACGGCAGGTGCCAAAAAGGTCATCATTTCCGCGCCTTCTAAAAATGCGGACGTAACTATTGTGCTGGGGGTCAACCCGGAAAAATATGACCCAGAGAAACACCATATCATTTCTATGGGATCTTGTACTACCAATTGCTTGGCTCCCATCGTCAAGGTCTTAGTAAATGAATTTGAGCTTGAATACGGTCTAATGACCACAACCCACTCATATACCAATGATCAGCGCATTCTCGATCTTCCCCATAAAGATCTCAGACGTGCTCGTGCCGCCGGCGTTTCCATGATCCCTACCACAACAGGCGCTGCCAGGGCACTTTCACTTGTTATCCCAGAAACAGAAGGGAGACTGGATGGCATGGCGATCCGGGTCCCCACCCCGAACGTTTCTGTGATTGATCTCGTCGCATGGTTGTCCAAGAAAACCTCAGTGGAGGAACTCTTGTCCAAATACAAATCCTATGCGGAAGGCAGCATGAAAGGTATCCTCGGAATCAGTGAGGAGCCCCTTGTCTCTATTGATTTCAACGGGAACCCCCATTCATCCACACTGGATGTCCCCTCTTTAAAGGTTATCGGAGGCCACATGGTAAAAATCCTGTCATGGTACGATAATGAATGGGGATTTTCCAACCGGATGAGTGAACTCTTTGGTTTCGTGGCAAAAGGGATGTAATGGACATTCCTTTCAGAACGATTGATCAGCTTCCCATCGACGGGAAACGGGTGCTGATTCGCGTCGATTTCAATGTTCCCCTTACCTCCAAGGGCAACGTAGCCGATGACTCACGCATCCAGATGGGTCTCCCCACGATCCGGTATGCCCTTTCCAAAAATTGCCGCGTGATCCTTATGTCACACCTTGGGCGTCCAAAAGGAATAGTTGACCCAAACCTAAGCCTCCGTCCCGTGGTAGAGAGGCTTTCAGAACTTCTCAACCGATCTGTGAACCTGGCTCCGGATTGTATTGGCCCGGAAGTGGAAAAGTCTGTTTACTCGCTCGCGAAAGGTAAAATCCTGTTTCTAGAAAACCTCCGGTTCCATAAAGAGGAAAACAAGAATGATCCCCGCTTTGCTAAGGCGCTAGCAGCCCTGGGCGACGTATATATCAATGATGCCTTTGGCGCTGTGCACCGAGCCCATGCATCAATTGTAGGTGTTCCAGCATATATGGAGATCAAAGGAGGAGGGTTTCTCCTGAAGAAAGAAGTAGAGGCGTTGACGAAAGTTCTTACCTACCAAACCATGAAATTTGTTCTCATTCTGGGAGGTGCAAAGGTTTCAGACAAACTGGGAATTCTTCTCTCCCTTATGAAAAGGGCAAATGTGATTCTCATCGGCGGCGCTATGGCCTACACCTTCTTAAAGGCCAAAGGGATTAACACAGGGAGATCGCTCGTAGAACGTGAATCTCTTAATGCTGCAGAATCTGTATTGAAAAAGGCTCAGGCATTGAATACACTATTTCTCCTTCCAGAGGATCATGTGATCGCTTCTGAAATCAGCGAGAGTGCAGAATTAAGAACCGCAGAGGATGTTTCGATCCCCGATGCTTATTTCGGGGTGGACATTGGCCCAAAGACTATCCAGTCCTATGTGGAACAGATCAATACGGCTACCATGATCTTCTGGAATGGTCCCATGGGTGTTTTTGAGATCCCCCAATTTGCCAAGGGAACGTTCAAAATAGCAAAAGCCGTCGCTTCATCTCCAGCGGAAAGCTATGTGGGAGGCGGCGATTCTGTCCGTGCGCTTCATGAATCGGGCGTCGCAGACCAGATCACTCACATCTCGAGTGGTGGCGGTGCATCACTCGAATTTCTGG
>JALTIG010000220.1 GCA_027004185.1 bacterium | reverse complement strand
AAGGGCTGTTGATATTCCGACAAGGCTTGCTTTTGCGAAAATCAGAAACTATAAAATGCCTCCCAAAATTTCTGAGGTGATTAAAACCAATGTGCTGCCGAGACATGGATATACACAATTCTTTTTAAATGGGAGGTGGGTGAGCGCTACACCTGCATTTGATAAACAATTATGTGAGAGACATGGAATGCCTACGGTGGAATTTGATGGGGAATCGGACGCTTTTCTTCCAGAAAAGGATTTAAATGGGGAACCACTTATACAATATATTAAAAAATATCCTCCAGAGGCAGACCTTCCCTTTGATTGGGTTGTCTCACGTATAGCCAAAATATATGGGAGGAATAAACGGCCGCAAATTACAGCTTGAAATAACGGTGTTATACAAATTTCACTTATTGGCATAATGTTTCAAACATAATAATATCTAATGTTAGCTAATGGTTGTGTTAGGTGATGCTGATTAGCTTATTATTTGCAAATATTTTATTTAATGTTAACTTACTATATTGAAAGGTTTTTTTATGGGTAGAAATGATAAGGTAGAAAAGATACTAGACGCAGCTGAAAATGTGATGTCTCGTGTTGGTTTGGAAGACGCGAGTATTTCAGAAATTGCGAGAAATGCAGGTGTTACAGATTCTCTGATATATAATTACTTTAAAGGGAAGGAAGACCTTCTTTTTTCTATACCAGGCAGGAGAATGGTAGACGTTTTAGAGAATTTATTGGTGCAGCTTCAAGGAATACCGGACCCTAAGAGTAAGCTTAGTAAAATGATATGGTTCCATCTGCATTTTAATGATACTTACCGAGGATATGCTCGCCTACTTTTACTTGAATGTCGTTCGAATATTAACTTTTATAAGCATGAGGCATACACTTTGATAAGGAAATATGCTGGAATAATGTTAGGAATCTTAGAAGAAGGTGTGAAGGTGCATGCCTTTCGTGAGGATCTTGATTTACGGCTCATTAGGGACATAATTTTTGGTCTTTTGGATTGGGAAACCCTGAGTTCCCTTGCTTTCAAAGAAATAGAAAAGAGTGCAGATGATTGGGAAGATATTTTGACCATTATTTTTCCAATGATTGAAGTTGTTGAGAAGCCTAAAGGTTTAAAGGTGGATAAATCTATCAGTATACTTGAAGCAGCGGAAACTGTATTTGCTGAAAAGGGGTACATTCAAGCCACTGTTAGCGAAATTTCTAAAAGAGCCGGTGTTTCTGAGGGAACAATTTACGAATATTTTAGAAGTAAAGAGGACCTTTTGCTATCAATTCCTTTACGTAGATTTAAAGAGCATATAAGCGATCTGGAAGAAATATTTGAGTTGAAAACACCATTGAGAAAGCTTAGGCGTTTTATACGGTATCACTTTTATTTATATCTTACAGAACCTAATTTCTTAAGGGTATTTTTGTTGAATGTACAACTCAACCAAAAATTTTATACTTCCGAATCGTTTAAAATTTTTAAAGATTATATAAACATCCTTTATGAAATTTTAGAGGAAGGGAAAAAAAATGGAACCATTAGGAAAGATGTTAACACAAGGGTGTTCAGAAATCTTTTTCTTGGAACATTTAGTCATATGGCCTTAAGGTGGCTTATATTAGGGAAGGAAGCTGAAACTGACAAAATGAGGGAAGTAAATGAGGTTGCTTTGCTCTTATCTCGTGCCGTAGCTCAAGATCAACGAATTTAGATAATGGTGTGTGATTAAAAAGGATTGAACAAAAGGAATTACAGTGGCGGTGAGCCTTTAGAGAAAAATTTTATGTTTTTGATTCTTTGTGAACTGAAGTGAATTTAACAGTATCTTTAACTAGTAAATATGTTTTTATTTATAGTTGATGAATTCGCAAAAAGTCAGAATTAGAAGGCAAAGTAAAAAGTTTCAAATTCAAGGAGCGCAATTCCTGAGGAATGAGGCGTACTTAGAGTACGCTGCAGTGATTTACCCTGCCTGCCCCGTAGCTCCGGAAGATGGTTCTGGGGTTAAATCGGCTTTGCCGCCTCGCTTCGCGAGATTTAACAGGGCAGGGGATGCAGCGCGACACAGAAATTGGACTTTTTATGAAGCCGTCATAGTTGGTTAAAAGGAGGTTGATATATATTGGCGGATTTGAGTCAGATAAGCATACTTGTAAGGCGGGAGATTGAGGCTCGTATAGCAGGACCTTTGATTAGGGCGTTTATTGATGAATTTGGCGGGGACAAAACAATCATGGTTGTAAAAAGAGTAATTAAATCTCTTGCACAAGAGAGTGGTATTCAATTAGCCAAAAAGATGGGGGGGAATAGAATCGACGATTTCGCTAAAGGTTTAAAGGCTTGGACGGTAGGAAACGCCCTTGAGATTGAAATCCTGGAACACAATAAAAATGAATACTTTTTCAATGTAAAGAGATGTCGCTATGCTGACATGTACAAGAAGCTTGGGATGACCGATCTGGGTGTAATATTGTCTTGTGGTAGAGATTTTGAACTTGTTAAAGGTTTTAACCCAAGGATGAACCTTATTCGTACTAAAACAATTATGGAAGGCTATGATCATTGCGATTTTCGAATAACTTTAAGATGACTTCTCCTTTAAGATAAGTAAAAATAGGAGGTTAAGTATGGTAAGAGGGAAAACAGTTGATGAGCTGAAGTTAGGAGAGAAGGCTTCCTTTGCGAAAACGATCACTGAAACAGATGTTTATCTCTACGCGGGGATCACTGGGGATCTGAATCCTGCTCATGTCAATGAAGAGTACGCGAAAGGGACCTATTTCAAAACAAGGATTGCACATGGGATGCTTTTGGCGGGTTTTATTTCCACAGTAATAGGAACAATTCTGCCGGGTCCCGGGACGGTCTATCTAAAACAAGATCTGGAATTTCTTGCCCCGGTTCATTTCGGTGACACTATCACAGCTCAGGTTGAGATCACAAACATTTTGAAGAGCAAGAAACATGTTCGACTTCGGACGACATGTGTAAATCAGGAAGGTAAAATTGTGGTTGATGGTGAGGCTATAGTTAGCCCTCCAAGAAGAGAAGGAAATTCGAAATGAAAAGGTATCGAACCCTTGAATTAAGATATAACAACAAAGGAATTGGCTGTATGAATCCATGTATGGAAATGGTCTGGTGACTGATATAAGTTAACAGAGGCCTTTCAGCTAAAAGAGAGGAAAGGGAAGGGAAATAATAAGTCATTGCGAATGAGATTATGTCTAAACTATTTCAGGGTATTGTCTTAAAAATAGAAGGAAGAAATAAGACCTTGCATAAAGGGGTTTTTATCGTTTTCAACTTATAAATAATGTTTATAAGTCATGGGGACAAAGGAGGGAGGAGATGACGGAAAGAGAGATGGAAACGGATGTCTTAATTGTCGGGGGAGGAGGTGCTGGCTTTAGAGCAGCAATTGGAGCTAAAGAAGAAGGGGTTAGGGTACTGTTGCTGAGTAAAGGACCACTTGCGCGTTGTGGAGCAACTCCCATGGCCGGTGCAGACTTTACGCTGAATGGCCGTGTTTTAAGGGAGATGGGGTACAATGGTGCTCCGAATGATAGTGATGAAAAGGTTTTCAATGATATTCTCACGCAAGGTTTCTATTTAAACAACCAAAAGCTTGTTGAACACTATATTCGCATGGCTCCTTATCGGTTAAAGGAGTTGATTGATTGGGGGATAAGTATTTCCTTTTCGGAGGAAAGGGCAGTCTTTACTACCGGTATTAGCATTATGGATGTACTGCTAAAAAAGGCCAGGTCTTTAGGTGTTGAGATGCTTGAGGATACAATGCTCATAGATCTTTTGATTCAGGAGGGGAAGGTTGCAGGTGCTTTGGGGCTGGATATTAGGAGTGGTGAATTCATTAATTTTAAAGCCAAGGCCATAGTGATAGCCACAGGAGGGTGGCACAAGGCGTTCTGGCCTAATACTGGGATGCGAGACCTTGCGGGGGATGGGGTTGCTATGACTCTTCGTTCTGGTGCCGATCTTGGAAACATGGAATTTATTACCTTCTGTTCCCCTGTTATATATGAACCACCTATTTGGAGGGGAAGCCTTGCGGTATATCTTTTAAGTCTGTTAGCAGGGGGAAAGTTTACAAACAATAAAGGCGAAGATTTTCTAGAAAAATATGATCCGTATACCGTTCAACTTGGTACCACCACGGAGTGGAATAAAAGTTTCCTTTCCTTTGCCATGGCGAAAGAGGTAAAGGAGGGGAGAGGCGTTTCTGGTGGGGCGGTTCATTATAGCAAAGGAGATGTTTCGTGGGAAAGGTTTGAGTCAGCAGCTTCACTCATGTTTCCTAACTGGAAATACAAGGCGATGGACTTGAAGGAATTGGGTGAAATGCTCAGAAATGATATTCCTGTAAAGGTTGGACCTGCTGTGGAGTATTTCGATGGGGGTATTATGGTCAATGAACATTTCGCAACCACCTTGGAGGGGCTTTATGCAGCAGGGGAATGTGCTTATGGAACCTTTGGAGCCAATCGTGTTTTTTCTGCAATAACAGAGATGTTAGTACATGGGGCAGATGCCGGGGAAAAGGCAGCAAATTATGCTAAAAAGGCACGAATTCCTCAGTTAAACCACCGGATGATCAACGAAAAGCAGGAAGAAGCCGTTCAACCGTTGATGCGCAAAAAAGGCTTGAAACCTGCAGAGCTAAGACGCCAAATCCAGCAGAGAGCACATGAAGAGCTGGGCCCTATCCGCAACGAAAAAGAACTTAGCACCTTTATCGATTTTTTGAGGGGGATTAAAAAGGATGGATTGCAAATGCTCTCTACCACTTCTAAGAGCCGAATTTACAACAAAGAGTGGATTGATGCATTAGAACTGAAGAACATAGTTCAGGTACTTGAAGCTGCCGCGGTAAGTGCTCTATTCCGGACCGAGAGTCGAGGTGTTCACTACAGGGATGATTATCCGCAAGTGGATAATGATAACTGGCTTCAGGAAACCATTATAAGAAAAGTTGATGGGGATATAAGGGTAAGCAAACATTCTATCATTACCACAACGCTTGTACCACCCAAAGGGGTTACGCCGTATCTGGAAATGATTAAAAAGATGATGGAAGCGCATTCAGAGATTGGAGGCCATCATTAGAAAATAGCCTTTTATGTTTGATATCAATAAGGGAGCAGAAACAATGTCTGAAAAAATAATCCATGTGAAGATTTTCAGGTTTGATCCATCTGTAGACAAGGAGCATTATTATAAGGACTACGAGGTCCCATACATAAAGGGGATGAGTGTTATGGATGTACTTGACTATATCTACCAAAATATAGACGGTACCTTAGCCTATTATGACCATGCTGGCTGTTCTTTAGGGATCTGTGGTCGTTGTGTGGGCAGGATAAACGGGAGATCTGGCCTTTTCTGTCAGACCTTGGCTACAGAAGAAATGCAATTGGATCCCCTTTACAAAGATAGAGTTCTAAAAGACCTTGTAATGAAAAGATAGGAGTTGTTGAAGGAGGCTCTTTCTCGCTCTGATCCCCGTGGCGATTAGCACCTATTCTTTTCTCTAATAAAGGCGTCGATGCCGATCATAATACCCCATCGGCGAAGCACCATTCCAGGGGAATTTCATCGATAGTGAGGGCCCGTTGACCTCGGTTCATGGTGGGATGGTAGTGGTAGGGAGCATCCAGGTGGGTCCCAGAGTGTGTGCAAATGTGCAAAGCTTGAGAATTCCACCGCCCACCCAAGGCCTTCTGGTAGGTCCTTCTCGGTGATTCCAGGAAAGAAGGTCTTCATCGATTCCGCTCCTGCCTTATGATCCATGTAGTCTATCTCGGGAATCATAATAGGGGGATCGCTGGGAAGTCCTTCCTCAATCGTGATGCTTAAATCAATAAACCTTTTATTCACCATGATAAATCTTATCCTACATAGTCCATATATTTTTACGTAAGGTTGCTTTCTTTTAGCGAGAGCACAAAATGGTGGATCGAAAATTATCGAAGTTATTAATTATATAACGAGAAGAGTTGATAACGAGGTTTTGGGGTTACATCCCCAGATATGCCACTCGAATCTCTTCGGAACGCTGGATCTTTTCCGCACTTCCCTCCGCTTTTATGGTACCCTCATGCATGATGTAAACATACCTCGCAATCTCAAGAGTGATATCAACATTCTGTTCTACGAGAAGTACGGTGAGATTCATGTCCTTCTGAACTTTTAGAATGGTTTCAAAAACCTCTCCCACAAGCTTTGGAGCTAACCCCTGACTGGGTTCATCCAGCATCAGGAGTTTTGGTCGGGTCATCAGGGATCGGGCAATGGTTAACATCTGCTGTTGTCCCCCACTCAGTGTCCCAGCTTTCTGGTTTGGCCTTTCCTTCAGCACGGGGAATAGGGCATAAATCAATCCAAGAGACTCCCTCATAAGCTTCGAGGCCCGTTTTGTATAGGCACCCATCAAAATGTTTTCCCTGACCGTTAGATTCGGAAAGATATGCCTTCCCTCCGGCACAAGTGTCATCCCCATTTCAACTCTCTTATGGGAAGGCATATTTGTCACATCCTTATCTTCGAAATAGATCTTGCCTCCCCAGGGTTTGATCGAACCAAGGGTAGTCATCAAAGTAGTTGATTTTCCCGCCCCGTTTGGACCAAGTAGTGCCGTTACGTTTCCTTGTTCCGCATGCAATCCAATCTTCCAGAGAACCTGCATAGGGCCATAGCCCGATTCAAGGTTTTCAAGCTTTAGCATTCCGATCCTCCAGGGCAAAACGCCCAAGATAAATGTCGATGACTTTTTGATCGTTCAAGGCCTCTTGTGTAGGAGCGTCTGCGATCTTTCTCCCCTGGTTCATGACCACCACTCTTTCTGCAAAGTTTACGACTGCCCGCATGATATGCTCCACCATGGAGACAATAGAGATCTTTTCTTCTTCGTGGATTTTAATGATGATTTCAACTACGTGGTCGATATCCTTTGGGTTCATACCAGCCATGGCTTCGTCCAAAAGGACCAATCTGGGTTTCATGGCAAGGGCGCGGGCCACCTCCATCAGTTTCTTCTCAATAGGGGTCAAGGCATTGGCTACTTCATCTCTCTTTGGGAAAAGGCCTACCTTTTCCAAGTAATACTCCGAGATTTCCAGAGCCTCGTTTTCCCCAATCTCGCCAATCATGGTGCCAAAAAGAGCACCAACTGCCACGTTTTCCCGAACCGTAATCTGTCCGAAAGGACGCGGTATCTGAAAGGATCGTGCCAGTCCAAGGTGCGCCCTTTTATGGGAAGGCATGTTCGTAATATCCAATCCTTCAAGAAGGATAGTTCCTTCATCGCACCTGTATACGCCACTGATCAGGTTATAAAGTGTTGTTTTACCACTACCATTGGCTCCCACAATCCCAAGGCGCTCCCCTTCATGAACCACGAGATCCACGTGGTCTACCGCCACAAGTCCTCCAAATCGTTTGGTCACCCCTTTGAGTTCTAAAAGGCTCATGAAAACTCCTAAGCTATAAATTTTTCAAGCTTCTTGCCCCTGAGACGTTTTTTTAACACACCAACGATCCCTTCCGGGAACACGATGATGATAATGATGATAAAAGGTGCAAGAATGAGGAGTTGAAACCCTGGCAGAATGATGCCTAACCAGTACTTAAGGATACCATAGATCAAGCCTCCGACCACCGGACCCAATAGAGTTCCCGCTCCCCCCATCATAACAATGACAATGGCGTCCACCGTGTATGAAAGGGCAAACACATCCTCGGGGAAGACATAAGTTGTCTTGAGGCACCACGCTGTTGCCCCAACCAGCGCGGCAAGGACAGAACTTACAAGAAATGCAATATTTTTATATTTTGTTGTATCTACTCCCATAACCTTGGCCGCGTCTTCATCTTCCCGTAAGGCTATCAGACCATATCCAATCCGCGTATGAAGGAATATGATGGTAATGACCGCGGTCAGGAGAGCAATGAGAAACACCAAAAAGTCCGCCCAGAAGGTCGTCACGGAGTTGGCTAGGTGTTGCCCAAGTACCACTTTCAAGGGTTTTGAGATAATGATTCCCTCAGACCCCCCCCAGATCTTTGCACCTTCGATAAAGAATTTCACCCCTTGGTTGACCCCGATGGTCGCAATGGCGAAATAGGCCCCACGAAGCCTCAGTGCGATGGCTCCGACACCCGCTGCTAGGATTCCAGCCATGAGCGACGCGAGCAGGAAGCCTGGGATCAGGATCCAGAGGCCCAGACCTGCCATGGCAGAGTTTGAGACAACGAGGGCCATCCCATAGGAGCCTAGGCCCATAAAAACGACATACCCAAAGTTCACATAGCCGGTAAACCCCAAAAAGATGTTAAAGGCTTCCCCGACTGCCACATAAAACATGATTAGGGCGACGGGTTCCCACATCCCCTGGGCATACTTGCCAACCGTGAACAGTACAAGAAATATTCCAGCCGTAACGAAAAGAGGGTAGTATTTTCCCTTGTTCATTTTTTCCCCAAAAGACCTTCAGGTTTCAGTAACAGGAGGACCAGAAGAATGGCAAACGCCAGACACTGGGTCAGGCTAAATGGTTCTACACCCGGAATTAGCCCTAAAATCGCATAGGATCCATTCTCGACGAGGCCGAAGATAAAGCCACCAAAAAAGGCACCCCAGGGTGAAGCCAATCCCCCGAGGACGGCAATGACGAAGGCTTTGATGGTATAGACCTCACCCATATACGGGTTGATCCCGACGGGAACAAACAGGGTAATAAACACGCCGCTCATCACGGTCAGGCCAATGCCGATAGCAAAGCTCAGGGCGTAATAACCTTCCACATTAATTCCACAGACGCGGGCACCTTCCTTGTCTTCAACGACCCCACGTAAAGCAGTTCCTGCTCGGGTTTTTTTAAACCAAAGATAGAGTGCAATGGCGATGACAATGCTTGAAAGGAGGGCGTACACCTTTGCCATGGGAAGTGTAGTTACCCCCAGATTGATGCTTCCCACGTTCCAGGTATATCCCCTGTAATCGGGACCCCAGATCGCTTTGGCCACTTCCGCAAGAAAGATCCCGATGGCAAACGTAGCCAGTAAGGTGCTTAGCTCAGGGGCATCAAGGAGCCATTTCATCACCAGATAATAAAAGATAAATCCAAGGGCTATTCCCACGATCATGGCTAAGATCGCGGAGAGGATCGGGGGGAGACCGAAAAGGGTAAACATCCAGTAGGCGATGAATGCACCAACCATGATAAAGGCGCCATGTCCCACGTTCACCACCTTGAGGACACCGAAGATCAGGCTCAACCCCATGGTCATCAATCCATAGACCGCCCCGAGGATAATCCCATTGATGAGGTCTCCCGAAAACATCCTGAGGAATTCCATTCTTTTTTACCCCTTTAGGTCTCTTCTTAAGATAAAATTGCTAATCATCAACCTTTTAGAAAAATTTTAAAAATAACCCCCTTACCTTTTTACATCGGGTGAAAAAATCCCCCCTACACCAGAGCAGGAGGGATTTCTCAGATTACTTCACGATTGCGAGTTTTCCAGCTTTTCTTTGCTTGATTGTCAGCATCGGATAGAAAGGTTTGCTGGTCTGAGCTGCCGGTGGCCAGATAATCTGGAGCTTTTTCCCCTGCCACTGCAGGACCACCATTTTGTGGGCAATCTGCATACCGGTTTTTGGATCGATCTTCCATTCCCCAAAGAAGGTCATGAAGTGAAGCCTGTTCATCACCTTTCTGACAACCTTTGGATTCAGGCTGTTAGCTGCATCAATCGCCTTAATATAAGATAGAAAGGCTGCAGCGGCCTCTGCACCATGGTAATCAGGGTTGACCCCTTTGGACTCTTGAAGGAAATATTTCATGAACTCTTTCTGGGTAGGTCCGAAATAGGAAATCCCTTCTTTTTTGGCGGCTGCTGGAGAATATTTGGCTCCCACGCCCCATTGGCCCGGGGCCATGTAGCTTTCTGCCATCGTTCCAAGGGCCTGGTAAAAGTTCGGGAGCGTTGGCGCGACCAAAATCGAAACCAGTTTTAGGTCGATTCCCATGTCATCGAGCTGTTTCGCGAGGAGCTGGCCATCGGCAAAGTGTCCACCACCGATCAGGATGTCGGCCTTGGCATTTTTTAGTTCCGTCAGGACGGGGGTTAGGTCCCTAGCGGATTTTGGGTAGGTGCGGTTAAAAACGACCTTGAATCCAAGTTTTTTTGCCTTGGCCTCAGCACCCTTGGCCACGGCCCGGGCAAACTCATTGTCTTGGAACAGAAAGGCGACCCTTTTAGCAGAGGGATCAATCTTTTTAATCATTTCCAAAGGCCCAGTCTGGTATTCACTTGCAGGTGAAAGGGTCTGGACAATGAAGCTGAATCCCTGTTCGAAGATCCGGTTACTGGCGCCACCATGAGAGTTATAGAGAACCCCATATTTCTCGACAATCGGTGCGGCTGCCAAAGTCAGTCCAGAGCTATAAGGCGCAAGGGTAAATTTCACCTTGTCCTTTGTAATCAGGCGCTCCATTAGGTTTGTAACAACCTCTTTCTTTGATTCGTCATCATAATATTTATAGACAACAGGAATCTTTTTGCCCTTGATTTTAACCCCCCCAAGGACCGTGTTCACCCATTTTTCCATTGCCTTGATGCCCCAGACACTCTGCTGCCCTTCCTTAGCAAATTTTCCGGATAGGCTGATAGGCCCCCCGATTACCACCTTGTTCGGAAGGGCTGCCATGGCTGAAAAGGAAAATGGAAAAATAAGGCAAATAGAAACGAGAATAACAAGAGCCGATTTTAGGATTACATTTCTCATCCTTACACCTCCTTTAAAAAATGGTTATCATTTCAGGTTTTGTGAAGGATCTCAATAACACTATTATTACTTCTTCTGTTCGAAATCCTTCCCCTCACCAATTTCCTAACCCTTTTTTCCTTAAGGGTATTTGCAACATATGTTATATTATCTTAAATCTATCATTTGTCAAGAAAAAAATGGAGCAGTTTCACTAATTGTTTTAGACTTAGTTGTTTTCAAATAGCAATGAATCGAGATAAAAGCTAAATCCAGAAGAACACATTTAAAAAATATTTAATAAAGTGATAGATAGATTTATCTTAAAATGGGCTTTGTGGAGATAATAGTTCCCTAATTTATAAGCCTTCCTTGTGACTTATGAAATTCGTTTAATAGTAAGGAAATTACGGGGAAGTTCAAAAAATAGTTGACATTACTGGGGGGGTTCAGTAGAGTTCAGAACAAAACATGCAAGGATATAAAAGGTGGTGAATGTGGTTCCTTTTTTGGATCTGAAAAGGCAATATGAACGTATGAAAGAGGAGATTGACCAAGCGGTTCAAGGCGTTTTTCAGCGTCAGTCTTTTATCCTTGGGGATGAGGTTAGAAAACTTGAAGGCAGCATAGCTGAAAGGTTTGGTGCGGGGCACGCCATAGGGGTTTCATCCGGTACGGATGCCCTTTTGATTTCGCTGATGGCTCTCGGAATCAGGGAAGGTAACGAGGTCATTACAAGTCCTTTCACGTTTTTCGCGACGGCGGGAGCGATTTATCGTCTTGGAGCAATTCCGGTTTTTGTTGACATCGATTCAGGAACTTTTAACATGAATCCCGATGCCATTGAAGCAGAGATCACAGAACGAACCGTTTGTATCATCCCAGTACACCTATTTGGACTTATGGCGGACATGGAACGTATAACTGAAACGGCCAAGCGGTACAATCTCCATGTTGTTGAGGATGCAGCCCAAGCGATAGGGGCATGGCAGAGAATGGGTAAGACAAGCTCTTATGCGGGTACCATTGGGATAACAGGCTGTTTCTCTTTTTTTCCGACAAAGAATCTTGGGGGCGCGGGTGATGGAGGGATGGTTGTTACAGGTGATCCGATAATTTCAGAAAAGATAAGGAGGTTGCGTGTTCACGGCAGCTATCCTAAGTATTACCATCAGATGGTCGGATTAAACGGGAGATTGGATGAAATCCAGGCCGCGGTTCTAAACGTGAAACTAAAATATCTTGATGGGTGGACACGTAAAAGGCGGGAACATGCTGAATATTACGTGAGATTATATCATGAGGCAGGTCTTGAGGAATTCGGGGTTTCATTCCCGACTGAGCCAGAGGGATTTTATCACGTTTATAACCAGTTTACAGGTAGGTTCCCAAATCGGGATCAATTAGTTGAATTCCTTACGCAACGCGGGTTTGCAACCGCTGTCTATTACCCGTTACCTTTGCATCTGCAGCCCTGTTTTGCCCTTTTAGGGTACCGAAAAGGGGATTTTCCACAGGCTGAGAAGGCAGCCGAGGAAGCCCTTTCCCTACCGATTTTCCCAGAATTGACAAGGTCGGAACAGGAAAGGGTTATTCTGGAGATAAGGAATTTTTATGAAAAAGTGGAATGATAGAGACATTGAAGTGTGCATCTTCTGAAGTTATTTTAAGGCCGCTGATCCCAGTTTGCTTTAAGCCTTAAGTATCAGATTCTGCCTGGCTTTCAAAGGTGTGGTAATTATCAGTGGGGGGTTGAAAAATGGATTTTGCTCTTAGTGAGGAACAGAAGGATATTATAAAGGCTGCTCGGGAATTTGCTGAAGGGGAATTCCCTGACTATATGGAGGAGAGTGACGAAAAAGAGATCTTCCCGAGGGCACTTTGGAAAAAAGGGTGCGAGCTTGGTTTTGTCGGCGTTTTCATCGATGAGGAGTATGGAGGAGCGGGACTTGGCTATTTTGAGGATGCCTTGATCAGTGAGGAGTTTTGGCGAGTGGATCCTGGTTGTGGTGTTTCCGTCCTTGGAGGAACCTTCGGGGCGCAACTCATCCAATTGTATGGTTCAGAGGAACAGAAAAGGCGTTTCCTTCCCCCTCTTGTGGAGGGGAAGGCTATCATGGGGTCTGCGATCACGGAGCCGGACGCCGGGAGTGATGTGGCGGGCGTGACCACCACCGCAGTCCCTGACAAGGACTCTTATGTGATCAATGGCAACAAGATGTTTATCACCAATGGCTCAGTGGCAGATTATGTGAATGTACTTTGCGTGACCCATCCAGAAGAGCAGGATCGCCACCGGCGGCACAGCGTTATTGTTGTAGAAACCGATCGGGAAGGATTTGAGGCGAACAAGTTGAAGGGAAAGCTTGGAATCCGGGCATCGGATACAGCGGAAATCTCACTGACCAACGTTCGAGTTCCCAGTAGGAATCTGATTGGGACCCCTGGAAATGGGTTTAAGCAATTCATGGGATTTTTTAATGTAACCCGCGTTCATATATGTTCTCAAGCAGTAGGTGCTGCTCAAGGGGCCATGGAAAAGGCTATAGAACATATAAAAAACCGTAAGCAGTTTGGGGTACCACTGGCATCGTTTCAGGTTAACCAGTTCAAGATTGCCGAGATGGCGACTCGGATTGAGGCGGGTCGTACCCTATATTGGCGGGCAGCTTGGCTCTTAGATCAAGGGGTCCAAGACCATCGGCTTATTGCCATGGCGAAGTGGTTTTGTGGCGAAATGGCCGTTTACGTAGCCAATGAAGCGTTGCAGTTACATGGGGGATATGGGTACCTGAGGGAGTATGGCGTCGAAAAATACTATCGTGATGCAAAGATCCTTGAAATCTATGAAGGGGCAAAGGAGATAGAAAAATTGGTGGTCGCCAGGGCAATATTAGGGAAGTTTTAGATAAAAAAAGAGGTTCAGATGATACTTGAGGGATTTCCAGTTGGGCCGATACAGGCAAATTGTTATATTGTAGGGGATGAGGAAACCCGAAAGGGTGTGGTGATTGATCCGGGAGACGAGGTTCCACGAATTCTGGACAAGCTCAGGAAACATAAGCTGGAGGTAGTCTATATCCTGAATACCCATGGGCACTTTGATCATGTGGGGGGAAACAAGAAACTCAAGGAGGTGACTGGAGCCCAGATTGCTATTCATCCGGATGATGCCCCCCATCTTAATCGGCTTGCAGAATCAGCGGCGGTTTGGGGGATGCGGGCTGAAAACTCTCCCCCACCTGATCTTTTTTTTGAAGATGGGCAGATCCTGACTGTGGGAAACCTCAAGTTTGAGGTTCTTCATACACCAGGCCATACACCTGGAAGTGTTTCCCTCGTGATTGAAGATGCCCAAATCGTTTTCACAGGAGACCTGATCTTTGCTGGATCGATAGGGAGAACAGATTTTCCTGGAGGGGATTATGCTACCCTGGTTCAATCTGTGCGCCAGAAGATCTTCCCACTGGGGGACGAATTCAAGATACTCTCTGGTCATGGTCCAGTGACAACGGTAGGGTATGAGAGGGCGCACAATCCCTTTTTTTGAGCATTTCGCTTCTTGATTTATTTCCCAGAGTTTGGCTGAGTGAAAGGAACCTGCTTGATAAGATATTGGAACACCTTGTTGGAACCATTTTTGTGCAGTAGATTGCTGAGTGTTTTAAGGCTATCCTTGTTCAGGTCTTCCTGTCCCGTGTCGCTTGATACCTACCCTCTGAATCTGAAAACCTTGCAGCTGAAATAGATGCTCTTATGCAACTTTGGGATGCTTGCTAAAAGGTATGAGAGTGGGAGTTTCTGGCCCTTTTTGAGCTGTGGGAGCGGCACATCCCTCTCCGACAATTGTATTTCTATGAAAGATATGCGGTCTACAGCATCCTCAATCTCCAGATCGGCATTGGCTGTTTTCGTTCTTGGAAAGGCAACGATGAGATCCTTAGAATTAAAGAATGTTTGATCGATCAGGTTCTTTTCTGGATTCATAAAATAGGCGGTGAGAAAATTATGCCACGCGGTGTAGTTGGTGAAGATGTACTCTGTTTTTGGGGGATAGGTCTTGAGAAGTAGGCCACAATAAGGTACGGCATGCACTGGGATGAGCCTCGGGAGGTGTGTGACTACACTGGTATAATGGAAGAAATCTCCTGGTGTGTTTTGTGCGATATAGGCTACGGCCTTATTGATCAGGGCGCGGATGGCCAATTTGATTCCTGTATGTTGAAATCCGCCAAAGCCGATAGGGACAGTGGTTTTCCCCCCGCCTACCACGCCGATGATTCCGCCCCCAAAGTCCTTGGTGTCCGCCTTTATGCTTGCGGAAAAGAGTACGCGGGAAGTCCTGGTGTCAATAACACGGATATCGGCACCGACGATAGCGTCTGTGTACATGATAGCACCCAGGGGTGCACGATTGTTATTTTGGTGAACCAGGATTGAAGTGGCTCCTGAAATAGCCCCAAGTGCGATACCTCCAAACGAGAAGCGATTGGGTTCATATTCAGTGATGGCTCCAGTAACGAGGAGTTCTGCGCCCTCGATGTGGCCTATTCCAGGAGCGCTGTTGGGGCGAACCCTCCCAGCAGCGCCCAGATTCTGTTCCTTGATAATTTCGTTTAAAACATCACGTTCCAGGACAATGAATCGATTGGTATTGACCAGGGCGGTGGCGAGCATATCGGATATCCCTACGCCGATCGCTTTTGGAACGTTGGCGGCTTTTACCTCAAATTTTGCGACCGCAATACGTGCCTTGAGGCCATTATAGGGTTCCAGAAGCCTTGTTTGAATGGGTACCCCATTCCCATTCTGAATGGAAGCTTGGGGAGCGCATCCAAGGAATAGGATCAAGAGGAGGAGCAAGATACAAGATTTCTTTGGCATCGAATATTCTCCTATTTCTTTACAATGACTCGTTTTTAATATAGGATTTTACCGAGGATATCAAGGGAAAGTTAAGGTGATGGGTGCCGATCGGGGGAAAATCCTGGTGGTAGACGATGAGGAGAATCTTCGGCATATGATGCGGTTGATTCTTTCACAGGAGGGGTACGATGTATATGAGGCAAAAAGCGGGATCCAGGCACTTGAGGTAATCTTGAAGGAAAAGGTTGATTTGATTCTTTGTGATATCCGAATGCCTGAGATGGATGGGCTCACCTTTCTGGAAAGACTTTCATCCAAAGGCGATCACCCAGTCGTGATTATGATGTCAGCATATGGAACGATTGAAACAGCCGTTTCAGCGATGAAAATGGGTGCTTACGATTACATCTCAAAACCATTTCAACCTGATGAAGTGGTTTTAACGATTAGGAAAGCCCTGGATCACCAGTTCCTGAAAGATGAAAATGTAAAACTTAAAAAGCAGCTTTCCAAACAGGTAAAATCCCCTGAGGTTATGGTAGGAGTAAGTACAGCCATGAGAAGGCTCCGATTTCTTATTGATCGGGTTTCCCGATATGATTCGACCATCCTGATAACGGGTGGAAGTGGAACGGGGAAAGAACTTGTGGCGAAGGAGATACATTCAAAAAGCCCACGCCGGGGAAAACCCTTTATTCCGATAAATTGTGCTGCTTTGCCGGAAGGGCTTTTGGAGAGCGAGCTTTTTGGGTTTCGGAGGGGAGCTTTTACAGATGCGAGGAGGGATAAAACAGGCTTGATTGAAGAGGCAAACCAGGGAACACTGTTCCTTGATGAGGTTGGAGAGTTGCCTTTTTCACTTCAGGCCAAGTTGTTGCGCTTTCTACAAGAGGGAAAGATACGTCGCATTGGAGACACTACTGAACTGGCTATAGATGTCAGGATTATTGCCGCAACAAATCAGAATCTGAAAAAGGCTGTGACGGAGAGACGATTTCGCGAGGACCTCTTCTTTCGTTTGAATGTTGTGCAGATTCACGTTCCCCTTTTGAGAGAGCGCCAGGAGGATATCCCCCTTCTTGTAACTCATTTTGTGCAGAAATTTGCCCTCAAATACAAAAAGAGGATCAATTTCGTGGATCCGGATGTCTTAAAGAGACTTAGGGCCTACCCTTGGCCCGGCAACGTAAGGGAATTAGAAAATGTCATTGAACGCGCTGTCCTCATGTCTGAACAGGGGAAGATTCGGATCCATGATCTTCCTGAGGAACTTCTGCGTACTGGGGAAGTTTGGGGGGAAACATTTGAGTTGCCGATGACGCTAAGGGAGGCACGCAGACGATTGGAAAGGGAAATGATTCAAAAGGTTCTGGAGCTCAAAGGAGGGAATAAAAAGAGAACGGCCGCATCGCTTGGGATCACACTTCGTTCTCTTCAATACAAGATCCGAGAATATCAAATCAAAATTTGAAGGAAGGTTTCAAATGGCAGATTCCTCTATTATTACTAAGAAAGAAGGAGCAGTTGCAACCATATTTCTCAATAGACCAGAGAGGCTAAACACCCTAACGGAGACCATGCTTGAAGAACTTGAACAGGTCATCGGACGTCTACGGGAGGACAGGGAAACTCGAGTGGTTATATTGAGAGGGCTGGGCAAGGCATTTTGTGCGGGGGTTGAGATGAAGGGAGTGACCTACAATCCTCTGAATGCCAAGGCTTTTCTTGTAAAGATGAATCGTGTTTTGCACGATTTTGAAATGCTCCCGCAGCCCACAATTGCGGTTATACACGGGGCATGTGTGGCGGGTGGACTTGAGTTCGCGTTGGCTGCCACCTTTCGTATTGCTGCCTTTCAATCGAAGTTGGGATTGCCCGAAACGGGATTGGGGCTGGTTGCGGCAGCGGGTACCACTTATCGGCTCCCTCGACTTGTCGGGTTTGGAAAGGCCCTGGAAATCGCACTATTAGGACAAATGATTAACGGAAAGGAAGCGGAAACGATCGGTCTGGTAACAAGGGCGGTGGCCATGGATGGGTTGTTACCCACGGCAAGGAAGTTTGCTGAGTCACTTTGTCAAAAGGCTCCCATAGCGATTGGGTACGTTAAAGAAGCCTTTTGCTTGAATGTCACGCCAAATAGAGAGACCGCCAATATGCTTGAAATCCTTTTTGCGAGTGTCAATCACTACACACAGGATAAGGTAGAAGGTCTGAAGGCGTTTTTTGAAAAGCGCCCGCCATCTTTTCGGGGGGAGTAAAACATGGATGAAAGGAAAGCCAATGGTTTGTGTGGTTTGGCAGGATTTGGATTTTACATGCCAGCGAAGAAAGTGGCGGTTTATGAACTGGCTCAAAAGGCAGGGATCCCGAGAATTGTGGCAGATTTTGCCGGTGCCAGGACAGTTCGAGAGGCGGAGGAGGGTGTGCTCCCCTCGAAGATGGCCATCGAAGCAGCTCGTGAGGCCCTGAAAAATGCTGAAACACTTCCCGAGGAGCTTGACCTGATTATCTATTGTGGGGCAGGACTTCCAGATTATGTAATTCCACAGACTTCTGGGCATATTCAGCACGCCCTCGGCGCGAGAAATGCCTTCGCCTTTGACCTTGGTCAAGGGTGCAGTGGTATGTTGAGTGCCCTCCAAACGGCAAAGGGGTATATCTCCTTGGAAGAAGGGATTGAAACAGTTCTTCTTGTCTCGGGAGATAAGTGGAGCAAGTTTACCCGATTTCATGCAGCTGACTCGGTCTTTTTTGGGGACGGGGGAGGGGCGGTTGTGGTATCTAAGAAAGCGAGGGATTTCAGGCCCCTTTGTTTTAATGTTATAACAGATGGTACATACTATGCCCTTTGGAGGATTGAAATGGGAGGGATCAGTCACCCTCCGTCTCCAGAATCCATGGCTAAGGGATACCAATATTATGATTGTTGGGATAAACCCCGGGCACACGGGGAGTTTAAGGAGATCTATGTTCCCACCATCATCCGGGGTATCAAAGGGGCACTTAAAAAGTGTGGGCTGAGAACGGATGATGTCTCTTATCTTGACATGGTGAACGCAAATCTAAAGGTTCTTGAGATTGTGGCGGATGCACTCTCTATTCCAATGACGCGTACATCTGCTAAGTATCTTATAGAATATGGACACTTCGGAGCCCATGATGTGTTTTTAAACCTTGAAATGGCTCGCAGGGAAGGACGTTTGAAAAAGGGAGATATCGTTGTCCTTCAAAGCACGGGGATAGGGTTCACATGGGCATGTGCTGTTCTTCAATATTGATTATTCTGATATTCAACATGCAGTACCCTTGCCAAAAAAGTGTATAAGATTTAAGGTTATTTAGTAGATAACGAGTTTTTTAACAATCAAGGGGGGGTTGGTGGTCAAATCCACGATAGTAGACGAGAAGTTTAGCAAGATTTGCTGCAAAGTTATAGAGAGTGTGGCCGAAGGTGTGATCGCTGTTGATCTTAACAAGAAGATTCATTTTTTTAATAAGTCCGCCGAAGACATTACTGGGTTTAGCCGGGATGTAGCCCTGGGGAGTTTTTGTTTTGACATCTTACGTTCCAATATCTGTCAGAGACTTTGTATCTTGGAAGAAACCTTACGTTTAAAGAAGAGTGTAGTGAATAAGCCAGCAATTATTATCAACAAGAGTGGCAAAGAGATTCCGGTAAGCATCAGCACCTCGTTATTATTTGACGATGAAGGGAAAATCATAGGAGGAATAGAAACCTTTAGGGATCTTTCGGTTGAAGAGGCATTGAGAAAAGAGATTGAGAAAACGTACACGTTTGAAAACATGGTCAGTAAAAATGCGGAGATGCAGCGGATTTTTTCGATTTTGCCGGATATCGCTGAGAGCGGGGTTCCTGTACTTATTCAGGGTGAAAGCGGGACAGGTAAGGAGCTTGTTGCCCGTGCGATTCATAATTTAAGCAACGTTTCCAAGGGGCCTTTCGTAGAGATTAATTGTGCTGCGATTCCAGAGACGCTTCTCGAAAGTGAGTTTTTTGGTTACGCCAAGGGGGCTTTTACAGATGCTAAAAGGGACAAATCAGGGAGAATCCTTATGGCGGATGGCGGCACCCTTTTTCTTGATGAGATAGGAGAACTTCCGACTTCCCTTCAGGCCAAGCTTCTTCGAGTCCTCGAGGACAGCGAACTTACGCCTCTCGGTTCGCTAAAACCAATTAAGGTAAAGGTCAGGGTTGTCTCAGCAACGAATCAAGATTTGACAGGGATGATGGAAAAGGGACTTTTCAGAAAGGATCTTTACTACCGTCTAGATGTGGCAAAGATAGAACTCCCTCCTTTGAGAGACCGTAAAGAAGATGTCCCGCTTCTTATCGATTATTTTATTGAGAAACTTAATATTCTCCGCAAAAGAAGTATTGCCGGCGTTTCCTCTGAAGTGATTTCTGCTTTGATGCATTATTCTTTCCCAGGAAATGTGAGAGAGCTTGAGAATATCCTTGATTATTGCTTTATCCTTTGTAAGGGAAAAATCATAGAATCGGAACATCTCCCCCGTGAGTTGCTGGAAAAGTTTCCGACTCAAGGTGAGGTAGCGCCCAACCTGCTCTCTCCTTTGGATGAGGCGGAATCACTGACCATCCGCACCCTTCTTCAGCAGCACAAAAGTAAGACAAAAGTGGCGAAGATTTTGAATATTAGTCGGACCACTCTTTGGCGAAAAATGAAACAGTATGGGATTAACGAATAGGCATATTAACATTTCAGATAAGCACAATTAAGCACTTGTTTTATCTTCTAAAAGTTTTTTAGCCTCTCCATACAATCAAATAAAGAAATATCTTCAGAGTGGTTTATTCATATCTGAGAGCTCGTTAGAAAGAGGGGCTTTTAAGTGGTGTAACTACATGATTTATTGACAGCTTCAGTGATTTATGCTACACGTCGGAAGTTGGGAATTATTTCACATGGTAGTACATGAGGAATATTGCCCTACAAGAATTGTTAATAGTTTGAAAGGAGGTTGTCAAATGAACTTTGCCGATTTTGGGAGGATCAACGCACTGAAATATCCGGATGAGGAGTTTTTTATCGAGCTGACTCAGTCGAAGAACCTCAGAAGATCCCTGACGTGGAAGGAATTCAATGAACAGACCAACCGCGTCGCCAACTTTCTTCGGGGGAAGTTCGGTGTTCAAAAAGGAGACACCGTCTTGCACCTCCAGATGAACAGTATTGAATGGTACGTGACTTATTTTGGGGTGTTGAAAACAGGTGCTGCGGTCGTGCCGCTGAACTACCGGTTTGCCAGCCAGGATATTGAGTTCGCCGCAAACGCCACGGAGCCCAAGGCATTTATCCTGAGTTCGGGATTT
>JALTIG010000219.1 GCA_027004185.1 bacterium | reverse complement strand
GCAGTCAGCTGCAGGCACTTGTTGGACGAAGCCGCTACGCGGCAGACAAGGCGGACGGCTTCGTTTTTCCTGTGATTAACGTATTGTAACCTCAGCATTTTCCTGCAATAAAAGGAAAGTGTCAAGGCAAGAAAAGCTGCCTTTCCTATCAACCAGTACAAGGAGGAGGTTACAATGAACACCAGCATGCCAAAAGATCCGCAGTTTAATAAGCTATGGCCGAAAATAACGGTTGGTATCAATTTTGCTTACACCCAAATAACAACCCTAATTTTTCCGGGAATGCCGGTTCTCGAATCATCTTCTTCACCTCCGGAGGGAGTCTGCCAGCTCCCTTCTTGTTCTCTTTCAACTCTTGCACAACTATGTTGCTGTCAATCTTTGCGAATCGCTGTTCCAATGTATCACAGCCATCGTGAATGATGTTGAGATATTCTTCGTTGTCAAGGTTTTTGACAAGGGGCGTATCGGAGAGAATCGTTTTCAGGGTTTTGTTCAAAGAAATGGTTCCTGTTCTTTTGCGGACTTTTCTCTTGAGATCTCGGAAAAAGCGCTCCAGGATATTGTTGGTGCGCTGGGGCTGGATGAATAGCACACCCTTGGGGGTATGAACGGCGATGGGGTCTGCAAAAAGCTTTTCCCAGTATGTGTCTATCTGCTGAATCATCTTTTTGTACTCATCTCTTTTTGAGAGCTTACGGTCGGAGGTCAATTGTTCTCGAAACCCTTTTACCTTTTCCTCGATCGTTTTCATGTCCGTGCCATCACCATCATCATTGAGACCGTTTTTGCCTTCCGGAAGCGCAATGCGGAGGGCCTTTCGTAGAGTGTCGAAGACACCTGCTCTCTCATCGAGCCGAGTGGCGGATTTTCTCAATGCCGGGTCATCCATGACCTGCTTGATGGATCTGAAGAGTCTGTGAAGGGGCCTATGTGTTTTCTCGTGTCTAAGCGGGGTTTTTCGAATTGCTTCAACGAGGGCATAAACCGCCTTCAATCTGTGGTAGAAGAGCAGGTGGGGAAGGTCAAAGGGAAATCCATATCCGTTCAATTGCGCCGATGTGTCAAAGGTCCAGTGAATCAACGCAAAGGCGGAAACAGCGGGCATTTCGCTGAAGGAGGTCACATCGCCGCCCTTCATCATGCCGGCCTTTAGCACCTCCACCGCCCTGTGGTCTTGAAGAACCGCCCCTTCGAGGCTCCTGGCCATCTGTCGAAGCAAGCCACGGATTTTGTGCTTCCTGAGACGATTTCTGATTTGCTTGTATTCATCCTCCATCAAGTCCTTGCCGATATCTCTCAAGAAGTGAAAGTGGCAGATAAAGTCAGGTTTGTCCGGGAAGACCTTTGCTATAGCCGAAAGGATCCCTTTGCCCATATCGTGAACCAGTGCGATCGGATCTCCGTATTGCTGTTTGATCCGTTCAAAGAAAGGGATAAGGAACTCAGCCCGTTCAGAAGGGAGTTTCACATTGTCAAGGACGAGTTCGGCAATCCCATCCAACCCTGAAAAAAGATGTGGACTGTCGGCCTCGCATGTCCCATCAAGGTGAAGAATATATCCGCCGCGAAGCTCCATGGCCTTTCTTATTTGTTGGCGACTTTCCCGATGGGCCACGGCGAGGTAGGTGACGAATTTCTTGCCGAGAAAGCCAATTTCTCTATCAGAAATCGAGATGTTCCTTGTGGCCAATTCCTTCATAATTTCCTTTTCGCTGCGGCAGTGAACAAAGAGAGCGTATCCCACATAGACAATGACATCATATCCGAACGTGCACCGGTGCGGCGCAAGAGCCTTCAAGTCCTGACAGGTGTAAATCGCTCTATCTTCCTGAGATTGCAAGACAGTCTCTTTGGCCCGGAATGCGCCGATATCCATGGTCACGACTTTCTTCTCGCGTGTCTTCCACACCTTTTGGCTCATAGAGCAAGAGTCCTCTTGCGGAGAAAAGTGAATGGTGGGCATCTCGGGAAACAGGTTCCCTGCAGAAACTCCCTCCACAATCTTATCAATATGGGTTTTGAGGCAACGGATCACTTTGTATCCGGGATTTTTTTTAACAAGTCATGATGTTCCAGAAACCTATAAATCACACGCTGCTCAATGGTTCTCCCTTGCTCGGCAACCCTCTCGGATAACTCCTCGATGCTGCTATGAGGGTGTTTGATATGTTGAACAAGGATCATTACGGCTTCGGCATCCGAGGGAAGCCTGACGTGCTGTGGTTGATATAAAGCTGCTTTCTGCTCTTGGTAGCGCTCCTCGGAAAAATACACAAAGCGTCCCTGATGCCTTTCTCGTCTTATGCCGGGAACACCCTGCAAACGGGAAAACACCGAACTGTTCGACGCAATCTCAACCACCTGAGCAATCCGCTTGGCACTCAGACCCGTTTCAGCTCTCCCGATAAGCTGGAAAATAGTTTGCGTGAGAGTTCCATACTTGGAGAAAAGGATCTGCTGATATTTCCATATGCCGTTTTCATCAAACCGGGGAATCC
>JALTIG010000218.1 GCA_027004185.1 bacterium | reverse complement strand
CAATTTGGTTGCCAAAAATTTCTTGAATCTTCCCTGGGTCTCGCGCCGTTTCCTCTGGACTCCCGGAGAGGTTAGCGCTGGTCGAGATCAGGGGAAAGCGGCGATGGTTAAAAAGGGCACGGACAAAGGGATGGGGGGAGACCCGCACGGCAATGGAGCCTTTATGGGCGATAGGTGTCAAGGGCGAGCTTGGTGGAACCTCAAGGATGAGCGTCAGAGGCCCGGGCCAGAAGTGGTGCATTAGTTCCCTGGCAACGGTGGACAGGGGAATCATGTTCTCCTCCAGAAACCTGGGATCGGGGATAAGGAAGATAAAGGGTTGAGTGAGGGGGCGACGTTTCAGCTGGGCGATGTGCCCCGTTGGGTTACCAGGCGCGAAGGGGTCTGTCCCAATTCCATAGAGGGTCTCCGTGGGATAAACAATGATTCCCCCCTTCGCGAGCACAGAAGAGATTTTAGCAATCCTTTCTTGGTTTCCGAGGATATTTTTGAGCTCAAGGAGTTTTATTTCTTCTTTCCTCGAGATGACGTTTCATGGTTTCCCCATCAGCAAGAACCTTCTCGGCCATCTTCTCCCTAAAACGGAGCAGGGCCCTTTTTAAAGATTGGTTCTCAATAGCCAGGATCTGCAAGGCAAAATAAACCGCATTTTTCATGCCCGCCTTTCCAATGGCCATGGTGGCTACAGGAATCCCCCCTGGCATTTGGACCGTGCTTAGCAAGGCGTCCAAGCCGTTAAGGGCGGAAGAAGGAACAGGAACACCAATGACAGGAAGCAGGGTATGTGAAGCAACTACCCCAGCGAGGTGGGCAGCGGCCCCGGCCACTGCGATGAAGACCCGGCCTCCCTCCTTTTCGAAGGACTGGACAAAGAGACGAACGGCATTGGGTGTTCTGTGGGCAGACAGGACCCTGAACTCATAAGGTATCTTGAAATCTTCAAAGATTTGCAGAGCCTCTTCCGCCACGGGCAGATCGCTTGTGCTTCCAAGGATCAAAGCAATCAATGGCTGGCTCATGGACCCTCCTTCTTTATTGCGAGGCTGAGAGTCTTTGAATGCCTCTAAGTCCTATATCCTTCCGGTATACCATCCCCTCGAAATGAATGGATTCAACGGCCAGATACGCCTTTTCACGGCAGGTGGGGAGGTCTGGGCCGAGAGCAGTTACTCCCAACACCCGTCCCCCATTCGTAACAATTTTGCCTTCTGCATTTTTTTTCGTCCCCGCGTGAAAAACCTTGACATCCCGTCGCCCTGTCAGTTCTTCAAGCCCAGTGATCACCTTGCCCTTTTCATAAATTCCCGGATATCCCTTTGAGGCCAGGATAACACAGAGGGCTGCGTCGGAAGGCCAGGAGACCCTTGCCTTGTGAAGCTGCCGATAATGCAGAAGATTAAACGTCTCTGCGAGGTCTCCATGCATCCGGAAAAGAATCGGTTGGGTTTCTGGATCTCCCATCCGGACGTTGAATTCCAGGACGTAGGGGATGTCATCGGAGATCATAAGGCCTGCATAGAGGATACCCAGAAAGGGAGTACCCCGCCTGTTCATCGTCTCGACTACTGGCTCGATCACGGTTTTCATGATTCGCTCATGTAGAGCTTCATCCACCACCGGTGCGGGGCTATAAGCCCCCATTCCTCCAGTATTAGGTCCTTGGTCCCCATCATGGATTCTTTTGTGATCTTGCGACGAGGCAAGGGGCAAAATCGTTTCTCCGTCTGTCAAGACAATAAAGGATGCCTCTTCACCTTCAAGAAAGGATTCCAAGACTATCCGGCTTCCTGCCTCGCCGAAGGCCCTTTCCACCATAATGGTCCGGACGGCGGCCTCCGCCTCTTCGCGGTCCCGAACGATCAGCACTCCCTTTCCAGCAGCCAGGCCATCGGCCTTGACCACAAGAGGATAGGCTTTTCCCTCCAGCGCGTGAAGGGCATCCCCCGGCTCATCAAATACCTCAAACTCTGCGGTAGGGGCCCCCGAATATTTTAGGATTTCCTTTGCAAAGGCCTTGCTTCCCTCCAAGCGGGCGGCGGACTGAGTGGGACCAATGGCAACGATCCCTGCCTCTGCAAACCGGTCTATTATGCCGGCGACCAGAGGGGCTTCCGGTCCTACTACCACCATGTCGACGGACCTCTCTCTGGCAAGGGTCAGTAGACCGGAGATATCCGAGGGAGAGACAGGAAAACAGGTTGCCTCCTCCTGAATCCCCGCGTTGCCTGGCGCGCAAAGGAGGGCGTTGACAAGGTCACTCTGCTTCAGTTTCCAGACCAGGGCATGTTCCCGGCCTCCTCCCCCAATAACCAAGACGTTCATGGTTTTCCCCCTAGTGATAGAAGTGTCGGTATCCCGTAAAGACCATGGCCATCCCGTGTTCGTCAGCCGCCGCGATAACTTCTTGGTCGCGGATCGAACCACCGGTCTGAACAATCGCGGTTACCCCCGCCTCGGCTGCTACATCCACCACATCTCGGAAGGGAATGAGGGCATCCGAGGCCATACAGCTTCCCTTGATCTCAAGTAAGGCCTTCTCGATCCCAAAACGAGCCGAATCGACCCGACTCATCTGGCCGGCTCCCACCCCGACAATCTGGTCCGGGTTGGCGTAGACAATGGCATTAGACTTCACATGCTTGCAAACTTTCCATCCCAGTTTCATAGCCCGGGTCTCTTCGTCTGAGGGCGATCGCTTGGTCACGGTTCTGAAGGTTTCGACCTCCAAGGAGTGGCTGTCCCGCTCTTGAAGTAAAAGTCCCCCCACGACCTTCCGTAAGTCAAAAAGGTCCTTCCGCTTGGGTGTGTTAAAAGGAATCTTCAAGACCCTCAAGTCACTTTTTTTCGAAAGAATCTTCAGGGCCCTTTCGGGGTAGTCGGGTGCAATGAGGACTTCAATAAATCGTCCCGTCAGGGCCTCGGCCAACTCGATTGTCAATGGGCGATTGATGGCAATAATACCCCCGAATGCAGAAACCGGATCACATGCCAGTGCCTTTTGGTAGGCCGCCAGAACATTCTCATCTCTATCAACAGCAACACCACAAGGGTTGGCATGTTTGATTATTACGCAGGCTGTTTCATCAAATTCGCGAACAGTGGAGAGAGCCGCATCAGCATCCATAATGTTGTTATACGAAAGGGGCTTGCCCTGAAGGCTCTCGGCTATAGCAATGGAAGGTTCATCTATGGTGGGATCTACGTAAAAGCTCCCTTGTTGATGAGGGTTTTCCCCGTACCGAAGAATTGTTTTCCGCTTAAGATTCAGATGCAGGGTCTCGGGAAACGGAATATCGGGAAAACAAACCCTATCAAGATACGTCGAGATCAGAGAATCGTAGCGTGCGGTCAAGGCGAAGACCTTTTGGGCAAGCCGCATCCGGAGCTGATCTGAGATCCTTTTACCATTTTCTCGCAATTCTTTTAAAATAGTCTCATAATCATTGGGATCAATCACGACCGTGACAAAACGGTAGTTTTTCGCAGCGGATCGCAGCATGGTCGGTCCTCCGATGTCGATATTCTCAATAGCCTCTTCCAGTGAACAGTCTGGCTTTAGTATAGTTTCTTCAAAGGGATAGAGATTGACGACAACCATATCGATGGGAGGGATGCCATGTTCCTCCATGGTTTTGACGTGTTCGGGATTATCTCGCAGCGCGAGGATCCCTCCATGGATCTTGGGATGTAAGGTCTTGACCCTTCCACCCATCATCTCTGGAAATCCCGTGTAGTCCATGATATCCACCACGTGGATCCCATTTTCTTTGAGGATGGCTCCAGTGCCCCCTGTTGAAACAATCTCGATTCCCATTTCTGAAAGGGCCTTGGCGAAGGAAACAAGGCCGGTCTTATTGGATACACTGATTAAAGCTCGCTGTATTTCAGCCATAATACGCCTCTCTTTTTTATGGATTGTCAGTATCCCAAAGGTTCATTGACAATAAGGACAAAGATCTTTGTCAAGGCAGGGCGCCACTCCAGAATAGTTACTGCTCGGCATATTCGCTGGGGGCTTCGGCAATCCATGCATCTTCCCGTTTTGGCGCAGGGAGTTGAGATAGAGAGTCTCCTGGCATTGGGCGGCGATGCCACATTCTTGATACGGTAGAAGGCGGCATCCAGGGTTTCCACGATCTTGTTAATGCCAGCCACCAGAATGACCCGTTCCGGTCCAAAAATCATGCTTGCGACCCGATTTCCGATTCCGTCAATATTGACCAGGCGGCCATCTGAAATCAGTGCGTTCGTTCCGCTCAGAAAGAGGTCGGACTGCATCTGTAATTTGCGTATCTTCAGAACCTCTTCCAGGGAAAGCCCGGGATCCCAGTGGTCATAAACCGTTTGTCCACGCTCCTTGAGCGCATCAAGAATCTTCAGCTCTCGGATGCTGATAGATCCCCCCACCCCCACGGTATCGCCCGTCTTGATTCTACCCAGGATAACCTGATGCGCCGTTTCCTTATCCGGTACCCAGCGCGCCTCAAAATCCCGCGACTCAAGAGCCTTAACAATCTTATCCAGCCTTTCTGTATTGATGGGTCCGATCATTTTTCTTTCCTTGACTTGGAATGTTTCCGTTTCCGTTTCCTTTTCCGTTCCTGGTCATGGAGCAGCTTGTTAATCGTTTCTAATAGGGTATCATAGTGAACGGGCTTCTGAATATATTGGAAGGCACCAAAATAGAGGGATTCCAGAAATGTATCCATATCCCCATACCCGGTAATCATGATCACTCCCACATCAAGCCCATCCTGATGTACCTGCTTGAGAAAGGTCAAGCCATCCATTTTTTCCATTCGGATATCCGAAATGATGACGTCTAAGGGCGCAGAAGTTCTGATCACCTCAAGGGCCTCCTTCCCATTGCCGGCAGTTTCAATCTCGAACCCATCCTTCTCAAGAAGCTTTTTTAGCTTTTTGACTAGCTTAACTTCGTCATCGACAATCAGAATCCGAGGCATGGTTCGTTTCCTCAATCTCTATTTTTTTACTGTTACTCTGTTTATCTGTTTGTACCATATATTTATCTCTCTTGTCACGCCTGGGGTGCTGCTGTTCAACGGCTGGCAAAATGATGGTAAATTGTGTTCCCCTCCCAGGGGTGCTTTCGACATCGATGCTGCCCCCCGCGCGGCTGATAATACTATGTACAATGGAAAGACCCAAACCAGTTCCATTGGTGCCTTTCGAAGTGAAAAAGGGTTCAAATATGTGGGGAAGCATCTCTTGTGGAATCCCCTTTCCTGTATCAGAAACAACGATTTCCACAACCTTACCTACCGGCGTGTTTGACTCTCCCGCCCGTGCTGGAAGTTGGTAAAATGCCTCATAATCCTGTATTTTGGCCCTGGCGCGAATCGAGATTTTTCCATTTTCGTCAATGGAATCCCCAGCATTTTGAATGAGATTCATGAACACCTGGAGCATCTGGTCCGAATAAACCCTCACCATAGGAAGGGACTCAGGGAAGTCAACGGATACCTCCACCCCCCTCTCCCGGAGGTTCTTGAGAAGGAGTTGGAGCATCTTGTTTTTGAAAACCCGTCGCATGGAAGCTTGCCGTTTCCTTTTTGACTGAGGACGTGAAAAGGAAAGAAGCTGATTGACAATTCGGGCAATCCTCCTGATCTCTTCATCCATGTCTTCTATTTCTTCCATGAAATCCGGGCCATCCTGTTTTGCCCTTCGAAGGAGTTGCAAGGAAAATTGGAGGGTAGAGAGAGGATTGTTGATTTCATGAGCGATCTGGGCAACCAATTGGCCGATAGCAGCCATCTTTTCAGATTGATATAGCCGGTCTTCCAGGCGTTTCAATCTTGTATGATCCCGATAGACGGCTGTGATGGAAATGACCTCTCCATGGCTATTCAGAATGGGTGAGGCAGACACATAGAGATCTAAAATTTGGCCATCTTTGCGGCGGCGGCGAGTTTCATAGGGTGGAAAGGGTTTCTTGGCCTTGATAGTTTCGATAACCCTTTCTATTTTTGCCCGGTCATCTGGAAAGATCTCCTTTATGTTTTTGCCGACAACCTCTCTTGCCTCCCATCCAAAGATGCGGGTAAAAGTAGGGTTGATAAATTGAATCCTGCCATCAAGATCATTTCTCAGGATAGCATCGGAAGAATTCTCAATATAGGATTCGAGTTGTTGCTTTGAGATGAGAATCTCCCGGCTGATATTGGCTGTTCGCTCAGCCACAATACGACGGCTTCGGTTCTTGAAATAGGTATAGAGAAAGATAGAGAAAAAGATAACGAAGAATCCAGTTAGCACCATTCCTTTATTACGGAACTCTGAGAGTTGTACCTCGATCTGCTTTTTAGGAATACCAACGATGAACCAACCATCATGCCCGTCTAACCGGAATGGATGAGCCCCAACGAGTAAAGGTTTACCCTTATAGGTAAGTTCTTTATTTGTAATGGGGAGTGGAAAGGTTGTTTTCAGTGTATGGAGTTCCAACCGATTATCCATGTATAGAGCCTTCTGGCCTTGAGGGGTTTTAAAGACTAACCAGATGTACTGACCCTCTACTCCTCGGTAGATTGAGGTGAATCCATGGAGGAAATTGTTGAATGATCCTATACACCAGAAAATGTACCGTTCCTGAGGAGGTTTCTTGACTGGATGAATGATAAGGATCAGATGGCGCTGGTAAAGAATTTTGATCAATGAGGTGTTCCCCCCAGGAATTTTTACTGTTGAGAGGATTCTGTGGATGTTGAATGGAAGAGGTGAGTGGTGTGGATAATGAAGGAGTACTTTCCCGTTTATTTCCGAAAGGCCAGCCCACTTGATGATATCTCGGTTCGTTTTCAGGTATGATTGCAGAAGGGGTTTGATGTTTCGGAACCGCCATTTTTGTTTGTGTTCAAGAAAAGAGATGATAATTTTTTGACCATTTCCGATTTTACCGAACGTGTATGCCATGGATATGGCTCCGAGATGGGCTATAAGCTGGGCTTGGATTAAGTGTTGCTGGATGACATGCCTTTTCTCTGAAACGAAGATGGAATTACCCAGATAGGTCAGGATAGCCGAGCTGAGACCCAGGATGATAAAATATTTAAGTGTTCTGAAGTGACGCCATCTGATCCAATTGTGATGGGGTGATCTTTCGGTTATCGAGTCTGTTTTGTAAGGGGCATCAGACACAATTTCTTCCCTTTTCTGGGATGAGTAACTTATCTAAGACTGAAATCATTTAGTCGTATCCTCCACACACTTTTTTAAAATGTTGCTGGAATTGTGTCAAGAAAGGGTTTTTTTACGGGGATGGTTTGTGTTAAAAGTGAGCTATGCAGTCTGTCAGGGCTCGAATGAGGTTAGCCCAATGGTTATTGATCGCCCTTTCCGGTGCATTGATGACCCTTTCCTTTCCCCCATTTAAATTGTACTGGCTCGTGTGGATCGCCCTCATACCCCTTTTTTTGACACTGCAGGATCTGGCCTCTTATCAAGATGGGTTTCTTGCTGGTTTTTTCATGGGTCTGGTCCACGTTTCGACAGCCATGTATTGGATTAGCATTTCGGTTCATCGCTATGGGGGAATCAACCTGTGGGGAACAGCCGCTTTAACCCTCCTGTTTATCCTTTATCTTTCATTTTACTGGGGGCTTGTAGGAATCGTGTACATTTTTCTGGATCGATGGAAGTACCCTTACCTATTCCCTTTCGCAGCAACTCTTGTTGAATATCTACGGGGACTTCCTCTTACGCGTTTCCCATGGGGAGGGGTCGAAATGGCGCTACCTCCCCATTTGGCTATCTCTCAGATCGTGGATATAATTGGCATTTATGGCCTTGGATTCCTGATATATCTTATAAATCTTGTGACCTACAGGATTTGGCTCGACCTCCGGATGGGTCGACAGGTTTCAGCCATCCGGCAGGGTATCGTGACCATTCTGATTCTTGCTGCCGTGTGGGTTTACGGTGTCTTCCGTATCCCTACGGTCCTTAGGGAGAGTTTGTCTTGGAAGAAAATGAGGGTGTGCGTGGTTCAACCAAATATCGATCAATCGGTTAAGTGGGAAAAATCGTGGCGGATCAAGGGATTACGTCGTTATCTTATGATAACTCAAAGGGCTGTTCAGGGGGGATATCGACCGGATCTGGTAATATGGCCGGAGGCCGCGCTCACGTTCTACATAAACGAAAATCCTTCCCTTTTTAAACATGTAATCGCTCTTGTGCGACACGGGCATTTCATGTTGATATTCGGGGCGACCTCGTATGAGTTAACCTCAGACAAAACGGTTTTTCATAACAGTGCCTATATCCTGTCACGTGGGGGAAAGATTTTGGATCGATATGACAAGGTTCGCCTCGTTCCTTTTGGTGAATATGTTCCCCTTCGGCGCTGGTTTCCGTTTATAAAGAACATCGTGGGAACCGAGGAGGATTTTACACCTGGTAAGTACCTGAGGCCTTTAAAGACCCCGGAAGGGTCGATTGGTGTTACCATTTGCTTTGAAGGAATCTTTCCGGGGATATCCCGTACGCTGGTTAGAAAAGGGGCACGACTATTGGTGAATATCACCAATGATGCCTGGTTTGGGCGCTCCTCAGAACCTTATCAACATCTGCGTTTAAGTGCCTTTCGTGCGGTGGAAGAGCGGTGTTACCTTGTCCGTTCGACAGAGACGGGGATATCGGCTATTGTGGGCCCAACGGGACGGATCCTTGTGAGATTGCCGCTTTATACAGAGGGTTTTTCACGGGGCATCGTACGTTTACGGAAAGGGCCCATGACCTTCTATGCGCGCTTCGGGGACGTCTTTATCTTATTTTGTGCATTATTTATTCTTGTTATTTTTTTCTATTTCGTTTGTTATATCAAAAGCCCTTTTCTTACAAGGTCTTACCGGTGATCGGAGCAATCCTACCTATTATCATGTCTCATTCAAAGCTGACTTTAATCGGACGGCACTATAGGGGAAGACTTTGGTTACTACTTTTGAAAAAGTGGCTATTGACAAACGATTTGGGTTGTAATAGTAAAACGCAACAGCCTTTAGGGGGATACAATGAAAATCAGGGTAGATCAGATTCCCGCGGAAGGGAAGACTTATCATCTGAGGGTCAGGGAAAAAAAGGCGAATCAGTATTTTTCTCTTTTGAAGGATTCTGATTTTTCCGCACTGTCAGATCTGACAGGGACGGTAAATGTTTGGGTACAGGATGGAATGATAATCGTAGAAGGTGACTTGAAAGTGGATCTGCGCTTGACCTGCAGTCGATGTGTGTCACATTTTCGCTATCCGGTTTCCCAACACTTCAGGTCCATTTATGCACCATTTTATGAGACATGTCAGGAGGAAGAACTGCAACTAAAGCCTTATGACATGGATGTATCCATCTATAACGGAGAAGAGCTGGATCTCGATGATGTCTTGTATGAACAGGTTTTTCTTGGAATTCCGGCTCAGGCGCTCTGTTCCTCTGAATGTAAGGGGTTGTGCCCTATTTGTGGAGCCAATCTAAACGAAGGTCCCTGTAGATGTAGAGTGTCAACCTCTCATTCCTCCTTTGAAGCGTTGAAATGCTTGAAATTGAAAGGATAAAGTCTTATGCCGGTACCTAAGAGAAGAACTTCGAAAGCCAGAAGAGATAAGAGGCGGGCACATCATGCCTGGAAAGTAGGGGCCCTTTCAATCTGCCCCCAATGTCTCGAACCGAAACTTCCTCATCATGTCTGCCCCCATTGTGGGACCTACAAGGGGAGGGAAGTCATGGAGGTAGAAGAAGGGTAGGCTAAATCTACCCTTTTGTTATGAAAGTATGTGTCGATGCAATGGGGGGTGATCATGCGCCGGAGTGGATTGTCAAAGGAGCCCTCCAGGCCTCTTATAGCGGCATTTCAATCGTTCTCGTCGGTGATGAAAACCGGATTCAGAAAGAACTAAAAAAGTTGGGTGGCGTCCCTTCCAATCTTGAGGTTGTTCATGCCGAGGAATCTATTGGCATGGGGGAGGCGCCAGCCGTGGCAGTTCGGAAGAAAAAAAATTCCTCCCTCCGTGTGGGATTCAAGTTGATCAAGGAGGGGAAGGCGAATGCTCTGGTCAGCGCTGGAAATTCCGGGGCCATTATGGCATCGGCGCTGCTGACGTTAAGAAGGATCCCGGGGATCGAACGGCCTGCGATCGCTACGCTTGTCCCAACCTTCAAGGGACATATGGTGATTCTTGACATTGGGGCCAATGTGGATTGCCGGGCGGATCACCTCCGGCAGTTTGCCGTTGTGGGAGCTGTCTTTTGTCAGGCAGTTCTCCACATTCCCTTTCCACGGATTGCCCTCTTAAGTAACGGCGAAGAGTCTTCCAAAGGGAATGCCTTGACACGTGAAGCGCATCAATTGTTGAAGGGGTCTTTTTTGAACTATATTGGGTATGTAGAGGGAAGAGACATCTTCAGCGGAGAGGTGGATGTCGTGGTCTGTGACGGATTCGTGGGGAATATCGTTTTAAAACTGACAGAAGGATTGAGCCGCGCGTTCTTTGGATTTATGAAAAACGCCGTGAAAGGGAGCCTTTCAGCAAAGATTGGGTATCTTTTTTTAAGAAGTTCGATTCGCAACCTTTCACAGACCTTTGATTATTCAGAATATGGTGGCGCACCTCTTCTCGGGGTGGACGGTGTTTGCCTGATTGCGCATGGGAGTTCCCCTCCCAAAGCAATTAAAAATGCCGTACTTCATGCACATGAACTGGCTTCACAGAGTCTTGTTGAAAGAATGAAGCGGAATCTTCAGCGTTTAAATAGTCAGTTTGAACAGGAATAGACTGATTCTGAAGTTCGGAGTTTTAGACATATTACGCGTATGTTATGCTTTACGCTGTATCGGGATTATGATACTCCATAATAAGATATAGAGAAATATGATTAAGGGGGAATAAAGTGGCGCTTGATTATTTTTTAACGGAAGAACAGAAGATGATAAAGGATCTTGCACGGAGAATCGCCGTTGAAAAGGTACTTCCTGTCCGGGCGGAACTGGATGAGAAAGAGGAATTTCCCTGGGAGCTCATGAAGATCTGTGCTGATGCTGGCCTTTTTGGAGTTTGTTTCCCGGAGGAATATGGTGGACTGGGTGGGGGCGTTTTTGAACAGTGCATCGCCGTTGAGGAATTGAGTTGGGCTTGTATAGGGGTCTCCGTCAGTTATGCGGGGAGCGGATTAGGCGCGTACCCGATTCTCCTTTATGGAAACGAAGAACAGAAAAATAGATTTCTTCCCCAAATCGGGAGTGGGAAACGCCTGGCAGCCTTTGCGGTGACGGAACCGGGTGCGGGCAGTGATATCACGAACCTAAGCACAACGGCTACGAAGGATGGGGATTCTTATATTCTCAATGGGACGAAGCAGTGGATTACCAATGGGGGAGAGGCGGAAATCTATTCGGTTTTTGCCATGACGGATAAAAGCAGGGGACCACGTGGCTGTACAGGGTTTATCGTAGAGAAAGGCATGCCGGGATTCAGCTTTGGTAAGAAGGAGAAGAAGCTTGGGATTCGGGCCTCGGCTACCCGTGAGCTGATCTTTGACGATTGCCGCGTCCCAAAGGAGAATGTAATAGGCCGAGAAGGACAAGGGTTTTTCGTTATTCTCAAGACCTTTGACTATTCACGTCCCGGGATCGGAGCGCAGGGGGTTGGTCTCGCCCAAGGTGCCCTCGATTATGTGGTGGGGTATGCTCGGGAGAGAGACCAGTTTGGCCGTCACATTTCGTCGTTCCAGGTCATCCAGCACATGATGGCGGATATGGCGATTCAGATAGAGGCGGCTCGTGCGTTGGTCTACTCAGTGGCAAGGCATATCGACAGCAAACCGAAGGAGATTTCCCAATACGCCGCCATGGCCAAGACCTTTGCGAGTGATATGGCTATGCGAGTGACAACAGATGCTGTTCAGATCCTTGGTGGCTATGGCTATATGCGGGATTACCCCCTGGAAAAGATGATGCGGGATGCCAAGATCCTTCAAATCTATGAGGGCACCAACCAGATTCAGCGGAATGAAATTGCAGCGGCCCTCATTAAGGAGTCCGCAAGAAAGAAGAAAAGGAGATAGAGAGAGGGAGGGGAAGGCACCTATGACTGAATGGGCCTTTGTTTTTCCAGGCCAAGGGGCGCAGGCTGTAGGAATGGGAAGGAGCCTTTTTGAGAACTCTGCCTCTGCCAGGGAAGTGTTTGAGGAAGCGAGTGATACCCTGAAGCTTGATATGAAAAAGATGTGCTTTGAAGGGCCGGAGGAAATCCTGCGATTGACAGAAAATACCCAACCAGCCATTCTGACGGTCAGTATTGCAGCTTACCGAACATTTTGTGAAAGGGTCGATCTGCATCCCGCCTACCTGGCGGGGCATAGTCTGGGGGAATATGCAGCATTGGTGGTGGCTGGGGTATTTTCCTTTAGAGATGCCGTATTTGCGGTTCAACAGAGGGGAAGATTCATGCAGGAAGCGGTACCCGTGGGGGTTGGAGCAATGACAGCAGTTCTGGGCCTTCCCAGCGATAAGGTGGTGGAGATATGTGAAAACGCTTCTGAAGGGGAGGTGGTGGATCCTGCCAATTTTAACAGCCCGGGTCAGGTGGTCATTTCGGGTCATAGAAGAGCCGTGGAACGAGTAAGCGCAATGGCAAAGGAGGAAGGGGCCAAAAAGGTAATCCCTCTGTCTGTTAGTGCCCCCTTTCATTCTGCTCTTATGCAACCGGCGGGGGAGCGTTTAAGAGAGGTGCTGAGGAGATTTGAGGTGAGAAAGATGAAGATCCCGGTGATTGCGAATGTCACTGGAGAACCTTACTCTTCAGAGCACGATGTCATTCCCATGTTGATTAAACAGGTAAGTTCCCCAGTCTACTGGGAACAGACCATGGAGACTATGCGAAAACTCGGTGTGGAGAGGGTGATTGAACTGGGGCCTGGCAAGGTTTTGTCCGGGCTGTTCAAACGTTTTGATAAGTCGTTTGCACCAGTTTCGATGCAGACGTATGAAGATATCATCAAGTTTAGGGAGTTACTTGGGGAATGAGAGTTGATCTGAAAGGACAGGTGGCTGTTGTCACAGGAGGGAGTCGTGGGATCGGCCGTAGAATCGCAGAGGTTCTTGCCCGAAATGGTGCCAGTTGTGTCGTGACGGGTAGAAACGATCAACGTTTAAGGGAAACGGAGGAATGTTTGAAGGCACTGGAACCCTCAAGCCGCGCGATGGTGTTACACGTTGAGGCCTTAGAGGAGGCTGAGGCACTGGCAAAATCGGTTTTTGATGAGTATGGCCGCATAGATATCCTTGTTAATAATGCGGGCATTACCGATGACCAGATCCTTCTCAGGATGAAAGAGGCCCAGTGGGATCGTGTTATCGAGACAAATCTGAAGGGAGTTTTCAACTGTACCAAGGCAATAGCGCGTTATATGCTTAAAAGACGTTATGGAAGGATTATTAATATCTCTTCCGTCATTGCCTTGATGGGAAACGCGGGGCAAGCGAATTACGCGGCTTCAAAGGCAGGCATTATCGGTTTTACCAAGGCCGTTGCAAGGGAACTGGCACGAAAACAGATCACAGTGAATGCCGTGGCTCCTGGATATATTCAGACGGAAATGACGGAGAAGATTATGCAAAAGACCAAGGAAGGGATTGTGGCCCTTATTCCCCAGGGAAGGATGGGGACGGTGGAGGATGTAGCCCAGGCTGTTCTTTTTCTTGCTTCTGAAGAGGCCTCCTACATTACAGGGCATGTATTGAATGTTAGTGGGGGTTTGTATATATAGAGTAAAAGAGGTGGGATAAGCAGAAAAAAGAATAAAACGCAAAAGGAGGACATTCTATGTCAGTTGAAGAAAGGGTAAAGGAAATCATTGTGGATCAGTTGGGAGTTGATGAAAGTGAAGTCACTCCGGAGGCAAAATTTATTGATGACCTCGGGGCGGATTCCTTGGATATAGTAGAATTGGTTATGGCTCTTGAAGAGGAATACGATATGGAGATTTCGGATGAAGAGGCCGAGAAGATCCAAACGGTTGGGGATGCCATAGAGTTTATCAAGGCGCACCAGTCGTGATCTTGCACCCATAATTTATATTTTAGTGAATGGTGTATTTTTTCTTATATTTCATGGGATAGAGGAGGAAAGGCGTGAAAAGACGCGTTGTGATTACGGGTTATGGGTTAGTTACCCCATTGGGGATTGGTTCTAAGGAGCCGTGGCAGCGCCTTGTGAAGGGGGAATCAGGGATCGATTTCATTACGCGCTTTGATACCACACCCATGAAATCGAAGATCGCGGGGGAAGTTAAGAATTTTAAACCAGGGGAATTTGTTGATGCCAAAGATGTTAAGCGGATGGATCTTTTCACCCAATATGCAATGGCCGCGGCCAAGCTTGCAATAGAAATGTCTGGTCTTGAAATTACCGAAGGGGACGCAGGAAAGATCGGTGTTCTTGTGGGTGCAGGCCTTGGAGGGCTCGAAACCTTTGAGCGATATCACAAGCGCCTGCTCCAGACAAACAATCCAAAAAAGGTGAGCCCCTTTTTTATCCCCATGCTCATTTCCAATATGGCTTCAGGGCAGATTGCCATTCGGTGGGGGTTGAAGGGTCCGAGCGTCAGTATTTCAACAGCTTGTGCAACGGGTGCCCATTCTATTGGATATGCTTTAAGAAATATCCAGTACGGTGATGCAGAGATAATGATAACCGGAGGAGCGGAAGCGGCAATTTCCCCTGTCTCCATTAGTGGGTTTGATGCTATGCGGGCTCTGGCGGATCTTAAGGATGAGCCCAAAAAGGCCAGCCGTCCCTTCGACAGAGACCGAACAGGTTTTGTGATTGCGGAGGGGTGTGGGATTATCGTTCTTGAAACCTTGGAGCATGCCAAAAAACGTGGAGCTGTAATCTATGGGGAGATTGTAGGTTTCGGTCAAAGCTCGGATGCCTATCATATCGCAGCCCCATCGCCAAATGGGGAGGGGCCTACACGTTGTATGATCAGTGCCCTAAAAGATGCTGGGGTCAACCCGGAGGATATCGACTATATCAATGCTCACGGGACCTCGACGCCATTGAATGATCTTGCCGAGACCTTAGCGATTAAAAATGTGTTCAAGGGTTATGCGTACAAGATCCCGATCAGTTCCAACAAATCGATGATAGGACACCTTCTTGGGGCGGCAGGGGCAGTTGAATCTATCTTCACAATTCTGAGCCTTCGGGAAGGTGTTATCCCTCCCACCATTAACTACGAGCACCCTGATCCGGAGTGCGACCTGGACTATGTTCCTAACGAAGCGAGAGAGGCAAAATTACGTTATGCCATGAGCAATTCCTTTGGATTTGGTGGAACCAACGCTTCGCTGGTTTTCAAGCGTTTCGAAGGGTAAGCCAACAAGCGAATTTTACCAGGATTTTTTCAAGACCTTTAGATCCTTAGGAGGAAATTTCTTAAAGGGTTATAGGGAGATTGTGTTGAAACATAAGGTAGCTATTGTGGGTGCTGCACAGGGAAAATTTGGGGTGCGCGTGGATGCCTCCCATCGCGAACTTGCCTTCGAGGCAGTCGCTGGAGCTTTGAAAGATGCAGGAATACGCCTTAGGGACGTGGACAGCATGGTTACAGCTGTGGCTGCGGATGAATTCTCTTTTGCCCTTCAACCTTCGGCGCAGATGCATGATTATCTCGAGTTTTATCCGAAGGCGAATTTCAGGGTTGAAGGTGCCTGTGCAAGTGGCAGCATGGCCCTTCGAGTGGGATGGATGACTGTGGCCTCCGGGCTTGCGGATGTGGTATTGGTTCTGGGTGCAGAGAAGATGACCGAAGTAGATACGCCGCAGGCGACGGAGATTATGGGAAAGGGGGGAGATGCCATTTGGGAGTACCCTTTTGGGATGAGCTTCCCTGGTTTTTACGCTATGATAGCGCGGGCCCACATGGCGGCTTTTGGGACAACAGAGGAACAGCTTGCCATGGTAGCGGTTAAAAACCATTTCTATGGGGCGATGAATCCTTTAGCCCATATGTCTAAAGAGATCACTCTTGAGCAAGCACTTCATTCTTTTATGGTGGCTTATCCCTTAAAACTTTATGATTGCAGCCTGATAACGGATGGGGCAGCGGCAGTGATCCTTGCGAATGCTGAACGGGCGAGGGATTTTGCGAAACCCCCGGTCTGGATAGAGGGGATAGGTACTGCCACGGATACCATGAGAATTTCTGACAGGAAGGAGATCTATACCCTCCAAGCAACGGTTGAAGCGGCGAAAGAAGCATATCGTTATGCCGGTATAGGTCCTCAAGAGGTTGATGTTGCCACTGTTCACGATTGTTTCACGATCGCTGAGATCTGTGCCTATGAGGATCTCGGGTTTTGCCCTAAGGGAGAAGGGGGTGCCTTTATCGCGGATCGGCAAACCTACATCGGTGGTACAATCCCCGTAAATGTAGATGGCGGTTTGAAATCCAAGGGACACCCCGTTGGGGCTACGGGGGTTGCAATGGCCGTGGAGATAACCAAGCAGCTTCGTGGCGAATGTGGTCCCAGGCAGGTACAGGGGGCCGAGGTCGGGCTCTCGCACAACGTTGGGGGAAGCGGCCAGGTTGTGGGGGTAACCATTTATAGGAAAGATTGAAATGGAATTTAAAAACTTTTCACAGTTTATTAAGAATAGCAAGGTAGGAAAACCCTTTGCCGATGCCCTGGCAAGCGGAAGAATATTTGGGACCCGATGCAGAAGATGTGGACGGACATTTTATCCACCGAGACCAGAATGCCCTGACTGCTTGGATGAAGATATGGAATACGTTGAGGTTCCATCTCGAGGGAAACTTTTGACCTACACGGCTATATATGTCCCACCAGCACATTATGCAATGTTCCCTCCCACAATGCCCTTTGCCAAGGTGACCCAGATCCCCTGTCCTGTAGGAGTAGTGGAGGTGGATGGCGGGTTGCGTGTGATGGGTTGGATCCCAGATGTGGACCTGAAAACTTTAAAGGTGGGAGAGATGTTCGACATTCAGCCAAGAACCCTCAAAAATGGTCAAGTAACTATCGTCCTTTCTCCGGTTTGAGGGAACGTGCCGAAACCCATCTCAAAGGAGGGTGTGTGATGGATCGTCCTTGGTATAGGTTTTATGATGCGAACGTTCCCCATTTCTTTGACTATCCAAAGATCCCACTCTATTCCCTTTTAGATAGAACTGCTGACCATTTTCCCGGTGCCATAGCCATGAGCTTTTTTGGAAAGAAACTCCGATATCGAGAGCTCCAGTCCCAAACGAGAAAGATGGCAGATATCCTCTATCGCATGGGGATTCGCAAGAGGGATCGGGTAGCAATCATGCTGCCAAACTGTCCCCAGACCGTGATTACCTATTTTGGGGCGCTACGCTTGGGGGCCATCGTGGTTAATACCAACCCATTGTATGTTGAGCGAGAGATGATTCATCAATTCAATGACGCCGGGGCAGAAACCCTTATTACTCTGGATCTTTTTTACGAAAAATCAAAAAATACCATGATGCAAACTCCCTTGAAGCGGATTATCTTCACCGGGGTTCAAGACTATCTTCCATTTATTCTCAGGTACTTGTATCCCCTTAAGGCTAAAAAAGAGAAACAGTGGGTGGAGATTCCGAAGCAGGAAGGGATTTACAAGTGGCGAGACCTTATGAGAGAGGCCTGTGAGCGAGAGGTGAATGAAGAAGTCGATGCGGATGATGTAGCCCTTTTTCAATATACCGGAGGTACCACGGGAGTGGCCAAAGGGGTCATGCTGACCCATCGAAACCTTGTGGCCAATGCTTATCAGGTGCGTCTTTGGATACCTGATGCTGTGGAGGGGGAGGAGAAGGCCCTGTCCGTTTTACCCTTTTTCCATGTTTATGGTATGACCACGGCCATGAATCTTCCTATCCTAATGGCTGCGGAAATGTGTCTGATCCCCAGGTTTGAAATTAAGCAGATCCTCCATGTTATTCACAAGGAGCGTCCCAGCCTCTTTCCAGGTGTTCCTACAATGTACCAGGCGGTTAACATGATGGAAGGCGTGGAGAAATTTGATCTTTCCTCCGTTAAGTATTGTATTAGTGGTGCAGCGCCCTTACCCCTCGAGGTGATGAAAAGGTTTAAATCTCTCACGGGAGCAAAGCTCGTGGAAGGGTATGGCCTGACGGAGGCGTCACCGGTAACTCATGCCAATCCCGTGAATGGTATCATCAAAGAAGGGAGCATTGGGATCCCCCTTCCAGACACCGACAGTAAGGTAATCGATATGGAAACGGGGGAAGAACTCCCTGTTGGACAGACAGGAGAGCTCTGCGTGAAGGGGCCCCAAGTGATGAAAGGATATTGGAACATGCCGGATGAAACCGAGCAGGTATTGACTCAGGATGGTTGGCTAAAGACAGGAGATATCGCCCGTATGGATGAGGATGGGTATTTCTTTATCGTGGACAGAAAGAAAGATATGATTATTGCGGGGGGCTATAATATCTATCCAAGGGACATCGATGAGGTACTCTTCACACATCCGAAGGTTCAGGATGCTGTGGCGGTTGGTGTGCCAGATCCCTATCGGGGAGAGACAGTTAAGGCTTTCATTGTCCTGAAATCCGGGGAGACAGCCACGGAAGAGGAAATCATTGCGTATTGTCGGGAGAAACTTGCGCGATACAAGGTTCCAAAGCTGGTAGAGTTCCGGGATGAACTGCCCAAGAGCCTGGTTGGGAAGGTGCTGAGGAAAGTTTTAAGAGAAGAAGAGATTAAAAAACGTCAGCAGCAAGTGGCTTCGAAAGATACAAACGATGAATCGTAAGCCATGAAGCATGTTGAACTGAACAGGAGGTGATCATGAGAAGGATTGCGCGGGCGGCAGTCTTGGGGGCAGGGGTCATGGGGAGTCAGATCGCGGCCCATCTTGTGAATGCGGGGTTGGATGTCGTTTTGCTTGATATCGTGCCCAATACCCTGACGGACGATGAAAGGAGAAAGGGTTGGGAGATATCTTCCCCCCAGGTAAGGAATCGGTTTGCCCTGAGTGCCATAGGAAGTCTGAAAAAGATGAAGCCCTCTCCCCTGTTTCGGGTGGAATGGGCTGATCGGATTATCCCTGGGAATTTTGAAGATAACCTGGAAAAGCTGGGAGATGTGGATATTGTTATCGAAGCAGTGGTGGAATCGCTTTCCGTGAAACAATCCCTCATGGAACGGATTGCCCCTTATCTAAATGGTCATACGATTGTCTCAACAAATACATCGGGAATCCCTGTCCATAAGATTGGTGAAAGAATGCCGGATGACACGAAGCGACGATTCCTCGGAACACATTTCTTCAATCCTCCGCGTTATATGCACCTTCTCGAGGTGATTCCTACCCGATGGACAGCCCCGGAGGTGGTTCAGATAGTTCGGGGATTTGGGGAACAATACCTCGGTAAGGGTGTGGTTATTGCTAAGGATACACCCAATTTCATCGCGAACCGCATCGGGATTTTTGCCTTTTTGTGGACCTTCCGCCTGATGGAAAAGTGGGAGCTTTCCCTGGAAGAGGTAGATGCCCTGACGGGTGAACTGATTGGACATCCCAAAACGGCCACATATCGAACCGCTGACATGGTAGGGTTGGATATCGCTGCCCATGTGGCGGAAAATGTTTACCAGATGGCACAGGAGGATCCGTGGCGGGAGGTTTTCTCTTTGCCTGACAAACTGAAGGTGATGTTAGAGAAGGGATGGCTGGGTACAAAAAGTGGCCAGGGCTTTTACAGGAAAACCAAAGGTGGGATTGAGGTCCTTGATATGAAGACCATGAGCTATCGTCCCAAGAAGAGGGTCTCTTTTTCGATCCTCTATAGGCTACAGTCTTATGAGGATCCAGTCCGACGCATGGAGATCCTCTTGGAAGACCAGACCCCTCAGGCCCGGTTCGTTTCGGATCTTCTCCTCGGGATTCTGAGCTATGCCGCATCTCAGGTAACCATCATCAGTGATCGGATTGAGGATATCGATAATGCCATGAAGTGGGGTTTTGCATGGAAAAACGGACCCTTTGAGTTGTGGGACGCCCTGGGAGTGACAAGGCTTGCTGAAAGGATCCAGGATGACGGAAGGAAGCTTCCTTCCGTCATTGATCAAGTGCTCAATACCCAGCCTAAGGCCTTCTATGTTTTCAAGGACAACCTCCCTCTTGTATTTGATCCCTTGCAAAGGGTGCACCGTCCCCTGGAGAGACCAGACTGGCTGATACTTTTGTCAGACAGGGGAACTTCATATCGGAAGATCAAGGAAAACCCGGGAGGGACCTTGTGGGATATCGGGGATGATGTAGCGTGTCTCGAGTTTCATACCAAAATGAATGCCATTGGTGGTGATATTATTTCCCTTATCGATGAGTCTATTGAAAAAATAGAGACTGAGATGAGAGGAATGGTGATTGCCAATCACGCCTCCAATTTTTCTGCCGGGGCAAACCTTATGCTCCTCTTATTCGAGATCGAAGATGAAAACTGGGAAGAGATCGACTTAGCCATCAGGCAATTTCAGGATGCATTTCTGAAGTTGAAATACGCTGGGGTCCCGGTGGTCGCGGCCCCTGCGGGTATGGCTTTGGGGGGAGGATGCGAAATATGCTTGGCTTCAGACCGGATTGTGGCCCATGCAGAGACTTACATGGGACTTGTGGAGGTTGGAGTTGGTTTGATCCCTGCAGGTGGAGGATGTAAGGAATCCCTCGTGAGGGCTTTCGAGGCACTACCAGAGGGATTTGATGGGGACTACTTCCCATTTGTGCGCAAGGTGTTTGAGACAATCGGTATGGCACGGGTTTCTGCGAGTGCGGAAGAGGCGCGTATGCTTCGCTATCTTAGGCGTGAAGATAACATATGTGTGAACCGCGATGCATTGATCCACCAGGCAAAACAACAGGTTCTGGCCATGGATATGCAGGGATACCGTCCCCCGTGTCCTCCGGAAAGCCTTGTAGCCCTTGGAGATGAGGGGTTTGCACTTCTGGAGTTGGGAATCTATTACATGGAAGAGGGAAAGGAGATATCTCCCTATGATGCCCATGTCGGGAGGAAGTTGGCAA
>JALTIG010000217.1 GCA_027004185.1 bacterium | reverse complement strand
CGTAAAATACATTATGAACATTTTCAGTTTGATATTTGGCGGTTATCGAAAGAACCGCCCTTTGTAAAGAGTAGGCATTTTTAGATGATTCCTATGTGTAGCGTACCGCAGATGTTAACTGTTAACAAAGAGAGGAGTCTTAGGAAATGGCGGAAGGAAAAGTCAAGTGGTTTAAGGCGAGCAAGGGTTACGGGTTCCGATGACAGGAACCTGATTATTGACACCGGCATGAACCGTCCGGAATGCCGGGAAGCCCTGGAGGCCGGTTTTGCCGAGATTGGCCTCGATCTCGAAAGGACCGATATTGTTGTCACCCATATGCATGTGGACCATCAGGGTCTGGTCGCTACGTTCCTCGCGGAAGGCTCAAAGGCCTATATGGGCCAAGCGGATGCAACTCTGCTCAAGTCCCGCAAGACCCCACACGCCCGCATGAGCCCGTTTGCACAATATGCGATCTCGAGCGGTTTGCCTGAGAAAGAGTTCGAAGTCATGGCGAAAAATCATCCGGGCTTCAAATATGGTCCTGAAGCGGTGGTGGATTACCTTGAACTGTACGGCGGAGAGGTCTTCAAGGTGGGGAACTACACCCTGAAGACGGTTGCAACACCGGGACACACCCAAGGCCATATGTGTCTCTATGAATCGGAGAAGAAGATCCTGTTTTCCGGGGACCACGTCCTTGGGGATATCACGCCCAATATTCAGGCCTGGTCCGATCAGGGCGATCCGCTGGATCAGTACCTCAAAAGCCTGCGAAAGGTCAAGGAACTGGATGGGAAGATGTGCCTCCCGGGCCATAGGAGTGTCATCGCCGACTTTCGGCATCGGGTTGAGGAGTTGATTGAGCACCACCGGATACGGGCCAACGAGGTGCTGTCCATTTTGAAGGAGGGCACCAGGAACGGCTACCAGACGGCCTCGAAAATGACATGGGATATCGAGGCGGAGTCCTGGAAAGAATTTCCGCTGATGCAGAAGTGGTTTGCAACCGGAGAAGCGAATGCCCACTTGAGGTATCTCCAGGGCAAGAGACGTGTACGCAGCGAAATCAGGGACGGGCAGGTATTTTATTCGGCCGTCACGTAGGTTTATATAGAGGGGAGTTACGCCCATGGCAAAGAAAAAAAGAGAGGATCACAAAAAGGACGTTCCAAGGCCCGGCCTTCCTCACCTGGGAGCACCTGAAGGCTTTCGTTCCATTTCGATGGCACAGGCCATGCTGGAATATGCTAAACCGCTCATGAAGTTTGTTGAGAATGGTGAAACTGAAATTAACGATGCCTTCCAGATTTCCACGATGCTCTGGAACTATGCCCTTCTTGTCGAGAAGGGTGATGAAGATATGAAAGTAAGGCAAGAGATATTGAAGGCCATAAGAGGTACTTTTGGATTGGATAAAACCGAAGCCCAATCCCTGCTGACAAAAATGATAGAAAGACGCAGTTATCTGTTTCCACCAGACCAACAACCTGAACCTGGCATGCCATTCATGTTCATCCGGAAGGAAGTCCGGTATCTCATACAGCCTTTCGATTATAAAAAACTGGTGATTTCAGGTGAGATAGTGCCGCCGGATCAAGGTGACAGGGATCTCATAAAGAAGATACATACATTAGATGAGCTTGTTTACGACGGCGCAGCATATGACAGGTATGAAAAACTCTTACTCCTCTTAGAGGATGAGTGTGAGGATCTTTTCGAAAGATGGCTTGTAGCCAAGGGACTGACAAAGGATGATGCAAAGAAGTATTCTTTTTGTCTCCACACATATCTCCATTTTATCTATGGATACATCCATGAGGACGTCGTTGTTTTAAAGTCTGTGCCCAGCGTGTATTTTGTCGAGTTTTTTGAAGATTTTCTCCTGAGGAAGATGATGGTAGAGCCAAATGAATATGTGTATTGGCCACCGGCGCTGAAACTCTTTTACCGGTTTCTCCATGAGAAGGGATATCTCGACAACCATGAAGAGACCATAAGGAAGATTGACAGGGTGGAGCCCTATTTTATAGAAGTCCTCAGGAAACAGTTTTCTTGATAAAGATGGCGGACGTAGATATACCTCCTGAGTATTATGGTTGGTGGCGGATCATCGAGACATCCCAGTGGGATAATGATGACATCGATATCATTGGAACCGCGCTGATTTCGCTGACGGGATATGACGACATGTTAAGGATGTTCGTTCTTCTTGCCCACGTGAACTGTAAGCCCACGAAGAGGGGTGTCTCTTTCACGTGGCAAGGAGCCTGGGAGTACGACCCTGTCTCCGGAACCGGTAGTGTGAGACTCCGCAAGGATCGGCGTCTCGCGGGTAGAATCAGGATCAAAGATGGTGACGAGAGTACTTTTCTCGCAGAGAGGGCAGAGCAGCCGGACGAGCCTATCCCCGACCCGCCGAGCTACCGGGATAAATGGCGACGCAGGTGGTAAAGGTAAGTATACCAGGGATTCGTGCAAATCAGAGAAGAGGCCGAACACTTTCATGAAGAGCGGGGTAGGGGCGGACAAGCAACCTATCCTTCATAAAT
>JALTIG010000216.1 GCA_027004185.1 bacterium | reverse complement strand
GCAGATTGAGCAACTATTTTCAAAGAAACCATCCAGTCAGTCCAACCATAGGGGCATTCCACCTTGAATGGGCCCAATCTCGTTCCATCTTTTAGAACATAGATACCATCTTTACCTTTCTTTGCACCTATACTCTTCAAAAGTGCCTCGGCCTTCTTAGGATCGTATTCCCAACCGTACTGTTTAACTAAATCCTCATTGAAATATTTGCTTTCACCACCGAATGGAAGTATTAAACTCGACTTCGCAGTGGGAGAGTATTTCGTCATAGCCAATTGAGCGATCTTCTTGTAATTTATACAATATGCTATTGCTCTCCTAACCTCTGGAATATCGAGTGGATGCTTGTGCAAATTAAACCACAGCGATGGTGTCATTGCAGGAACATAATATGGAGGATGTTTATACCAAGTCCCTATTGGAAGACCTTTTTCCCACATCTTCCAGATCTGTGGAACGAATTGCTGTGATATATCGACATTACCTTTTTCAAGGGCAAGATTTCCTTCGTCGTTACTCTTGAAGATAGGATGTGCAAAATACTTCGGCACGGGCAGACCACCAAAGAAAGCTTTACCCCAATAATTATCGTAACGTTTCAAGACTATCTTTTCGGGAGAATAGTAATATAAAGTGTAAGGGCCAGAACCTACTGGATGTACGTTGGTGAATTCCCGTATCTTCTTTATATCGTAGTTATTCTCTTTTTCTACATTCTTCCATATGTGTTCAGGAAGTATGTAGACGCTTCCTAATGCATCTGTTACGACGAACCTGTTAGGATTTTCTGGTTTCAATTTAACGACGAACATGTACTTTCCAACAGAAAAGATATCTTTGACATACAACCATATATTGCTCCATGGGCAGCCTTCATACTTTTTGCCAAGTTCAAACGTATAGACTGCATCGTAAGCCGTTAGAGGTTGTCCATCCTGCCAGTAGACATCGTCTCTTAAAGTTACCTTTAGTGTTAGATTGTCCACCCATTCGTATTCTTTCCCTATCAATGGCTCCAACTTTCCTGTGAGCATGTTGTACATGAACAAAGTTTCGTATATGAGTTCTCTGCCTGATCCTGCATTTATGGGCCAAGCTGGGGATCCAGATAAGGGATTCCAATTGGTTGGTGGTCCCCATTGCAAACCTGCAGTATACAAAGTCTCAGAGCGTGGAAGTTCACCTATTCCCGCACCAATCGCAGGCACGAAACTTAAAACAAATACTCCTAACACAAGTAATAACAAGAATCTTTTCATTGCTAAGTCCCTCCTTAAGGTATTTTTAGACCTTTGATTTTTTGTGAATTCTTTATATTCTGGCTATTCACCTCCTTCCTTTTTGAAGGGATGGGTATTGCAGATTCACGTTCAACTAAATCTACCGGTATGATCACCTGACGAGGGGTTTTTTCCCTTTTGCCACGAGAGGTGATCCTACTCAAAAGCAATTCCGTTGCCACTCTTCCCATCTCTTCTCTTCTCTGCTTTATCGTGGTAAGAGATGGTATAACGTATGGTGCCATATAACTATCGTCAAAACCGATCACAGAAACGTCTTCTGGGACAGAAATACCTTTATCGTTTAAAGCCTTAATGGCTCCTATTGCCATCTGATCGTTGGCAGCGAATATCGCGGTGAAATTCAAGCCATGCTTCTCCAAGTATCCTTTGGTGGCTGAATATCCGCTTTCTGGTGTGAAATCTCCTTCCAAAATAAAGATTTCTTCCCGCTCTATACCCTTATCTTTTAAAGCTTTTTTGTAACCGTTAAAGCGCTCTCTCGAAGAATCGAGATATGAAAGTCCTTGAATGAATAAAATGGCAGAATGACCTAATTTCAAAAGATATTCCGTTGCCATATACCCCCCACGAAAGTTATCCGTCTTCACTGTATCAACCCTCAGACCGTGCGGATCTCTATCCAACAAGACGATATCAAAACCACTTTCTATTAAAGAACGTATATAATCATCATCTCCAAGAGTTGTAACCAGTATGGCACCATCAACTCTCTTTGCCTTGAAGAAATTTACCGCAGCCAGTTCTTCTTTTATTATGTGATGATTCAAAGAAACTATGAGATTGTATCCGTTTTCTGCCGCCGTTAATTCTACTCCGTTTATAACCTCTCCGTAGAAATCTCCAAATGTATCTGGTACAGCAATTCCAATAGTTTTGGATAAACGAGTTTTTAAGCTACGTGCTGAAGCGGAAGGTGAATAACCCAATTCTTCTATCACATCTAATACTCGTTTTCGTGTTTTCGAGGAGACTCCCTTATTTCTATTCAATACTCGTGAAACTGTGCTTATGGAAACGTTTGCTATTTTGGCTACATCTTTTATCGTATATTTCATAATATCTCCTTATAGAAAACGTTTTCCAAATTATAATATAAAAGATTTCATTTTGTCAATACCTCAAATTGCCTCACGAAAAATCTATACGAAACAGAATCGTTGCCTCATTTAAGATACTACGATCTTTGTCAAGAGGAAAACATAGATTTTTATCCTTCGTTTTGTCCTTTGTAATGTGATTTATT
>JALTIG010000215.1 GCA_027004185.1 bacterium | reverse complement strand
GGGATAACCATGGCGACAGCCCTTGCCTCAGCATTGATTCAGAAACCGGTGCGAAGCTGTGTTGCCATGACAGGGGAAATCACCCTCCGTGGCCGCGTCTTACCCATTGGCGGTTTGAAGGAAAAATTGTTAGCAGCACACCGGGCAGGGATTACCGATATCCTGATCCCAAGTGAAAACGAAAAGGATTTAAAGGAAATTCCTACCCGGATCCTGAAGACGATGAATATCCATCTCGTCGAACACATGGACGAGGTACTTGAAAAGGCAATTATTGGCCTAAAATTCTCTTCACCAAGCAAGAAGAAAGGCTCCGTCCCTCCTGAAACAATTTTCCAGCGAGGGTATCTTCCCGATCAGCACCCGTTGATCTCTCCGTCATAAGGAGGTTAATGGAACCTTCCCTCATTCCCCATCATGTAGGATGAGTGAGTCTTGCCAAAAGTTCTTCGCTTTAAGTCTTTTACAGGTAGCGTTTGAAATTCTTATTGACAGAGATTAGATATTTTGCTAAAATTGTAAAGTTGTTGAAAATAATTCAAGGAAGGAGGGGGGAAATGCATGCCAGGGGTTGTCGTAGGAGAAGGGGAGTCCTTTGAAAGCGCCCTTCGCAGATTCAATAAACAATGCGAAAAGATAGGTATCCTTTCAGAGCTCCGAAAGAGGGAACATTATGAAAAGCCAAGCATCAAAAAGAAGAAAAAGGCGCTGGCAGCAAGGAAACGCGCATTGAAACGCATGCGAAAATTTAGGGATTATTGATTAAAACTCAGGGCTTGAATCATGACGATTCTGGAAAGAATCAGACGGGATCTTAAAGATGCCATGAAAAGGGGTGAGAAAGAGCGTCTTTCTGCCTTAAGGATGATCCTTTCCAATGTCAAAAACAGCCAGATCGAAAAGAAAAAGCCCCTTAGTGACGAAGAAATCATCCGTATCATCCAGAGGCTTGTTCGTCAATCAGAAGATGCCATGCGTCAGTTCTCGCAGGGAAATCGCACGGACCTTGTTGAAAAAGAAAAGGCCTTTATTTCATTCTGTCAAACCTATCTTCCTGAGCAACTGGGCGAAAGGGAGCTGATAACTCTGATTCAAAACACCATCTCGGAAATCGGTGCCACACATCCTAAGGAGATGGGTAAAGTCATGAAGGCTGTGATGCCTAAAGTGGCCGGGCGAGCAGATGGAAAACGCATCAACCGGATCGTAAGGGCTGTTCTTTCTGAGAATAGCCCTTGATTTATCAAAATTATTGATTATCTTTAAATTAAAAAGCAAGAGCCAAACATTCAGTTAAAGGTGAGTATACAGAAACCAGAATGTAAAGGGTAAGGAAGGATATTTTAAATTTCAAGTCCACACCCATTGTAAATTGAGGTGTCTGTGAAAATCGCTTTGATCTCTTTTGACCTTGTCAAATGGGCTTCGCAACCTCCAACTACAAGATTCAACACTAAAATTAAACGACTCGGTACATAAATTGGGCTTTTTCAAAGGTAGGGCCGTGATTTTAGAGAATCAAGTAGTCCTTCTTTAAAGAAAGGGACATGGCTTTCATTTGATTGAAACAAAAGGGAAATACACTTATCTAATTAAATGGATACACGAACGTTGGATCATCTAAATTTTCATGAAATACTTGGAATGATTGGAGGGTTTGCCAAGACCCCTGGGGGGCAGGAGGCTCTCTCTCGCTTAAAACCGGCCTTTTCACCAGAAGAGATCGATCAGATTTATGCCCATTGTCGTTCCCTTCAAGAAATCACATCAATATTCGGTATCTGCCCGTTAGAAGGTATCCCATCCCTCAAAGTGATCTTTCAACGCCTTCAGGTATCAGGAATCGTTCTGGATACCCCTGAACTTTTGGATGTGGCCCTGTTTGTCGAAAAGCTCAGGGAGATCGACACCTATTTTAAAAAGGTCAAAGAGAAAACCCAATGCACCTATCCCCCTGTATTCGAACGATGGGGAAACATCCCTGACCTGTATCCCCTCAAAAAAATCATCGAAGGAGCAATCGATGCCACAGGATACATAAAAGATCACGCTTCTGACCACCTAAGGAAACTTAGGAGAAGAGCAAAAAGGCAAAAGAATGAAATCCAGATCATACTAAACAGGATGATTCATTCCCGCCGGTTAGCCGAACAATTGGCAGATCAGTACCTGACCATCAGAAACGGCAGGTACGTCCTTCCTGTCAAAGCGGGAGCCAAACAGGCTATTCAAGGCATTATCCACGATCAGTCACAAAGTCGCCTGACCCTGTTTATCGAGCCTATAGAATGTGTCACTCTAAACAACGCCCTCTCAATGACATACCAGGAAATCGAAAGAGAAGAAGAAGAAATCCGACGGTCCTTGAGTGCACAGGTAGCAGAAAGGTTGTCTCTCCTCCAACGGGCCTTGGAAGTTGTTACCGACCTGGACCTAATTCATGCCCGTGTCCTTTTTATGGAGAAATACGGGGCTGCACCAGTTAAACTTCGCGATACACCGGGTTGCCTTCTCCGGCAGGTTCGCCATCCCCTCCTATTGATTCAAAAGCCCCGCGAGGTTGTTCCCATTGATCTTGTAATCCCAGAAGGGAAAAGAATTTTCATCCTATCGGGTGTCAATGCTGGGGGTAAGACGGTAGCACTAAAAACCTTTGGGGTCGTCGTGCTCATGACCAAAGCGGCTCTTCCCATCCCATCTGCCCAGGGTGGAGAGATTTATCCTTATCAAGAGGTTTTTACAGAAATCGGTGATGAGCAGAGCATTGCAGATGACTTGAGCACCTTTACCGCTCACATCGAACATCTCAAGGGAATCCTTGAGAAAAGCACGGAGAAAAGCCTCGTCTTGATTGACGAAATAGGCGCGGGCACTGGGATGTCGGAAGGAGCAGCCCTCGCACTCGGGATCCTGGATATCCTGGCCCGTCGGGGGGCCACAGTGATGGTAACAACACACTCTGAACTGCTGAAGGGATACGGAGCCCAGCATCCCCTTTCTATGAACATCTCGGTAGCCTTCGACTCAGAAATGATGCGGCCTCTATACACCCTACGTTATGGGATCCCCGGTAACAGTAATGCCTTTGAAATGGCTAAACGTTATGGGCTCCCGGAGAAAGTCCTGGCAGCAGCTCAACCATACCGCACAGATCAGGAGCGAATGTTAACGGATCTTATATCTGAACTGGAATCCTTGAAGATCACGCTTGAAAAGGAAAGAGCATCAGTTACAGATGCAAAAAGAGAAATCCAATCTCTGAGAGAACAGTTCAAGGGTTTATGCGAAGAGATCACCCATCAGAAAGAGGAGATATTGAAAAGGTTCCAGGCTAAGTGGGACAATCAGGTCAAAAAACAGCGGCAGACCTTTCAAGAATTTATGAAAGAGATCAAGGATTCTTCAGCCGAGCAGGGTTCCTCTTACCATGCCTTCTATTCGAGCATGAAGGGGCGGTTCAACAGGATGACGCTTCAACCGTTTCGTGAGGTTCCAACAAAAGATGGGGTATCGGTACCCTCGTTTTCCGATGAAACCATCACCGTGGGGAACAGGGTAATGGTAACAACCCTTGGAAAAACAGGACATGTATTGAGTATCCATTCCCGCCAAAAGAGCGCCGACATCCTAGTCAAAGGGATTCGAATGCAAATCCCCCTCAGAGATCTGAAGAAATGTCAAGAAGACTCCCAAGGAAAGAGACAATCTGGCCAGACCTTTATCGGGGTCGATCTGTCCACAGAGATCAAACCGGAATTGAACGTGGTTGGTTACCGGGTCCAGGATGCCTTGCCGGAGTTGGACAAGTTCATCGATACCGCCCTGGTTCATCGAATGAGAGAGGTGACAATCATTCACGGTATCGGGACCGGGAAACTTCGGGAAGCGATTCATAAATATCTCTCCGAACACGAAGGGATCAAGGGATTTGATGATGGGGATATACGAAGAGGCGGGCGTGGGATCACTGTGGTTCAGCTTATCTGAGGGTTATAACTATGAATGATTACCGCGGCGTGATTGAAACCATTAAGGATCAGTTGGACATAGTTTCCCTCGTCTCTGAACGGGTCGCTCTAAAACGTAAAGGGCGTAACTGGGTGGGATTATGCCCCTTTCACGCTGAAAAAACTCCCTCTTTTACTGTGAGTCCTGAAAAGCAGATGTTTTACTGTTTTGGGTGCGGGGTGGGCGGAGACGCTATCACTTTTTGGATGAAGATAGAAAATCTTGACTTCACTGATGCCGTGAAAGACCTTGCCGACCGCCTCGGGATCAAATTGCCAAAGAAAACTATGGCCGGTTCCTCCAAATGGGAAACCTATCATGAAATCAACCGTGTAGTTAAGAAATATTTTCACGAAATCCTCCTTAGTTCAAGGGGCACAGAAGCCCGTAACTACCTGTTGAAACGAGGCATCTCCCGTGAAATGATTGATATCTTTGAACTGGGTTTTGCTCCAAGCACCTATGGGTTAAAGGAACTTCTTTTGAAAAACGGGTTTCATCCTAAAGACGCATCTGCCATCGGGCTTCTCAAAACGACACAGCCCGAGACATACGTCCCCATTTTTCGGCACCGAGTTATCTTTCCCATCATTGACGAACGGGGAAGAACCGTGGGATTCGGGGGACGTGCAATGGGAAATCGCCTTCCCAAGTATCTGAATACACCTGACTCCATGATTTACCAAAAGGGAAAGCTCTTCTACGGCGAGGCCCAGACGCGTCGTGAAATATCCCGACATCGCCTCGCCATCCTCGTAGAAGGGTACCTGGACCTTATCTCTCTTTACCAACTGGGTTTCAAGAATGGCATCGCATCACTTGGGACGGCTTTCACCGATTCGCACGCTAACCGTCTAAAACGGTGGGCAGATCAGGTGGTCTTACTCTTTGACGGTGATGAGGCTGGATACAAGGCTTCAACACGGGCACTTGAAAAATTAACACGCGCCGGCCTTGCTGCCTTTCAGGCAACCTTGCCAACAGGGAAAGACCCTGGGGATTACCTGACTCCACCGGATACCAATGCCCTAAAGGATGTAATCGATCGTGCAGAAGACGCCATAATCTACCGGATGATACAGGCTTCCCACAGCGGAAGTGTAGAAAAGAACCTCCAGATACAGGAAAGGGAGATCAAGGAAAGCCTGAGATTCCTTGGATTAATCCAGGATTCTGTCCGTCTTGAACTTTACATAAAAAAGGCAGAAGAAATATTAGGATTGAAAAAAGATATTTTATATAGTATAATTGAAGATTTGGGAAGTTTAGGAAAAAAGCAGAGAAGTATCCCCACTATGGGGAAATCCATGGTATTGAAACCTATATTAGAAGGGAAGCAAAGGGAAGATCCGGAAGAGGTTGTTTTAACGGCGTTGCTTCAATATCCGGAGTTGGCAAAGGAAACAGCGATAGAGAAAATGGTGCCCCTGTTTCTGGGTCAACCGCAAAAATCACTTGTGGAGGCGGTTATTGGGGAAGTATTGAATCGGGGAAAGATTGAAACTTCCGTTTTAATGGAACGGTTAGGTGAAAAAGAAAAAGTCCTACTTTCCCGGATCATGGTCAATGAGATACAAATGACTGAAGATCAAGCGCGGAAGGCCTTTTATGACGGCATTAAAGATCTACACGCCAGGCATTACAGGTCAGAGGTCGCGGCGTTAGACAAAAAGAGGAAGGAGTTGGAAAGATCAGGAAGGAATCAGGAGGCAATGGCATTGCTGAGACGTCGCGACGCCCTGAAAAAATTATATATCCGCGTCTTGAATTCCAATTATAAATCGAGGTGAAGGTACCTATGGAAAAACAAAAAGTTGATGAAGTCAAAAAGTTAATCTCGATAGGGAAGGAAAAGGGGTTTTTAACCTTTGACGAGGTCAACGACCTGCTGTCCCCAGACGTATATTCAACCGAACAGATCGATGAACTGCTGATGATGTTCGGAGAGATGGACATCGAGGTTGTTGACAGCAAACAGAACATCAAGATCACGAAAAAAGACACTACACAGGATGAACAGCTGGAACGTATTCTGGATAACGATTTCCGCAGCACCGATCCCGTTCGTCTCTACCTTCGGGAGATGGGGGCCGTTGCACTACTTTCACGTGACGGGGAAATCGCAGTGGCACGCCAGATAGAAGAAGGGAAAAACCTCGTTAGACAGACTGCCCTCGCGACCTATGTTGCCGTCCAGGAGGCTCTGATCCTGGGGGAAAAGCTGGAAAGGGAACCTCTAGATATCAGAGAAGTTACGAATCTGATTGATGAAGACGAGACGGAACCGGAGATCAAAGAAAGGGTCAGAAAAAAAATCTTTAAGTACGTCAATCAGCTCCGTAAGTATGACCGAGACATGGAAGCTCTCTATGTGGAAGAGCACGAAATCCTTAAAAAAGGGCAGCCCGTCAAACCTATTCGGACAAAGATCCGTCGGAAGAAAAACTCCATGTACCGAATCATTGAACACATGGATTTAAAGTATGATGTGGTACAACGAGTTGTCAAACGGCTACAGGAATATTATCAGCAACTCGTGAATGAAGAGAAAAGTCTGATACCCTATGAAGCACGGTTGATCATGTCACCGCAGAAGATGATCCAGGATTTTTATCGCTTCGAAAACGATCCCGAAAAACTAAAATCCTTCCTGGCACGTAAGAAGCTGACCATTGAGGAATTTAATGAGATTAAGAGAAACGCCGGCGGTATCCTACAACGCGTGAGGGAGATCGAGAGAGAAACGGGTTGCCGCTCCACTCAGTTAAAGGAGGTTATTACTACAATTCGAAGGGGTGAAAAGATGGCTAATGAGGGAAAAGATACCCTGATTCGTGCAAACCTCCGACTTGTAGTAAGCATCGCAAAAAAATATACCAACCGAGGGCTTCAGTTTCTCGATCTGATCCAGGAAGGTAATATAGGCCTAATGAAGGCGGTGGAAAAATTCGAATATCAGCGAGGATATAAGTTCAGCACCTATGCGACCTGGTGGATCCGACAGGCCATCACACGCGCCATTGCTGATCAGGCTAGAACCATCCGAATCCCTGTCCACATGATAGAGACCATTAACAAAATTGTTCGAGTTTCGCGCGCACTTGTTCAGGAGCTGGGGCGTGAGCCGCTTCCAGAAGAGATCGCAAACCGTATGGAGATGCCTCTGGAAAAGGTCCGGAATGTCTTGAAAATTGCTAAGGAACCCATTTCTCTGGAAACGCCCGTGGGTGAAGAGGAAGACAGCCACCTCGGAGATTTCATCGAAGACAAAAAGATTGAATCCCCTATGGACTCGCTGATAAACAGCAACCTCTCAGAACAGACACGGAAGGTGCTTGCAACACTGACTCCCCGGGAGGAAAAGGTATTAAGAATGCGCTTTGGCATCGGAGAAAGCTACGATCACACGCTGGAAGAGGTTGGCCAGAGTTTTCAGGTTACCCGTGAACGGATTCGCCAGATCGAGGCCAAGGCCCTACGGAAATTGAGACACCCAAGTCGAGTGATCCGGCTAAAAAGTTTCTTGGAAGGATAAAAAACCTTGACGAAAGAATAAATAAGCATTAGGGTTAAGGCTAGAAGGGCCCATAGCTCAATTGGTAGAGCCACCGGCTCATAACCGGTAGGTCCCAGGTTCGATCCCTGGTGGGCCCACCATGATGCAAGGATAACGATGGAAAAATGGTGAAGGT
>JALTIG010000214.1 GCA_027004185.1 bacterium | reverse complement strand
AAATCTTTTTTCTTCCAGCCTTTCTCTTTATGCTCTTTACTGTTATTTCAGTGTTATCGTATATTTTTACAGTAATCCCTCCACCCCCCTAAATCCCTGAACATTCTCGGCATAACACAACCCGCTCATTGTTGTTGAAATTTCCCTTTTTCCTCACTCCTTACTCCTTATACCTCACACATTATAGATTACAGATCACTTCATAGAGTAAACTCATCATGGGTCGTTCGCTTCTCATTTCTTAACTTTGAACGTCGAACGTCGAACGTTGAACTTCTCACTCAGTCCTTTTCCCTTACCCTTTCTTATAGGCCTGTTCGATGCCCTTCAACATGGGGTAATGCTTCGTGTTCAAGGTCTTAAGCTCCGCGTTTTCCATTTCAGCCGTCGCTGCCAAAATGGCATCGGCAAGTCCTACCCCATGTGATTTTCCGTAATCGCGTTTATAGAGCCCTCCCGCCTTGGCTATCTCTACACTCACCGGCACAACACGAAAGAGAGAAACAAAGTTCTCCAGGACACGGAGTTCCGCATCTCCTCTGACGCCGGCATACAACTCCGCAACGACGATGGAGGACAGGATGATCCTGTGAGCATAGGCAGTTACGAAGGCCACCGCCTTGTCATACCCTCGGAAGAAATCAACGAGAACATCCGTGTCGGGAAGGATTTCCCTGGGCATGGTTACTTCCTGTCCCATTCGGCCCGTAATGCCCGAAAGTCGGGAAGATCCGTCCGGTCCTTCCACATTCCGGCGGCTTCGCGTAACACGGCCTCCCGTCGACTGCTGCCCATTTGTTCGATCAGGCGATCCACGGCCTCTCGGATGAGTTCACTCTGTTTTTTACCCAAGGCCTTAGAGAGTGCAGCCAGTTCGGCACGTTGGTGATCCGTAAGATATATTTGCGTCCTTATCATCACAACCTCCTATAATGTATACACCTGTATTATACATCACATATGCTCTCCGTCAAGCCCAGGATATTTTCCATTCAAGTGCCCTTTCTCGTTCGGATAACCTCAAGATCAAGTGTTCTATCAAGGATAGAGTTTGGCATTTTATCAAACTTGGCAGATATAAACACAATCATTGGATCTCATTTTCTTGTCCTTTCAGCAGGTCTTCCTACAGCATTGAGGATCCTTGCCCCCTTGATTTTGACTTCGATGCCTTCGAGGTACTCTTTCGGAGGGAATACGCTTTGGGTCTATAAATCCCTTTCGAAAACCACTTTCCCTTCTTTCAAGGCCTGTTCCGCAATGGGGATATTTTTGCTTTTCAGTTCCTCTAATGTGTAAGGAAAAACGTCCGCATCTATTGGAAATTTGTTTGGCGTGTAATGGGCAATTCTGTCAAGAAAGGACATATCACTTTCTCTAAGCACCACCAAAAAATCAACATCACTCCCCACAGAGGCCTCGCTTCTGGCCCACGATCCGAAAAGCACCACTTTAAGCACTTCCCCCTTTTTGGAAAGCTCAGCAACAAACCTATCAATAGCCTTCTCTATAATTCCCCTATTCAGAGAGAAGACTGTCACTGAACCTAAGGATCTTTTCTGCACAGCCGATGGCAAACTCCGCCTCCTCTTTGGTGTAAAACTCCGAAGGTGAACCTTCTACCAATCCATTGGGATATCTGGTGGGAATATAATGTTTGTCAAGAACCTTGGCACATGTGATTATTTCATCAGGTATAAAAACGCTTTCTCCCATGACCTCCAACAGCCTCAAAACACTATGACCCCATATTTTCTCTCCCCTCTTTTCAAATACAGCTTTCGCTGCTTTCTCTGCAGCCTGCTGAGAGGCAAAACAGGCCCACTCATAGCTGCCGGATTCCACGGCAACCTTTGTATGCCTAAGGTCCGCCTCAGCCTGATTCCACCAGTCTTTCCAACGGGTCATATTACCCAACCTCCAGTCGCAGATTGCTAACAGTGTTTATAGTAGCATCGTACGTGTTACGTGTAAAACAGAGGTTACAGGATTGGAATTGGGCGTTTTACACAAAGGCTTTGCCAGCAGTGGTGAGAATAGATGTCGCAGTGTGAGGTTCACCCCACCACTTCCTTTACCCATTCCCTTATCTCTCCCTTGACCCTTCTCCAATCCATTCTCCACAGCATCTCCGACGCCCTTTCCCTATCGGCATCTTCAAAATAGGTGAGCCCCTAAAGGATGGAGGATAAATCCTCAAGAGCGAACTTTTTCGCAGTCAGTTTAAAACCTCGGTATGCCAATCCCCTTCCCGCATCTATCATCCCATATTTTTCTTGCAGGGTCTTTCAGCCATAAATCCACTTCCCTGGAAGGCAGGTGGAAGATCACCTGGTAAAACCTGAGGCGCCTCCTGTCTATTCCCCTCCCTTTGGACCTCAGAAGAAAGGCCTCTACCTCTTCATCCCCTAAAGTCTTTCTCAGCCACCTCAGATCCTCTACACTGCCATGAGACAGGATCCTCTTGATAACCAGCTCCAACTCTCTAACGGGATCAATCCTTCCGAAATCATATTCCCAGAAGAGGGACTTGAGTCTGTCTGTCACTTGTTTATCCCTGATTACTTTCGCTGTCCTC
>JALTIG010000213.1 GCA_027004185.1 bacterium | reverse complement strand
GACCGAATATGTGATCACCATTGATGCTGACGGGCAACACCGATTGCAAGATGTCACGACTCTCTATCGTACCATCAAAAAATTTGACGCTGACATGGTTGTCGGTCGAAGGCAGTTTATTAAAAAAAATTTGTACAGAGAAGTTGGTAAGGTAATTATCCGCATGATTGCCAACATACTTATACCGATGGAGATTCACGATATCAATTCCGGCATGAAAATATACGTGACTACTCTGGTCAAGAAATATCTCTCTTTATGTCCAAATTCTATGGCATTTAGTGATATTATCACGTTAGTCTTCCTTAATCAGCGTCATCTCGTGAAAGAGTGTCCTATTCAGGTTTTGCCGAGAGAAAGCGGTAAGAGTACGATAACTACTAAAACGGCCATGATAACAATTTTAGAATTGGTGCATATTGTGGTCCTTTTCAATCCAGGTCGTATCTTTCTGCCGTTGAGCTTTTTCTTTCTGCTCTTCAGTGTTATCTGGGGCACACCGATCCTGTTTAGCGGGGAAGGTGTTTCTACCGGTACTCTCTTCCTCTTCCTCACCGGTTTGATTTTGTTCTTTCTCGGCCTTATTGCCGAACAGCTGGCCTTAATACGCAAAAATCAAGCAATCGATCAGTAATTCTCGCGTAAGCATTCGGATCATATCAATAATGCTTATTGCTTGATTCCAGTCGGGTTGCATATTGACCATAGGAAAGCACGGAATATGTATCGCATAACTGCTTAAGCCGGTTTGGCAGGCTGTCTCTATTTAAGTACATTAGCCAGTTATAGAATTGATTTTCATCTAAATCAGGATGCATGAATCGTTCTTGTTCGGTATCGATATCATATGGATGACAATAGGTGGTAATAATCCGATTACGATTTTGGATTATTTTAATCATAAAACGCAGGAACCAAAAAGGTAATACTCGGAGATAAATGCCGCCAGCTATTGGCACACGCAATCCAGGAACAGGACAAACCGTCATGGGTATTTCCCAGATTAATCCATTAATTTTTTTGCATTGTTGTCCAAATTCCGGCCAGCCGTAAAGGGGATTGTGGGCTGGTAAAACAGAACTTGAATAAGTGAATCCAGTATCGGCAAGCACTTGATAAGCCCAGGAAGCCGAAGCGATTAAGGAAAAAGTGGGAGCCCGGAATCCTTGAATCTCTGTAGCGCCCAACTTTTTTAAAATATCACGGTTTCTGCGTAAATCTGCTTCCAGACTCTGGGGGGTATGCTGGACAACGTGTTGATGAGTACTGCTGTGACAGCCAATTTCATGGCCCTCCTTTATAATCCGGTCTATAAGCTCCGGATGCCTGTACGCCACCTTGCCGACCACGAAAAAGGTTGCTCGGACGTTCCAATTTCGGAACATCTCCAAATAACGGTCGGTATTGATCACTACCCGATCGGTATAGCGGTGACCATCGCTCAGGCCATCACGGACATCCTCCAGGTCAACACTCAGTAATAACTTGGCCATTGTCGACCTCGGTCGTTATGGGAAATAGATGAATCAACACGTCTATGCAAACCGTAACAATGAAAAACAGGACCAGTGGAAAGGCGGTATGCATTGCCCGCCCAATCTCAGAATAAGAAGTGATGTCCAGCAATGCCAGGATGAAAGTAATGGCTGTTATCCCCCCTAAGGCAGCCATAGCCAAAATTGTGAAAAAACAAAGGTGTCGTCTCTTCCAGGAAAAAAACAACAAACCCAGCAGAGTCACCAAGGCGGCCCAAAACAGGACCGGAACAATTTTCTGATAGCTCTTGCCGATATCCTGGAGAATCCTGGTTTTTTCCTTGTTCAGATGCAGATAGTACTCCGGGGTGGCCCGGAGGGCATCTCTTCGGCTGGTAACTATTTTTTCTCTGGTTACAGCAGAATAAATTTGTATGTTTTTCCTGCTTCCCCGGCTGATCATACCGTCTGTCTTGGCCGAAAATCCGTCGAAATGGATAATGCGGTTAAAAACAGAAATAAAGGTCGGGAACAAGAGTTTATTATATTCCTTATGCCAGGTAGGCACCAGGGAAGTGATACGCATTCGACAGTCAAGGCGGCCATCGGCGCAGGCTTGATCAATCTCTTTTCCCATACGACTGTAGAAATCGAGAGCTTTTGATCCATTTTGATAATATCCTGCTTTGGCAACAGAATCTCTGAAAACCCAGATGAAAAAAGCTGCCGGTAAGTCTGTCATGTGATAAGTGTCCATCCATTTTTTGCCGATCGAACCATCTAGGTAGATTTTAAGCCTGCGAAAGGTTGGACTCACCGCATAGGCCTTTTCTCGGACATCCTTGACCACCGGGTAAAACCGTCGCCAGTGGTTCGATCGAATTCGAAGTAACCCCCCGTAAGCAGACTTGAACTCCGGGGTTTCGATCTCAATACAGGCAGGCACCCCGTAATGTTCTTTATTCAGTTCAGTGAGAATATGAGTAAAGGCACCCAGGATTAAAACGGGTAACACCAAAAGGGCAACCACTCCATAGAGATGGTGTCGCCCCTTTTTTCGGCTCGTCCACATGATATAGAGATACACCAAAACCAGAGAGGGAACTATCCATATAC
>JALTIG010000212.1 GCA_027004185.1 bacterium | reverse complement strand
ATTGCTGGGGTTTTAGGGGGTCTTGCAATCCTTCCCGCCTTTCATATGTCCGGTTATGTTCTCCATCTGATAAGCATGATATTCATGTGGATCACCTTGGCAAGTTGCTGGAATCTTATGTCGGGGTATACTGGTTATATCGATTTTGGCCCTGTGGTCTATTTCGGTATCGGGGCCTATACCACAGCATTGCTGATGACGCGGGCCACGATGCCGTTTTTTCCAAGTATTATCATAGGTGGACTCATGGCCGTCTGTTTTGCGATTCCAGTAGGGATTCCAACCCTTCGTTTGAGGGGGGCCTATTTTGCCATTGCAACTTTTGCCTTTGCCGAGGCCATGAAACAGGTAACGTTAGAGTGGGATCGCGTGGTGGGTACAAGTTTTTTTCAAGGGAGCCATGGAATTATTCTCCCTATTGGCCCATCACATAAGTTTTTTTATTATACCTTTCTCGTAGTTATGAGTGTGCTTTTCGCTGTTTCCTATTTGGTTGAACGTTCAAGGATGGGCTATGCCCTCAAGGCGATCCACGAGGCGGAAGACGCAGCGGAACTCAGTGGTGTGAACACTTTAAAGATCAAGGTATCTGCTTATGCCATCAGTGCCTTTTTTACTGGGATTGTCGGTGGGGTGGATGCTTACTGGTTAACCTATATTACCCCTAACGATGTTTTCAGTGTCCACATCACCGTTAAGATGGTTATCATGTCCCTCCTTGGTGGAATGGGAACCTTGTTGGGTCCGGTGGTAGGGGCGAGCTTTTTGACTCTTGTATCGGAGCCCCTTTGGGCAAGGTTTCCCTATGATTATCTTATCATTGTAGGGGTGATTATCGTTGTGGTGATTGTTGCCATGCCGAGAGGGATCATGGGAGCATGGAAGGAAAGGAAGCGCAGGAACCGTGGAACCTGAAGGAAGGGTTATTCTCAAAGGAGAACATATTGCCAAGCATTTTGGGGCATTAGCTGCCTTGAGTGGAGTGGATTTTACCCTCCATGAAGGTGAGATCCTTGGACTGATTGGCCCAAACGGCTCCGGTAAAACAACCCTTTTTAATGTTATCACAGGGGTGTATCGTCCAACGAAGGGAAAAGTTTTCTTTGAGGGACAGGATATTACGGGGTTGAGTCCTCACAAGATCTGCCAGCTTGGAATTGCCAAGACCTCACAGATTGTTCAGCCTTTTACCCACATGACGGTAGCAGAGAATGTCTTGGTGGGAGCGATGTACGGAGGCGGACTTTCCCAGCGAGAGGCATGGGATAAGACCTGGGAGGTGTTGGAGTTTGTTCGATTGGACAAAGTGGGAAATGTCTCCTCTGGGAATATTAGCATCCCGGACAGACGTAGACTGGAGCTAGCGAGGGCGCTGGCTACCTCCGCAAAGGTTATCCTATTGGACGAGAACATGGCTGGGCTGACACCAAGTGAAATTGAGGAGGCCTTAGATCTCTTGCGAGCTATTCGGGTGCGTGGGATTACTTTGATGGTGGTAGAGCATATCATGCGAGCTGTGATGGGGATTTCTGATCGGATGATCGTTTTTGATTATGGTGAGAAGATTGCAGAGGGGACGCCTGGAGAGATCGCTGATAATCCGGAGGTGATCAAGGCGTATCTTGGTGAGAAGTATGCTTGAAATCCGAAGTCTCAGCGCGGGATATGGTCCAGTTCAGATTCTGTGGGATGTCTCCCTTGAGGTTCATAAAGGTGAGATTGTCACAGTTGTAGGGCCCAATGGAGCGGGTAAAAGCACTTTGCTTAAAACGATACTTGGCTTGACAACCCGCATGAAAGGGGAGAAAGGAGGAGGAAGTATTTCTCTGGAAGGGCGGGATATTTCGAGCTTGGCCCCTGAGGAGATGGTGAAACAGGGTATCGCGATCGTCCCAGAGGGAGCACGGGTTTTCCCGGATATGACTGTGTTAGATAATCTCTTGATGGGGGCCTATATCCCACAGGTGAGACGGTATCGGGAAGAGAACCTTCGTGCCGTTTTTTCCCTTTTCCCCCATCTGGAAGGCCGCCTCAACCAGAAAGCGAGAACAATGAGTGGTGGCGAGCGTCAGGCGGTTGCCATCGGAAGAGCGCTCATGTCGAGTCCAAAACTCCTTTTAATGGATGAACCCTCTTTGGGGTTGCATCCTTTACTTGTTTCTCATACGTTTGAGGCGATACAGGAGATTAATCGTAATGGAACGACGATTCTCCTTGTTGAACAGAATGTTTATTTCGCCTTGGAGATCAGTCATCGGGCCTACGTTCTTGAGAATGGGCGTGTAGTGATGGAGGGAAAGGGGCAAGATTTATTTAAAGAGGATCATATTAAAAAGGCCTATTTGGCCATGTAAGGGGAACACCGTGGATTATCCAAGAATGTTTAGCGAGGGGAAGATAGGTAGTTTGACCCTTCCCAATCGTTTGATCATGGCGCCCTTGAGTACAAATTTTGCTGACTATGAAGGCAAGGTATCTGAGAAGATGCTAGCATATTACGAAATGCGTGCCAAGGGTGGGGTTGGCATGATTATTGTGGAAAATAGTCAAGTTGAAGGGCCGAGGGGTAAGAATACGGTTCGACAGTTGTGTGTATCGGATGACCGCTTTATTTCTGGCCTTAAGCGCCTTGCCTCCGCCATTCATCGGCATCATATTCCAGCCATTCTTCAGCTTCATCATGCGGGCCGGCAGACAACCCGTGAGATAACTGGTGGTGTACAACCCGTTGCCCCTTCCCCGGTTCCATGTAAGAGCCTTGGGGAAATGCCGAGAGCCCTGATGATAGAGGAGATCGAAGAGATTGAAGAGCGATTTGTGAAAGCGGCTGTTCGTGCGAAGGCGGCAGGGTTTGATGGAATAGAACTGCACGGGGCGCACGGTTATCTTATCGGACAGTTCATGTCTCCTTATACGAACCACCGTAGGGATCTCTATGGAGGGGATTTTGAGGGAAGGATGCGCTTCCCGCTTCGTATCATTGAAAAGATTCAGAGGGCCTTAGGGGAAGATTTCCCCATTTTGTTTCGGCTTAGCGCTGATGAATTTGTTAAGGGGGGGTTAACCCTCGAAGAAAGTAAGAGAATTGCAATTCGCTTGGAGGAGGCAGGAATAGATGCATTGGACGTTTCTGCCGGGATCTATGAAAGTCTCGTAACGATTCTCGAACCCATGAGTTATAAAGAGGGGTGGCGGGTTTATCTTGCCAGAGATATCAAGAAGATGGTATCCATTCCCGTAATTACAGTGGGGAACATCAGATATCCAAGAACCGTAGAAGAGATCCTGGTAAAGGGAAACGCGGATTTTGTGGCCATGGGGAGGGCCCTTATTGCGGACCCTGAATGGCCTTTGAAGGTCAAAGAGGGGCGCGAGGAAGAAATCTTATACTGTATCTCCTGTAATGAAGGGTGTCTGGGGAATCGTCTGACGGATTATATCGGTTGTTCCATTAATCCAGAAGTGGGTCGCGAGAACAGGCTTGGGAGAAAGAAGAAGCCTTCTATGCCACGAGAGATCACGGTAATTGGAGCAGGGCCAGCGGGGATTACGGCTGCACTCCAGGCTGACAAGATGGGGCATCATGTAGTTCTTTATGAACGTCAGCCACATATCGGGGGGCAGCTGAGGTTTTTTGCTTCCATGCCAATGAAACATCGTATAAACGACCTCATAAGGTATTTCGAGGTACAGTTGGAAAAGTCAGGGGTGGAACTGAGGCTTGGGGAGGAGTTTGATCCTCGCGACTTTCCTCACCCCCTCGATGTGGTGGTGATTGCTACGGGTTCTATTCCTTATCACCCTATTCTGCCAGGGATTCATGATAAAAGGGTTATTACACCGGTGGATTGTCTCGATGGAAGTTGTCCCAGGGGAAAAGAGGATGTCCTTGTGGTTGGGGGTGGGGTGACAGGATGTGAACTGGCTCTATTTCTTAAATCACTGGGGAATCGTGTCATTCTGATAGAGAAGGGCGATCGTCTTGCTGGGGATCTTGAAGAGATTTCCAGGATGGATCTCCTGAATCGTCTGACGAGGGAAAAGATCCAGATATTTCTGAACATATCCTTGCGGGAGATCACGGAGGAGGGGGCCATTCTCGCGGATGGGGATGCAAAGAAGTTCCTGGTGAGGCCCACGAAGATTGTGCTGGCCATGGGGAACCAATCGCAGGCGATCCTGCGTCGACGCTTGAAGGGGAAGGCTAACCGCCTTTTTGTCATAGGAGATGCGAAAGAGCCTCGGACAATCTACTACGCAGTCCACGACGCCTATAAGGCGATCCTGTCTATTGCATAAGGGTAAAAGCTAACGGTTGATGCGGAGTTGGTAAAAACCAGTGCCTTTACATGGGTCTCGGTCCTCACGCCGATTGCATCCCTGGAGTTTAGTATAACTATGAAGAATTCCCTGGAAATGAAGGGTATAGGAGTAAAGTTAGAAGTTTGAAAGACGCCGGGAAGTATCTTGAAACAGACGAGTGGAGGAAGTGGAGACGTGTTAGCAGGTGTTTCTGGGTCTCATAAACCATTCTACCGGGAGGCTAACGTCCAGGTTTCCGAAGGCCCGATGGTTTTGGGCATTCAGCTTGAAGGAGAGGAGGGTATGGTTCGGACAATGTGTGGGCGACTTCCTGAGATGGCGAGAAGTCTTCTAGCAGAGGTTGCCTCTTTTTATCCTCTTCTCCGGCTAAAAGGGTGTGAGCTGGTTGTGAAGGCACGGTGGCCCAGTGTAGTTCAGCGAATGGTCCTGGCTGTTCAGCGGGTGAATGCCGAGACTTTGACCCCCATGGCAGCGGTTGCCGGTGCTATATCCGATGAGATCATGGGACGAATCCTTGAATGTTCAGATAGTTCGATTAGAAGGATTCTGGTGAATAACGGTGGAGACATGGCGATTTTTTCCCCTTATCTGCCTGTAAGGGTGGGGATTCGGGTCCCGGGACGACCAGGTCATGTTGTGGAGCTCCCTGAACGTCAAGAGCCTTACGGTGTGGCTACCAGTGGATGGATGGGAAGGAGCTTCAGCCTGGGTATTGCGGATGCCGTGACGGTCATTGCTCCATATGGTGCCATCGCTGACGCGGCCGCTACTCACGTTGCAAACCATGTCTCCCTTGACGGACTTAGAGTGGTGTCAAGGGAAAGGGCAGGGTTTCTGGACCCGGATTCTGATATACCGGATGAATGGGTGACGGTGTTGTGTGGTGCATTAGCTGAAGATGAGAGACATCAAGCCCTGATGAATGGGATGCATGTAGCGGGAACGCTTTTTGAGGCGGGAGTGATCGAAGGTGTTGTAGCCTGCCTCCAGGGAGAAGTGCTCAGAAAGGGGTGTCAGGTAAAACCCATGAAGCAGTTGATCAGAATATAAAAAGAAGGCTTAAAGAGGAAATACGCAAAGGTTGCAACAGTCGCCGAAGAGATTCGTGGAAAGATAAGAAAACAGGTAGATTCTCCTATAAAAAGGTAGCGGATACGTGCTTACCGGAGATCTTTTTGTAAGTGGATAGCAGGAGGGTCTCGCAGATCTGATAGAAATGGGCGGGTAGATAGGGGGGATGTTGGGAGAGATGGCGGTTAAGCCCTTTTGAGGAGGGAGGCCATTATCCTAATGACACTGCTCCCGTGAAAGTTTACTTTCGTGGGAGCTTTTTTATTTTAAAATTTACTGAAGGTAGATTGATAACTTGTAATAATTAAAAATAAAGTCATCTTTATAAAATATAAATTATTCATTTTAATCCATTGACAATTCTGAGATTAGACTTATAATATTATAAGCTGATTGAATGAACATTGTAATGTAGTGTGAACTGAATGAAAAAAAGGCTTAAAAAGATAAGAAACATTGGTATCATCGCCCATATAGACGCTGGGAAAACCACCGTGTCGGAACGCATGCTCTATTACACAGGCAAAATTCACAAGATGGGTGAGGTTCACGACGGAGATACTGCAATGGACTGGATGACTCAGGAGCAAGAGCGTGGGATTACTATTACATCGGCAGTTACGAATTTTTTCTGGCGTGATCACGAGATTCACCTAATCGATACACCTGGGCATGTGGATTTTACTATCGAAGTGGAAAGGTCCCTCCGGGTATTGGACGGGGCAGTTGTCGTTTTCTGTGGTGTAGGGGGGGTAGAACCCCAATCGGAAACCGTCTGGCATCAGGCGGACAAGTACAGGGTTCCAAGGATTGCCTTCGTCAATAAGATGGACCGTGTGGGTGCCGATTTTACCCAGGTGGTCTCAATGATGAAGGAAAGGTTTAATACCCCTCCCGTGGTATTGCAGCTTCCCATCGGATCCGAGGGAGATTTTCGAGGGGTGGTGGATCTAGTTCGGCGGAAGGCATTGATCTGGTCGAAGGATGGATTGGGGAACGAATACGAGATAGTGGAGATTCCGGATGAACAGAGGAAAGAAGTGGAAAGGGCGAGGGAACAATTGCTCGAAACCGTGGCGGAGGCGGATGACAGCCTGATGGAGTTATATCTTGAGACGGGGAATCTGCCTGAAGACAAGGTTGTTCAGGCACTTCGGGAAAGAACATTGAACCTGCAGATTGTTCCGGTGCTTTGCGGGTCGGCCCTGAAGAACACAGGGATTCAACCCCTTATGGACGCTATTGTTGATTTTCTCCCTTCACCGATGGATATCCCACCAGTCAAGGGGATTGACCCGGAAACAGGAAAGGAAACCACCCGGTCGGCGGATGTAAAGGCCCCATTTTCCGCGCTTGTGTTCAAGGTGATGATGGACCAGGGCAGGAAAATGTGTTTCGTGCGAATCTACTCAGGTCAGACGCGGGTGGGAGAGGAGGTTTATAACCTTAACCTGAGAAGACGGGAAAGGGTTTCGAGGATCCTTGAGATTCATGCCAACCATCGGAAGAGGATTGAAGTTGCAAAGGCGGGAGATATTGTTGGAATGATCGGGCTTAAGAGGTCTTCAACTGGGAATACCCTCTGTGATGCCTTGCATCCTATCCTTCTGGAGCCGATTGACACGTATACCCCGGTGATCTCCATCGCGATCGAGACGGTTTCAAACCAGGAAGCTGAGCGCGTTCAGGAGGTTCTGACCCAGATAATGGAGGAAGATCCTACCTTTCAGGTAAAGACAGATGAGGAGACAGGCCAGGTGGTAATATCCGGGATGGGCGAGCTTCATCTTAACGTCATCACAACACGTCTCCAGAAAGAGCATGGCCTCAAGGTTAATGTAGGGCCCCCTCAGGTAGTTTACCGGGAAACCATCTTAAGATCGCAGGAGACAGTTGGGGTTTTTGATCACGAGGTCTCTGGTACCCGTGGATTCGCTGAGGTAAAAGTGGAAATGAAACCTGTTCAGAGAGGAACAGGTAATCAGTATGACGAGTGGCCGGTAGCAGAGGCCATTCCCGAGGAGTATCGGAGGGCTATACGGAGCGGGACTATGGATGCCCTTTCTTTTGGACCGCTGACAGGGAGCCCGATGGTCGATATCCTTGTGACTTTGAAGGAGGCCAGATGGGAGGAAAACGACCATGCCCTTTCCTCCCTGAGGATTGCAGCCGCCACGGCCGTCAGAGAGGGTGCGCAAAAGGCAGGTGTTATTGTTCTTGAGCCCCTTATGGAGCTTGAGATCCTGACACCTGAAGAGTTTGTCGGAGATGTAATTTCTGACATCAACAGCCGAAAAGGGGAAGTCCGAAACCTGACGAACAAGGGAAAGGTGACAGATATCCTGGCGCGTGTTCCTTTGAGGAACCTGTTTGG
>JALTIG010000211.1 GCA_027004185.1 bacterium | reverse complement strand
CATATGTGGTGGGTATTGTAATGATTCGGTCGCCTGGGTGCAGATCGATTGCTCGGTAGGCTATGCTTAAGGCGCCGGTTCCTGACCCTACGCCAGTTGCATATTGGCACCCCAAATAGGCGCTGAATTCTGCCTCAAAGGCCTTAACGTTGGGCCCCAGGATAAACTGGCCTGAGATAAGGACCTTTTGCAATGCAACATCGAGTTCGTCTTTTAGGGCCTGGGCCTGGCGTGTGAGATCGAAGATTTTTATTTTTTCCAATAGTGTTCCCCATATCTTCGGTAGAAATTGATAGTCCTGAGAATTCCCTCGTCGAGAGAGGTCTTGGGAGCCCATCCAATGACATTTTTAATCTTACGTATGTCCGCAACATAATCCCCAGGTTCGACTTCCTTGCGCTCCTGGGTAAAGGGAACAAACTCTACTCTTCCGGTGCCAGCGATGGCTACGATTTTTTCAGCCAGTTCTTTGAAAGAGATTCCTTGTCCACTCCCCACGTTATAAACCTCCCCATAAGCGGTGTGAGTTGTTGCACTAAGAAGGAGGGCATCAAGTAGATCCTCGATAAAGAGAAAATCTCTCAGAATGCTCCCGTCACCAAAAACCGGGATGCCATCGTTGTCGATGGCTTTTCTCACAAACCAGTTGAACACGCCATATTCATCATGCATCATCTGATGGCGTGGGCCAAAGGTATTGGTGATCCGCAGGCAAATACCCCGGAGTTTTTTAACCCGGTGGTAGACCAAAACCATCTTTTCCGCCGTGAGATTTGTAATAGCATAGATACCAACGGGATCGGTCGGGTGGTCTTCGCCCACCGGGATGTGCACGCTCTTTCCGTACTCGCCCCGCGTCCCTGCGAAGATGATGCGGGCGTCAGGATTATGATGATGGCAGGCTTCCAGAAGTACTAAGGTTCCCTTGCAGTTAATATCAAGGTCCTTGATAGGGTTGCGCATGCTGTCCACATGATTAACCTGTCCCGCCAAATGAAAGATATAGTCTTTCCCCTGCACGAGATAGTTCATGGAAAGTTCATTTCGGATATCGCTGAAATTGATATGTACATTATCCTTGATCGGTTCGATGTTGAATAGGTTTCCTCCCTGTCTTGGAAGCATATTATCCACCAGGGTCACCTGGGCTCCTAATTTCACTAGCCTGATCGCCAAGTTGCTTCCAATGAATCCGAGGCCACCGGTGATCAAAACATTGGCGTTTTCAAAACTGGTTTTCATGTATTTGCCGTTCCTTTGGTTCCTTTTTTAGCTCCCATAATTTAGCATATTTGGTCAGGACATAGAAGGCGCTGGCTGCAGCTATATAAAATCCAGGGAATCCGTCAAGAAATCCCAGCTTAAGAAAATATTCCTTGAAGAAGCGAAAGGCAGCCCGGAAAATGGCTTGCAGGGGTCTTATGTATCGTCCCTCTTGCTGCATGTCTTGAGCAGAAATATCGGAATAATGGTCAATGGTAGCAATCTGTCCAGATATGTTTCGGTAGGGAAAGTGATAGTAAGGGTTTTTTAACTCCTGAACAGCTCCTGAAACTTCAACCTTGGCATGGAGATTTCCTTCCCATTTCCCTTTATCCCTCTGGTATAGCCGAATTTCCCTGTCAGAAACCCATCCTCCATGTTTGATCCATCTACCCATATAATAGTTCTGACGGGGAATGATATACCCATGGATCTCATCCCCATTTTTCAACAGTGTATCAAATATCTCTTCCCAAAGGGGTTCAGGGACAATCTCATCGGCGTCGACAAACATGATCCAGTGATTTTTTGTCAAGTCCGCTGCCTTCTGGTATTGCCTTCTGAACCCTGCCCAGTCCTGATGGTAAACCTTCACTGGAAAACGGCCACAGATAGATAGGGTTTGGTCTGTGCTCCCTGAATCTAGAACGACCACCTCATCGGCATGGGAAACGACACTTTCCAGGCATGCCTCGAGGGTCCGGTCGTTATTAAAGGTCAAGATATATACGGAAATCTTAGGTAGGGATCTATCCATGGCTCTTTTCTCTCATAACTTCATGATATATTTCAAGAACATGTTCAACATGGCCATTGATGGACCAGGACCGAACCGATCGTGGGGAAGCCGAGAGAGCGTTTTGTCTTTTTTCGTAAGGGAAAAATGATCGGATCGCTTTGGCTATTTCTTCTGGATCGTCGTTGTTTTGCAGGATAGCTCCGGTGTTGGGATTGGTAACGGCGGAAGATGTCCCTGCCCATCGGGAGGTGATGACAGGAAGCCCTGAAGCGAGGGCCTCTAGTACTACCAGGGGAGCTGAATCATAATAGGTAGGAAGGACGAAGATGTCTGCCGCCGCATAGAGATGCTCGATCGATTCCGTTGGTCCGTGGAACAAGACCCGGTGGTTGATTTCCATCTTTCTACAAAGCCGTTGCCAGCGTCGAGGCGATTCGTTTCCCGCGACAAGGAGATAGAGACGGGGAAACCCGTTTGCAAGGACTTTAAAGGCCTTTAGAAGGGGGTGGAGCCCTTTAAGTCGAAAATTGTTTCCCACGAAGAGAAGCACAATGTCGTCATCTTTAAAGCCGAGTTTTTCCCTTTCCGGTTCCCGGAAGGTATCTCGATTCTTTGGA
>JALTIG010000210.1 GCA_027004185.1 bacterium | reverse complement strand
CTGGATCGCCTGTTTACCACGGGTGTTGTGGAATACCCCGGAGCGAAACATATCCCTGACCGTTCTGAGGGTGGCAGCAAGGACTTTTCCGAGGTCATCGAGCTGGCCAAAAGGTGCGCCCCGCCCACCGAGCTGGAGACCGGCACCATCGTCGGTGGCTTCGCCCACAACCAGGTTCTCGCCCTGGCGGACAAGGTCGTGGAAGCGGTCAAGTCCGGCGCTATCAAACGTTTTGTGGTCATGGCCGGGTGTGACGGCCGCCAGAAATCCCGCAGCTACTACACAGAGGTAGCCGAGGCCCTTCCCAAGGACGCGGTGATCCTCACGGCCGGATGTGCCAAGTATCGGTACAATAAGCTGAACCTTGGGGACATCGGCGGGATTCCAAGGGTGCTCGATGCCGGCCAGTGCAACGATTCCTACTCCCTCGCAGTCATCGCCCTTAAACTGAAAGAGGTTTTTGGCCTTGACGATATCAATAAGCTGCCCGTTTCGTATGACATTGCCTGGTACGAGCAGAAGGCGGTAGCCGTTCTGCTGGCCCTGCTCTATCTCGGCGTCAAGGGCATTCGCCTTGGACCGACGCTTCCCGCATTCGTTTCTCCGAACGTGCTCAAGGTGCTGGTGGATAAGTTTGACATCAAACCCATTGGATCGGTCGAGGAAGATATCCAGGCCATGATGGCTGGAAAGTAGGAAAATAACATGGGTTTCGGGTTCGAGGCTGCCACCCCGGGCCCGGAGCCCATTGATCGGAGTAAGACAATGAAATGTCCGGGACAAGATACGCGATACTGGAAAGGCGACGCCATTTATGAGGTCCCCTGTCCCAACTGCGGCCACATGGTGGAGTTCTTCAAGGATGAACCAACACACAAGTGTAAGAATTGTGGAACGAAGGTCATTAACCCGAAAATGGACTTCGGATGCGCGGCCCACTGCAAATTCGCAGCTCAGTGTCTAGGGGAACTTCCTCCAGAATTGCTGGCCCAGCGGGAGGATCTCCTGAAGGACCGGGTGGCCGTTGAAATGAAGCTAACCCTCAAAAAGGATTTCAGGAGGGTTGGGCAGGCCACGCGTTCAGCCCGTTACGTGGAAAAAATCGCGAGAGCGACAGGGGCGGATCTTGCCATCGTCTTGTCATCCACCTACCTCCAGGATGTGGTGGTCAAACCTCAGGGAAGTGAACCTGTTTCAACGGCGGAAGAAAAGGTCACCGCGGCCAAGGCTATTTTGGAAAAATTGAGCGCGCGGGAGGACCTGAACACGGAGGTTTGTGAGATTATCGAAGCGATTCACACGGGTAAGAACCTGGACTCGATCAACTACCAGGCAGTGCATGACGCCATCCTCCTTGGAGAGTTGCAGGGACGTTTGAAGAAGACACCGGAGATGGCCGAGCCCCTCGGCCGGGAGTTGGCCCCCCGTCTTCTTACTGAAGAGGGGAAAGAATTGCTCCAGGTCCTTGTGGCGGATGTCGTTAAGGATATAGAGAAAACCGGGGCCAAGGCCGCGGAAGGATAGAAAAGAGAGGAATTATTTATGAAGTAAAGCGAAAAATCATCGAGATCGACGAAGAATTGTGTGACGGGTGTGGGCAGTGCATTCCCTCCTGTTGGGAAGGGGCCCTGCTGTTCCGCGCTTCCCGTGATTGTTCAAAAGGCTATGAAAAACGCAGGGGTCCTTCTCCCCTATGAAGAAATCATGATCGGAACACATGGAGACATTCTGAGTCGTTCCTGATACACCTCTTTTCCATCATGGGATACGGGAAACCCTCCCCCATCTCCCACCTCCCTTGAATTCCCCGATTTCCCGGATGAAACAGATTAAAAAAGACGCTCACCATCCCAAAGGATGATGCGGTATCCAGGCTGTTTCATCCGGGAATCCCATTGATTCGAGCGCTACGTTCCCCGCAAGGATCATCAGGTCGACCCAGGAGATCTTGTTGCCATACTTCTTCTTGATGGGCCAGAGCATGTGGCGCGCCTTGTCGAGGTTCACGTTGTCGGGCCAACTGTTCACCGGCGCGAAGCTTAACCCAATGGCCACACGGTTTTGGTATCTTTGCTGCCCGCCTGACGCTTGACATGTCAGGCACCTCTTGGTTTCATATCACCTACCTCCTCTATAATAAAAATATGTATATAGGAATTATTTCGATTTCATTCCATAAAAATTGACTCCTTTTCACGCCCCCATTTTTTTCAGGCAATCTTGGCAGATTCCGCGAAGCTCCACATAACGATCTTCGACCTTTCCCCATTCCTGGACCTTCTCTGGCGCAGGGATTTTATCGATCCCCTCCCAGGTGAAATCTATGATTTTTTTGCAACGGACGCACACGAAATGATGGTGGTGACGCATGTTGGTGTCGTACCGGGTCTTGTCGGCGAGGTGATGAACCTTTTTTATCAGGCCACGACTTTCGAAAAGCGACAGGGTTCGGTAAACCGTATCGAACGAGATGCTTGGAAAGCGTTCCCGTACCTTTTCGTAAACGTCTTCGGCCGCCGGATGCTCATTGCATGTTTCGAGAATCGTTAAAATTTCAAGGCGTTGCGGAGTCATCCTTACGCCCATGGCCTTGAAGATCTCTTTTGGCGAACCTTTTTTC
>JALTIG010000209.1 GCA_027004185.1 bacterium | reverse complement strand
CCCTCAACCCGGAACGCCCGTTTTACCCGGAGGGAGGTGTTCAGTATGGTTCACCTTCCCCTCCTGAAAAAGGATCCTATGCTATCCCCTTTAACATGGCCCATACAGACCCTCCTTCCGGGACTTTCCATTATTAAACAGTCCGGCCCTGAAAACGTCAAGATCACCCATATCACACAACATTCTAAAGAGGTTGTGCCGGGCACCCTTTTTGTTGCGATCAAAGGGTACTCATCAGACGGACACACCTTTGTCCCCGAAGCCCTCCGGCGGGGGGCATCAGCAATTATCCTTCAAGACCCTTCCTATATCTCTCACACCTCGCGCTGTCTCTTCGTTCAGGTTCCTGATACCCGCCTGGCCCTGGCATTGATCGCCTCGCGGTATTATCAGGAACCCTCCCGCCACCTCACTCTCATTGGTGTCACAGGAACCAACGGTAAAACCACCTTAACCTACCTCCTTGAATCGATTTTCAATAGAGCACATATTCCTAACGGCGTCCTGGGCACCATCAATTACCGTTTCGGCAACACCTCTATCGAGGCAAAAACCACAACACCAGACCCCCTCATCCTTCAAAAGACCCTTCGAGAAATGGTCGATCAGGGAATACAAACCGTCTCTATGGAGATCTCTTCTCATGCCCTTGCCCAGCACCGGGTGGGCGGATGTCAATTCAATGTGGCTGTATGGACAAATCTTTCACAAGATCATCTGGACTTTCATCATACAATGGAGAATTATTTTAAAACAAAAATGACCCTTTTTACCCACTATCTCAGATCCAGTGAAAAACCTGACCGGTACGCCATCATAAACATTGATGATCCTTACGGTCAGCAACTTCTAAGGGCCTTGCCAAGGGACATCTCCCTAATGACATACGGCGCCACACGGAAAGCAGATGTTCACCCAGAAAATGCAAAACTAACCGCTTCCGGGACTCACCTTATGGTCAAAACCCCTGATGACTCATGGTCTTTTCACTCCGATCTGATTGGACATCATAACCTCATGAACCTCTTGGCAGCAATAGCCGTCGGGAGTTCCCTAAAGATCTCCCCCCAGGATATGATCGAGGGATTGAAATCTATCATCATACCCGGACGCCTACAGAGGGTGGAGAATTCCCTCGGGATCGATATCCTTGTTGATTATGCCCATACACCAGATGCCCTTCAAAACGTTATCAGGAGTGTCAAACCGCTGGTCAGGAATCGGCTGATCACTGTCTTTGGATGTGGGGGAAATCGTGACGCGAAAAAACGGCCCCTGATGGGAGCCATCGCAGAAAAACTTTCCGATCTCGTTATCTTGACAAACGATAACCCTCGAAACGAAGATCCAGAAAGAATCTTGGATGAAATCCAGTCTGGTTTAACTTCCATCCCACCTCTCAAAAGTGCCGAATTGGCTTCCGCGATGAAGGGATATTACAGAGTTCAAGACCGAAGAGAAGCAATCTACCTTGCTATCCAGGCTGCTTCAGCAGGAGATGTCATCATAATCGCTGGTAAGGGTCACGAATCCTACCAGATAATCGGTCCCAAAAGGATCCCTTTTTCTGACATCGAGATAGCCAGAGAAGGGATCAGGGAAAGGGAAAGAGCGGGCAAATGAACTGGAACATTATGGAGATCGTCGAAGCCACTGGGGCCACTCCGGCATCCCTCCCAGACCCCTCTCTTGTTCTGTCAGGGATCAGCACAGACACGCGTTCACTCGGGAGGGGGGAGCTCTTCATCGCCCTGAAGGGGGAACACTACGACGGACACCATTTCGTTAATGTAGCCGTGTTAAAAGGAGCGGGTGCCATTCTTGTCCAACGCCCAGATCCTGTGGTGCAAGAGGTCCCTCAGCTCTTTGTCCCCGATACCCTTCATGCCTATGGCAAGCTCGCGGCTGCGTATCGGAAAAAACTAAAAACCCGTTTCATCGCTATTACCGGTTCCATGGGCAAAACTACCGTTAAGGAGATGGCACACGCCATCCTATCAAAACGTTACCGATGCGCAAAAACCGAAAAGAATGAAAACAACCGCATCGGGGTTCCAAAAACCATTCTGAGAATCCCTCCAGATGCCGAAACAGCCATTATCGAGATGGGATCCAATATGCCTGGGGAAATTGCCCTACTCACAGAAATTGTGCAACCCGATCGAGCCATGATTACAAATACAGCCCCCGTGCATCTTGAGCATTTCATCTCACCTGAAGGTGTAAGGATAGAAAAAGGGGCCCTCTTCTGGAGATCACCAGAACATGCCATCCGTTTCATCAACCAGGACGATGAAAACATCCGCAAGATCCCACTTAAGTCTGAGTGGATAATCCAATCCTTTGGAAGGGAAGAGGAGTCCGATGTCAGAGGAACCCAGATTGTCTCTCTGGGGCTAAATGGAACCCGTTTTACTCTTTCCACACCTGGTTCGCAGATCGAGATTAACCTTCCCCTGTTAGGGGTTCACCATGTCAACGACGCGATTGCTGCGGCATCCATAGGAATCATTGAAGGGATTTCCCTCCAGGAGATCAAATCCGCCCTCGAATCGTTCAAGGGAACGAAACACCGCCTGGAACCCATCATCGTCTCTCCAAATATTATTATTCTGAATGACACCTATAATGCGAGTCCTGTGGCTACGATCATGGCGATCCGAACCCTTTCTGTATTTCACCCCACCCATACACTCATTGCCATTCTCGGAGATATGCTTGAGCTCGGAAAGGCAGCAAATCACTACCACCGTAAAATTGGTGCTGAATGCGCAAGAGCTGGAATCCATGTCATAGGTCTCATTGGAACCTACGCTGAAACCATCCGCACGGGCGCCATCGAAAATGGCTTTGATGAGTCACAGATCTTCTACTTCGAAAATGCCAGGCAGCTCCTCATGCATCTTACCCCTTACTTAGACAGGCCTGCTGTGATTCTGGTGAAGGGGTCCAACGCTCTCCACATGGAGCAGTGGGTAAAGATCCTTCTCTCCGCTCTGTCCGAAAAGGGAGGCAACGCCTGATGCTGTATCATCTTCTTTATCCACTCCATACCCACTTTACCTTCTTCAATATCTTCCGCTACATCACGTTTCGATGCATCTACGCAACCGTCACCGCCCTCCTTATCAGTTTTTTTGCTGGACCCTGGTTGATCAAACGTCTCAAGGTCCACCAGATCGGGCAGGCAATTCGGAAAAACGGGCCAGCATCCCATCTAAAGAAAGAAGGAACCCCCACGATGGGGGGTGTTCTGATTCTCATCTCCATCCTCGCTCCCACCCTTTTGTGGGCTGAATTATCCAATCCTTATGTTTGGATCGTTATCTTTGTTACCTCCTGTTTCGGGATTCTGGGATTCGTGGACGACTACTTGAAGGTCACTCGTAAAAATTCCAAGGGGCTTCCTGCATGGGTCAAACTCATTGTTCAATTCATCGTGGCGGCCCTCTGCACCCTCAGTCTGATGGAAATGCCAGGTTTTCCCACAACGGTTGTCTTCCCCTTCTTCAAGCGCTTTTCTCCTAATATCGGTGTGTATTACCTCATCCTCGGTATTCTGGTGATCGTGGGAACCTCCAACGCAGTCAACCTTACGGACGGATTGGATGGGCTTGCCATCGGACCAACCATGATATCCGCCGCGACCTATGCCCTCTTTGCGTATCTCACAGGACATGCCATCATCTCTCGCTACCTAAATATTCCTTACGTCAGGGGTGTGGGAGAACTCTCTATCTTCTGTGGAGCCATGGTAGGGGCAAGCATGGGTTTTCTATGGTTCAACACCTACCCGGCACAGGTTTTTATGGGAGACACAGGTTCTCTCTCCTTGGGTGGGGCGTTGGGAACCGTGGCCTTGATCACGAAGCAGGAACTTCTCCTCATCATCGTAGGTGGAGTCTTCGTGATCGAAACCCTCTCGGTCATTATCCAGGTTGCCTCCTTCAAGCTCACAAGAAAACGGGTCTTCAGGATGGCCCCTATTCACCACCACTTTGAGCTCAAAGGATGGGCAGAGCCTAAGATCATTGTACGGTTCTGGATCATCAGCATCCTCCTTGGGCTCATCGCCATCAGCACATTGAAGATACGGTAGGACCAGTCAATGGATCTGAATGGGAAAAAGGTTCTGGTTGTTGGGGTAGGGAAAACGGGATTGGCCGTGGCAGGGTTCCTCGTTCAAAAGGGGGCGCACGTTACGCTCAATGACCAGAAACCCGCCCCAGATTCCTTCACCCCTCCAGATCCCACCATCCAAACCGTTTGGAAAGGACATCCTAAAAAACTTTTCCTCTCTATGGATCTCATTGTTGTGTCTCCAGGGGTTCCCCTCCAGATCCCTGCCATTCAAAATGCCCTTAAACATGGCATCCCTGTCATTGGGGAGCTGGAACTAGCCAGCAGCTTCCTGTCTCTTCCTGTTATCGCCATTACCGGAACGAATGGGAAGACCACTACCACAACCTTAACGGGAGACATGCTCAGGCATGCCGGAATCAAAACCTTTGTGGGGGGAAACATCGGACGCCCACTGATCGAGGTTTGCGCCTCTCCAGCCGATACGCAATGGGCTGTCTTTGAAGTCAGCAGTTTTCAGTTGGCAACTACCTCTCACTTTCATCCACGTCTTGCTGCAATCCTCAACATCGAACCCGATCACCTCGATTGGCACCCTTCCTTCAAGGACTATATCCGATCCAAATGGACCCTAACGGATAATATGGGACCAGAGGATACCCTTGTGCTTTACGCCTCCCTTCACCCCCAACTTTCCAAGAACCTTTCATGCAAGGTCCTTACCTTTACGGAGACGGATAATGAGCTACACACTGCCTATATCAGTGGCGGAAACCTCATATGGAAATTTCCGGACCAACCTCTGGTCCTCCCTATCCGGTCCCTTAAGGTTTCTCAAACGCCCATTCTTCTCGATATGCTGGCTGCAGGGCTCCTCGCACACGCTGCCAAGGCACCAGTGAAATCCATCATCGCCACCTTGCGTGCCTTCAAGGGACTCCCCCACCGAATGGAATTTGTTGGAGAGGTTAATGGCATCAGGTTTATCAACGATTCCAAGGCAACCAACGTGGATGCCGTTCATTGGGCGCTAAAAAGCCTTCACGGCCCCATCATCTGGCTCGCTGGGGGCCTCTGGAAGGGGGGAGATCTCACCACCCTCATCCCCGAGACAAGGGCGAAGGTTAAAGTGCTCATCGCCTTCGGGGAATGCGCCGAGATGTTTACGGAAACCTTTCAAAGATTCATTAGGACAGTCTCCGTATCCACCCTTGATGACGCTACTACCCTCGCCCTTCGGTTGTCGGTTCCGGGAGACACCATCCTTCTCTCTCCAGCCTGCGCGAGTTTTGATCAGTTCAAAAACTACAAAGAGCGGGGGAAACGATTCATCTCCCTGGTAGACAATCTGATTCAAAAAACAAAAGGGGAAATCCATGCTCTGGCGCAATGACAAGTCCAACCATATAGATTTCACCCTGCTGATCATCACCCTCGTACTCACCACAGTGGGTTTCATCATGATCTTTAGCGCTAGTGCCATTCTCGCTCAGCAACGTTTTGGTGACAACCTGTACTTCTTGAAACGGCAACTCCTATTTGGAGGTCTTGGCCTGTTCATGATGTTCCTTTTAACCAAAGCTGACTATCGACGTCTCCGTCCCTTGGCCTATCCTCTGCTGTTTGTCTCCATCCTTCTTCTCATCCTTGTCTACGTGCCTGGCATCGGACTCAAGATAGGGGGGGCACGGAGATGGATCCATATTGGTCATACCACATTTCAACCGAGCGAAATCGCCAAGTTAAGCCTCACCATTTACATGGCATATTACTTCAGCAAAAAAAGGGAAAACATCAGGGAATTCAAGAAGGGTGTCTTGCCCGTCCTTGGGGTCACCTTTTCGCTCATTGCTCTTATCTATCCACAACCTGATTTCGGAAGCGCCATGTTCTTAGGACTCTTGTTACTCACCTTCCTCTTCATAGCAGGCGCGAGGTACCTCCACCTTGGTCTGATTAGCGCAACAGTTCTTCCTTTCGCGCTTTATGCCATCCTTCATGCCGGATACCGTTACCGTCGCTTCATCTCATTCCTTAACCCTTGGAAAACAGCAAAAAGTACGGGCTTTCAGATCATCCAGTCGTTCATCTCTTTTGGATCAGGTGGTTTGTTCGGGAAGGGGCTTGGAAACGGCCAGCAAAAACTCTTTTTTCTCCCCGCCCCACACACAGACTTCATCTTTTCGGTCATTGCGGAAGAACTTGGATTTGTAGGCGTATCCCTCCTTATCATCCTCTTCATGCTCTTTATCTCGAGGGGCTTTCGCATTGCCTACCTCGCCCAGTCTCACTTTGCCTCCTATCTCGCCCTCGGGATCACCCTCATGATCGGGCTTCAGGCAATGATTAATCTAAGCGTTGTTATGGGTTTGTTGCCCACGAAAGGCATTACACTCCCCTTTATCAGTTATGGAGGCTCTAGTCTCCTTATCACCCTGATTGGGGTAGGGATCCTTCTGAGCATCTCTAAACGCTTAGACACAAGGGAGACCGGCCGATGGTAGCGGCAAACAGAATCATTCTTTGCGGAGGGGGAACAGGGGGACACCTTTTCCCAGGCATCGCTATCGCTCTTGCCATCCGCAAAAGGATCCCAGAAAGTACCATTCTGTTCGTCGGTACCCGGCGCGGGCTGGAGGAAAGGGTCCTTCCACGTTACGGTTTTGAGTTTCAACCGATCAGAAGTGCTGGGTTTAAAAACTTGAACATATCAAAAAAGCTGAAGGCACTGTTGATCCTCCCTATAGGCATCTTGGAAGGGTTCAGGCTCATCCGATCCTTTAAACCGCTTGTCGTGATTGGACTTGGGGGCTACTCCGCCTTCCCCCTTATGATCGCCGCAGCCGTCCGGAGGGTCCACAGGACTATCCAGGAGCAGAATGTCATTCCAGGGCTAACCAACCGGATTCTTGCCCCCTTTGCACATCGCATCTTCATTTCATTTGACCTCACGGCCCGCTATTTTCCTGCCCACAAAACCCTCCTCACGGGTAATCCCATCCGGGACAACCTGTGTGTGGAAAGAAGGGGCCTCCTTACAGGAAACGTTCGACACCTCCTAGTCCTCGGCGGAAGCCTCGGCGCACACTTCATTAACCAGCTCTGTATCGCAACTCTTCCTCCCATTCTACAGGCACATCCTGAAATGCATATACACATTCAAACGGGAAAGGCGGATTACTGGAAGGTCCATAAGGCGTTTGAGAAATTTGATTATAGGGTTAAGGTTTCTCCCTTCATCGAGGAGATGTCCTCTGCCTATAGCCAAGCGGACCTTATAATCGCCCGAGCTGGAGCCACAACCCTTGCGGAAATTTCGGCCTGCGGGATTCCTGCGATCCTTATCCCCTTTCCCTATGCGGCCAACGATCACCAGACTGAAAATGCCCGCTTCTTTTCTTCCCGGGGTGGCGCCCTTCTCCTCCAGGAAAAAGAGATTGAGGAAAGGGGATTCACTAGTCTCCTAAACGAACTCTTGACCCACCCTGAAAAGCTCCGGGAGATGGCTAAACGAATGAAAGCGTTGGGGCGTCCGGATGCAGCAGACCGCATCGTCTCTGCTCTTTTTCCCCTTACCTCATCCGGCGGAGAGAAATCATGATCCAGAAAAAATTCTACAAAATCCATTTCGTCGGTATTGGGGGCATCGGCATGAGTGGTATCGCTGAACTCCTCTACAACCAGGGATATAAAGTCTCAGGCTCCGACCTCCGGGAATCCGATACGACCCGCCGACTAGCAAAACTGGGTTGCACCATCTATTA
>JALTIG010000208.1 GCA_027004185.1 bacterium | reverse complement strand
TTTAAAACCGTTCTGGAGATTCTCACTGAAGACCTTCAGCGGGATCCCAAGGAGATCTTCAAGCATATTGAAGAGGTCCCTCTTGCCGCTGCTTCCATCTCTCAGGTCCATCGTGCCACACTCCATGATGGGGAAGAGGTTGTCATCAAGATCCGTCGTCCCGGCGTCACCCAGACCGTAGCAGCGGACATCGATATCCTCTATTACCTTGCCCATCAGATAGAGCGCCATCTTCCGGAATTCGGCATCGCCAATCCCACGGGGGTTGTGAGGGAATTCGAAAAGAGCATCCTTCAGGAAATGGACTTCACCTATGAACGAAATCACGTCAGCCGATTTTACGAGGCCTTCGCAGAAGACCCCCACATCGTTATCCCCCGTATCTACTGGGACCTGTGCACAAAACGTGTCCTGACCGAACAGTACTTGAAAGGGATTAAAGTCACGGAGCTGGATCAGGAATCCGATCTTCTCAAGACAGACCGCCTTTTTCTCGCGAGAAAAGGATGTGAAACCATCCTCAGGCAGATTCTTGATCTGGGGCTTTTTCACGGAGATCCCCACCCTGGAAACGTTCTGATTATAGAGCATGACCGCATCGGGTTTCTCGATTTCGGCATCGTGGGAAAAATCGATCCCCAAACAAGGGAAGCGATCATCCTCCTTCTCTCCGCTATCCTTAAACGGGATCTGGATCGCTTTGTTCGATATCTCTTGGTTATCGGAAAGGCTTTGGGCCCTTTAGACCGGCAAGCATTCAGACATGATGCCCTGTTTTTTATTGACACCTATTCAGGACTTGGGAAACACCACCTGGAAGTAGGAAAAATGTTAGGTCAATTCCTCGATCTCTTGCGACGATACCGGATCATAATCTCTCCCGACCTGGTCCTTTTGATCAAGGCTATTATTACCATCGAGGGGGTCGGGCTACTTCTCTACCCTGATTATGACATCGTAGAAACACTGGAACCCTATATCACGAAGCTGCTGGACCGCCAGCTTCAGCCCTCAGAGATCCTGGGGCGTATCAGCCGGTACGCGGAGGAAACCCTTTTTTATGTCAAGCGTGTTCCAGAAGATTTTGGAGAGGCACTCCGCCAGATGCGAGAAAACAAGCTAGAGATAGGTTTTCGTCACAAAGGTCTGGACTCCTTGGCCACTACAATAGAGCGGGCTATAAACAGATTGGCCCTGGCTATCTTTGCAGGTGCGCTGATCTTAGGCTCCTCGCTCATTATCAGACTTCGCGTTGGCCCCCTTCTCAAGGGCTTAAGCATCCCTGGCATGGTTGGCTTTGTTCTTGCATTCTTCGTGGGACTTTGGGTCATCATCGGGATCCTGCATTCCAAAAGGCTTTAGCATGTTGAAACTTCACCAAAAATCCGCCGACTTTCTCGTGGTTGGTGGCGGAATCACCGGCATGCAAGCGGCACTCGATATCGCTGAGATGGGTTTCCGTGTGGTTCTTGTTGAACGCACACCCTCCATTGGCGGGCACATGGCTCAACTCGACAAGACCTTCCCCACCAATGACTGCAGCATGTGTATCCTCTCCCCGAAAATGGTCGCATGCGGGAGAAATCCACGTATCGACATTCTAACCTTAACTGAAATCTTGGAGGTTACTGGAAGACCCGGACGGTACGCCACCCTGCTCCGGATCGCTCCAAGGAAGGTTGATCCGAAAAAATGTCTCGGGTGCGGGGCATGCGCAAAGGCCTGTCCAGTAGAACGTACCCACACATTCAATGAAGGATTATCCAGGGCTAAGGCCATCGATCGCCCCTTTCCCCAAGCCTACCCCAATGCCTATGCCATAGATGAAACAATGTGTACTCAGTGTGGTCGATGCGTGAAGGTGTGTCCCGCAGGGGCCATCAACTTAAAAGCCGAGGAACAATTTGTGCGCTTGACTGTTGGGGGAATTATCTATGCAGGGGGATATCAGTTAGGGAATATTGATGCCCTCACCCAGTATGGGTACCACCGTGACAGGGATATCATCACCTCGTTAGAGATGGAACGGCTTTTAAGCAGCTCTGGCCCCACCGGCGGAAAACTTCTGGTTCCTTCCACTGGAAAGGAACCCAAAAGGATTGCGTTCCTTCAGTGTGTAGGTTCCAGGGATGTACGAATGGGCCGTCCTTACTGCTCATCCGTCTGTTGCACCTACTCCATCAAGGAGGCCGTCCTTGCGAAGGAACATTGCAGCCAACCGGTCGAAACAAGGATCTTCTATATGGATATTCGGACCCAGGGCAAGGGATTTGAACGTTACTACATGCGTGCCCAGTCAGAGGGTGTTAAATTCACCCGTAGCAGGGTGGTCAGTGTTGTCCGGAACGGGGAGAGACTTGTCGTCACCTACAGTCCTGAAACAGGCGGGGTTCGCAAAGAATCATTTGATCTTGTGGTTCTCGCTGTAGGAATGGTTCCCACACCGACAGGTACGCTCGGGAACGAAATGCCACAGTCGACCAGCTACGGCTTCCTGCGTCAGGAAGCAGGCTACCTCTTCGAGAGGAACGGTTGTCTGCCAACCGGTGCCGCATACTGTCCCAGGGATATCCCCGAGTCGGTTGTTTCCGCAAGTAGCGCCGCCGCCCGGATCTCCATCCTGAAAGAACGTAAATCGAATGCGAAAGAATCGGTTTTCTCTATCTCCCCGGAGATGGATGTTTCCGGTCAGCCTGCACGCATCGGGGTTTTTGTCTGTCACTGTGGCACAAATATTGCTTCTGTAGTTGCCGTTAAAGATGTGAAGGATTTTGCTAAGTCCCTGCCTAACGTTGCCTACGCAGGCGAGCTTCTTTATGCATGTTCTGAAGATAGTCAAAAAACCATTCAAAAGATGATTGAGAAATACACCCTGAATCGCGTCGTGGTCGCTTCTTGCAGCCCACGCACCCATGCCCCCCTTTTCCAGGAAACCATCTCTCAAAAAGGCCTAAACCCAGGTCTTTTTGAGATGGCAAACATACGGGATCAGTGCTCCTGGGTTCACAGCGAAACCCCGGACCTGGCGACAAAAAAGGCAAAAGAACTGGTTGCTATGGCAGTAGCCAAGGTCCGTATACATCAACCCCTTACTCCCCAGACCCTTGAAGTCACCCATAAAGGACTTGTAATTGGCGGGGGTATCGCCGGAATGTCTGCTGCTCTCGGCATCGCCCGACAGGGCTTTAAAGTCACCCTCGTGGAACGTTCGAAAACCCTTGGGGGAATGGCCACAAAGCTCCGTGAATTCTGGGATGGACGTCCTGTGTCCCCGTTTATTTCTGCTCTGCAGGCAGCGGTCACCAAAAACTCTCTTATCGAGATAAAAACCGGAACGGAGATAAGTGACATTAAGGGCTACAAAGGGCATTTTGAGGTAGTTCTCGACAATGGTGTCTCTCCGGTGAATGATACCTTTGGGGCCATCATCATTGCCACAGGGGCTCGGGAGTGGGTCCCCGAAGGGATGTACGGATATGGCCAGGATACCCGGATCCTCACACAGATTGCCTTTACCTCCTTCCTTGAAGTCAACCCCCAAAAGGTGAAAAGGCTCCGACGTGTGGTCATGATCCAGTGCGTGGGATCCCGAACAAATGAACGGCCTTACTGCAGCCGTGTCTGTTGCACCCAAGCGATCCAGAACGCCCTCGCCCTGATAAAGAAGTCGCCGGAGGTTCAGATCTTCATTGCCTATCGCGATATCCGAACCTACGGGCTTCGGGAAGATCTGTATAGAATCGCGCGGGAAAGGGGCATACTCTTTGTACGTTATGATCCTGAGCGCCCCCCCGAAGTTATTGTTCCCGAAGATCGTGGGGTAACAGAACCCATCCGAGTCCGCCTGTACGATCCCATCTTAGAACAAATCTTTGAAATCCCAGCAGATATGGTTGTGCTTGCGGCAGCCATGGTTCCTCAACCTGAAAACCGCTCCTTGGCGCAAATGGCCAAGGTTTCCCTCGACGCGGACGGGTTTTTCCTGGAAGCCCATGCAAAGCTGCGTCCAGTCGATTGCGCCATGGAAGGGATCTTTCTCGCAGGTACAGCCCAAGGCCCCAAGGATCTGGAAGAATCGATAGACCAGGCTTTTGCCGCTGCGTCACGCGCCTGCGGGGTCCTAGCAAGTGAGATCCTCGAAGGGGAAGCGAGTGTGGCCGTTGTAAACCCCTCCCGTTGTGCGGGTTGTGGATTGTGTGAAGCGGTCTGCCCCTTTCATGCCATCGAAGTGGATGTGGAGAAACGGGTTTCGGTCGTGAACCCTGCCCTCTGCAAGGGTTGTGGTGCCTGCGTGTCGAGCTGCCGTAACGGAGCCCTCCATATCCCGAACATCGATGACCAACATGTCGTAACCATGCTCAAGGCAATAGGATAAACGGGACAATGGTAGGAAACACATCGAAAAAAGAGATCGAGCATAAATCCTGGGAGCCAAGAATCGTAGCCTTCCTCTGCCGCTGGTGTAGCTACGCGGGAGCCGATTTGGCGGGGGTATCCCGCCTGTCCTACCCTCCAACAACACGGGTGATCCTCGTTCCCTGTTCCAGCCGTATCAGTCCCTACCACATCGTCAAGGCCCTTATGGAGGGGGCTGATGGAGTTCTTGTCTCTGGCTGCCATCCAGGCGACTGTCACTACTTGACGGGAAATCTCCTGGCCCGCCGCAAGTTTATCATGCTCAAGCGCTTCTTGAACTACCTGGGGATTGAAGACGCCCGGGTCCAGTTTTCATGGATTTCCGCAAGCGAGGGGGAGGCCTTCGCGGCCCTCATTCGTGACATAACAGAAAAAGTCCAACAGGTGGGACCCTTCCATGGGTTCCTGAGAAAGTCTCATGCCTATGATCCCCTATAATCAGTATCTCAGCGAAATCATCCGCCGTCTATTCGAGCAGGAAGCCTTGGACGGGTGGATTGCATATACCCAGGGGTCCATCCCTCTCAGGCCCCATCCAGTCATCTTTAAAACCCCTGAAGAGGTGACTAACGTCGTTTTCAACGGGTTCTGTGTCCAAAACCTTGCAAGGTATCTCAGGCATAACCACGACAAACGTATGGGAATTCTCGTAAAGGGGTGTGAGCGGCGAGCAATCCGTGTCTTAATCCAAGAGAAACAGCTGGAAAGGGAAAACGTCTTCCTCGTGGGGATCCCCTGTCCCGGGATGCTCAATCGAAACCGGCTTCGGGAAGAATTCCCCAACCTCCAGAACAAGCAGATTACAGAGGAGGGGGACCACCTCTTTATCCAGACCGAAGGTGCCTTGAGGAAAGTGGCACGGACCGATTACCTACTGCCTACCTGTCGAGCCTGCCATCACCGGGTTCCGGACGATGTGGATGTCATGCTCGAAGCACCTCCATTCTCGGCTCCCAGGGCAGAGGAAACCTTTGAAACCTGGATCAAGCCCGTCGAGGAAACACCATGGGATCAGCGCGCCCTTTTATTTACAGAGATATTGTCCCCCTGCATTCTCTGCTACGCCTGTCGCAACGTTTGTCCCCTTTGCTACTGTGAAACCTGCTTTACCGACTCCCTCCAACCCGCCTGGATGACACCCGCCCCGGAACCAGACAATATCTTTTTCTACCACGTGAACCGTATGATGCACATGGCTGGGCGATGCGTTACGTGCGGGAGTTGTGAATGGGCATGCCCCGAGCACATCCCCCTTCACCTGCTCTACGGTAAGATAGCGGCAGATGTCAAAGAACTTTTCAACTTTGAATCCGGCCTTGATGAAGTTACACCTCAACCCTTGAGCCATTTCAGTGAAGATGACCCAGATGAACACATCCGATAACCCCCTGCTGAAACTCTCCCCTAAGGACCTTCCTTCTCTTCTCAAGATCCTCGCAGATAGATATGTGCTCTATGCCCCATACACAGTAGGAAATGGGGTTCGATTTCTTCCCTTTCGGGATGCCGAATCTGTGAACCTCACCCAGCTTCCACCCACCCATTCTGCCAAATCCGTCCTTTTGCCCAACCCAGAAATCCTGTTTACCTATACTCGGGAAAGGGATGGGAAATTCACCCTTTCCCCCAAGAGGGCGGAGACCCGGGACCTCCTGATCTTCGGGATGAGGAGCTGCGACGTGCGTGCCCTTTCAGCCTTAGATGCCGTCTTCCTTCATCGCAACATGGCAGACACCACCTACCAACACCGCAGGAAAGGTCTCTTAATCATCGGCATCGGCTGTCCCTCCCCCTCCGATACCTGTTTCTGCGAGCGCATGGGGGGAGGACCTTTCGATGAAACCGGCATGGATGTTCAATTGATTCCCTTGCCTGGGGCCTATATCTTGAAGGGAGTGTCTCCCCAAGGACAGGTGCTCCTGAGTTCTGTTACTGGTCTCCTTCAAGAGGTAGAGGATTCTATAAGCCAGGAGGTTACCAATCTAATCAATAAAACTCCCCCTCACACCCCAACAACCCCCGTGAATTTTAAAACCCTCAAACAATCCATTGCCGCCAGACAGGATGACCCATACTGGGAGCAGATTGCCAATGTCTGCTTAGGGTGTGGAATCTGCACCTTCCTCTGCCCGGTTTGCACCTGTTTTACCCTCATGGACAGCGGAAAACTTTTGGAGGGAAGGCGTCTCCGCATCTGGGATACCTGTATGTTCCCTGGTTTCACCCAGGAGGCCTCAGGGCATAATCCCCGTGGAAAGGAGGTTCAACGCGTAAAACAGCGCTTTTTTCACAAATTCTATTACAGCCTTGAAAATGGTGAACCTCCTGGTTGTGTGGGATGTGGCAGGTGCGTGGCTCACTGTCCTGCTGGCATCGATATCCGGGAAATTATCTCCCATTTCCATGAGGAGGTACCCTGAAATGTCCCTTTTTCTCCCCCAGCGGATGAAAATCGTGAATATCACGGACGAGGTATCTACCCATGATATCCTTTCCTTCGACCTACGCCCCCTTAAGGGAACATTCACACCGTATCTTCCCGGCCAATTTGCCGAGCTTTCTGTTTTCGGAATGGGGGAAGCTCCCTTTGGGTATGCCTCTTCCCCCCACGAAGCCGATTTCATCCGTTTTACTATCAAGCGTATGGGTGCTCTGACTCAGGAACTCCATCGCCTGGACGTAGGGGACATCATTGGCCTTCGAGGTCCTTTGGGTCACCCCTTTGATCTCGAACGCCTGAAGGGGAAAGACCTGATCGTAGTAGGAGGCGGATATGCCTTTACTACCCTCCGATCGCTGATCGCCTATCTCCTCTACAAAGAACACCGCGCAATCGTCAGGGATATCTCCCTCTTTTACGGCGTCCGGCATCCCGGTCTCTTCCTGTACAAGGAGGAACTGGCCGCATGGAAAAATCGCTCGGATCTTTCCCTCTACCTCACCGTTGATGTGGCAGACGAGGAATGGGACGGTCCCACCGGGGTGGTCCCAGACCTGGTCCGAGAGGTCTCTCCCCCTACCGATAACGCCGTTGCTATCCTCTGTGGGCCACCACCCATGATTCGTTTCACCCTGCCCGTGCTTGAATCGCTGGGGCTCCATGAAAATGAAATCTTTATCTCCATGGAGATGAAGATGAAGTGTGGGGTGGGACTCTGTGGGCGATGTAACCTCGGGCCAAAATTCGTTTGCAAGGATGGCCCCATTTTTACCTTAAAGGCGTTACGAGAGGTAACGGATGAATATTGAGCGTGGCCTCATTACCTTTGAAGGGATAGAAGGTTGCGGCAAAACAACGCAGATGAGAAAACTGAAGGATACCCTCCTATCCCTGGGATGGGTGGTCGTTACAACGTTTGAGCCCGGGGAAGGTCCCATTGGCACGCATATCCGTAACACCCTCCTGAGCCACCATCCAGAACCCCTCAACCCGATGGCCGAACTTATGCTTTACCTTGCCGACCGGGCA
>JALTIG010000207.1:19891-21826 GCA_027004185.1 bacterium | reverse complement strand
ATGCCTTTGTTGTTCGGGCAAACCCCATTCCAGGTAGTAAGATGGAATTTAAAAAAGGTGAAAAGTTATCCGGCTGGCTGGAGATTAATCAGAATGGGCAAAGAAACTCTCAAAGTACCCCCAATAAATGGCCCTAACCATTTAATGATATAACTATAACTAAGGGATATTAAAAGGATGCATAGCAGTGGAGACGCTATCTAAAATTGTATTAGTGTCTAATCGATGTAAGTCTTGATTTTTGTTACATTTTAATGATAAGATGTATATAGGAGTGCAAAAGTATTTATATAAGATATTCGAGAAGGGAGGAAAAAATTGAAGGTGGAATCAAGGGAAAGCTCATATAGCCGTGGTTTTACCCTTTTTGAACTGCTGATTGTAATCGCAATGATTGGTATCATGGCGGCCGTTGCCATCCCTATGTATCGATCACAGACATGCAAGGCAAAGTTAACGGAAGTGACAAATGCCATGGGTGCGATTGCTTCTGCGGTAACCTCGTACTACAACGAGCATGGTTCCCTTCCACAGACTATGAAGGGGTATAATGCGATTGAAAAGAATTTAGGTGTAAATGTGGATCCAAGGATTCTAACAAGGATTAAAGGCCGATATGCCGTCAGATGGAAAAGAACAGATAGGGGACGTGGCGGCTATGTTCGCGTTTTTCTAGCAGACAAAAATAGGAAGGGGAACCCTTTGTCGGGTTGTCCTCCAAGTGTTCTTGGGAAGAAGATTGTTTTAACGATCGATAACGCACCACTAAAAACTGGTGACCCGATCCGATGGGATTGGGACAAAAAACGTTCTACGCTTCCTATGGAATTTCTTCCGAAAAGGTGAATAGAGTGGAGAAAGATCGTGTAAATTCAAATACCCTCACGTTGGAACATCAGAGGCTGATCATGATTGGGGGGAAGGGTGGCGTGGGGAAGACTACGACAGCGGCGGCCATTGCCCTGTGGCTTTCTAGACATGGGGGGAAGATTCTGATCCTTTCAAGTGATCCCGCCCCTTCCCTTTCCGATATATTTGAGACACCCTTGAAGGATATCCCCACACCCATCCCAATGATACCCGGACTTTTTGGAATGGAGATCAGCTCTCGAGAGGTTCTGAGACGATGGAAGGAATGCTTTGGACCAGAGATTTATGAAGTCATCTCATCTTTTGCAAGAGTGGATTACGATTTTGTGGATTATATTGGATCTGCTCCAGGTATAGAGGAGGAGTACCTTTTAAATTATATCATGGAGCTTGTACAGTCTGGGAGCTATGATCGAGTCGTATGGGATACCGCTCCGGCAGGCCATACGCTGCGTCTCCTTCAACTCCCCGGGATATTCCTTGAGCACTTGGAGGCTGCAACGAAGTTCTATATGAACCTCTACAGTACTTTTGACAAGCTTAAAGCCTCCGCTAAGCTTCAGAAAGGGAAAAGGACACTTCTGCAGATCATCTCAGGGTGGCGCGAATTATCCCAGCGAGTCATAGAGCTCATACAGGACAAGAGAAACGTGGCCGTTCTCGTGGTCACAATCCCGGAAGCACTTGGAGTGAAGCAGACAGAACGGATTTTGGCGGAATTTGACGAAAGTAACCTCCAGGTGAATGCCTTGATTGTAAACAATGTGATTGAACGGGCCGATTGCGATTTTCACCAGCACCGTCAGTCCATGCAGCGAAGATACTGGAGAGTGATAAAAGAAGTCTATGAACACAGATTTCCTATCTTAACAGTACCCCTCTCAGCTAACGAGATCAAAGGGCTCTCACAAATTGAAATGTTTGCCCAGCTCCTTTTCGAAAGGGGATCGATCTGGTAAACGGTGCTCTTAGAGTTGATTTTTACTGTTTCATAACTATCTTTTCCCTATTAGGAAATATCACAAAGGTTTTCATGGGAAGGAGGAAACCGATGCGGATTGGAAT
>JALTIG010000207.1:0-19881 GCA_027004185.1 bacterium | reverse complement strand
GATTGGAATCATCTCTTCTTATCCCCCTATTGAATGTGGAATCGCCACTTATTCCCAATACCTGTCTGATGCGCTTCGGAAGAAGGGAGCGGATGTCTATATCGTTTGTCACAAAGGGGGCTCTGGCCAGCAGGTGTTTCCCTCATTTGACTACGAGGATGGAGACATCGCCGAAAAGGCCTTTCAAATGATGACTCGGTTTACCCCAGATGTGGTTCATGTTCAACACGAGTTCGGGCTCTTCGGGCGACATTACGGGGTTTCAGTAGTACCTCTGATTATCGAGTTTCGCCTCGCTCGTATCCCGGTGGTGACAACCCTTCATACCGTTTACCAAGAGATCTCCCGGGAGCATGACATCATTCTTCAATCAATAGTTGCGAATTCAGATCGGGTGGTGGTGCATGAACCTTATCAGGAAAGGGCATTAAGGGGGGTTCTTCAGGAAAGGGAATATAAAAAGATCAACGTTATCCCCCACGGAGCCCGGGAGGTTGTACCGATTACGGATGCGAAGCGTCTACTTGGACTTCCGGATGACAAAAAGATTGTCCTGATCATTGGGTATTTCCGACCCTCCAAAAACTTCGAATTGGTCATCGATATTTTCCCGGAAATCGTCAGGCGTGTCCCGGAGGCTATCCTTGTCGTGGCGGGAAAGATTCGGGGTACGGAACATCGGGGGTACCGGAACATGCTTTTTCAAAAGATCACTCAGTCGAAGGTGAAGAACCGTATCTTTATCCTAAGGGGTCAGTTGCCGCAAAAAACCTTCGATACAATTCTCTCTGCATCAGATGTTGTGGTACTGCCCTACAAGATTTCATCCCAAAGCGGCATCCTGGCACATTGTCTCGCCTTCGGGAAGCCTGTAGTAACAAGTCAAACGGAGGTGATGAAGGAGATTATCGGAAAGCATGAAACGGGGATCGTTTGTGATTCCAAGGAGGCCTTTATCGAGGAGATTTCCAGGATCCTTACCGATTCCCGTCTCTCAGAACGCCTATCCTTGAATGCGCTTGCCTATGTGAAGGATACTATTGCATGGTCACGCGTGGCTGATATGCACATCAATCTTTATAAATCCATCATGGATATCCCACAGGTTGATTCACATATAATCCTTGTAGAATAAGAGGAGGTCTTGGATGCACCGTCATCTTTACCCGTTTGAGCGGTTTCCGAGAAACCCCATCCTAACACGGGAGGATATACCCTATCCCTGCAATGCGGTATTCAATGCCGCGGCCTGCAGGTACGAAGGTCAGTATGTCTTGCTCCTTAGGGTTGAAGACCTTAAGGGACACAGCCATTTTACCCTTGCCAGGTCCATGGATGGGATCCATTTTGAGGTGGATCCCGAACCATGGATAACCCCTGCCACGGATCCACCCTTTGAAATCTACGAAAGGTATGGGGTAGAAGACCCTCGCATTACGCGGATTGGTGACGATTATTACATCACCTACACGGCGTATGGCCCCCATGGGCCCCGGGTTGCCATCGGTGTTACCAGGGATTTCAGGGGATTTAAGCGGATCTGTCTCGCAACAGAGGTTGACAACAAGGATGCCGTTCTATTTCCGGAAAAGATTGATGGCCGGTACGTTCTTATCAATCGCCCCGGCGGAATGGGGGGAACCCGTGGATCCATTTGGATTTCCTATTCCCCCGACTTGATCTATTGGGGAAGATCCCGGGTGCTTTTTAGCCCTGGACCGGGATGGGGAAATCATAAACTGGGTGCATCGACCCCCCCTGTCAAGACCGATGAAGGATGGCTTGTCCTCTATCATGGGATTCGTGAAACGGCGGGGGGACGGCTATACCGAATCGGCGTGATGCTCCTTGACCTCAAGAACCCGGAACTGATTGTCGGAGTTTGCCCCCATTTCATCTTTGGGCCGGAAGAACCATATGAACGAACGGGGGATGTGCCCAATGTGGTCTTTCCCTGCGGATGGGTTGCGGAACCGGACGGCACCGTGAAGGTTTATTATGGTGCTGCAGATACCTGCATAGGCTTAGCAGAGGCACACCTTGCAGACCTGATTAGTGCATGTCGTCGCGAGGGTTAGGTAGAACCGGGTTATTATTAGGGTTGCGCCCGTTTCGGGTGGATTAGGCCCTCTACAACGTAAACCAGAAGGGCAATCCAAACAAAAGAATATCCAATTTGCCGGTATCTTGGGAAGGCTTCTCCGTAAACCCAGACGCCGATGGAGAACTGGAGGGTGGGGGCCAGGTATTGCAGTATCCCGATCATGGAGAGGGGGATGCGTCGTGCCGCGGCGGAAAACATGAGTAGAGGGGTTGCTGTCACGGCACCGCCGAGGATGAGTAGAAGCGTGATTTTAACCCCTGCATGTCCAAAGGTTGCCGTTTGGATAGATTCCAGATGGACAAGATAGATCAGTGCAGGGAGGGCTAAGAGGGACATCTCGAAGGTTTGCCCCACCAGTGCATCGAGGGGCGCTCCTTTTTTGATCAATCCATAAAATCCGAAGGTGAAAGCCAGAGTAAGCCCAATCCAGGGCAGAGCCCCGTACTCCAAGGTGAGATATCCGACCCCAAAGGTGGCCATCCCGATAGCTATCCATTGGCCGATCCTTAAATGCTCCCGGAAGAAGATCACACCCAAAAGGACATTGACCAGTGGATTGATGAAGTACCCGAGACTCGCATTAACGATGTACCCGGAATTAACAGCCCAGATGTATGTCAACCAGTTTATAAAGAGAAGACCGGCTGAACACCCATAAACAACGAGGATCTTTGCCTTTCGGAACAGACGGAAGGTTGTAGAGGTACGTTTCAACAGGATGAGGGAGACGCAGAGGAAAACAAGGGACCAGATGATGCGATGGGCAACAATCTCTTTGGCGGGCACAATCTGGAGCTGTTTCCAATAGAAGGGGAACAATCCCCAGAGGAAATACGCGCCGATGGCCAGGATAACCCCTTTTTTCACCAACATGTCTCCCTTATACGTTTTCGCGAACGTATTACATCCATTCCTTAAAAACAAGGAGTTAAACAAATCACGCACGAATTCCCCACCTATGAGCCCAGGGATTTTCTATTTTACTTAGAGATTCTCCACTGGAATATTCTATCTCTCTTGAAGATCAGTTTGCGGTCGTGGTAAGGTTAGTTAGACCTTTCTCTTTCTTCATCGATCCTGATAGCTTGGGGAGGGAGGTCGAGTGCAGGGTACGTCTATGTATTAGGCGCAGAGCCAGTGGGCCTAAACACGCAGGAGTTGTTCTGCACCGGCTAAAGGAACTTCAGGGTCATGGAGTAGGGGAGCCGTTATAAGGTAAAAAGATGGTTTCATATGAAGGCGTACGGTTGCTAAAAATTGGTGGAGATGGCAGATGGCGATGATAAAACTCAACGGGGTTGAATGTTACTATGAAATCCGGGGCGTGGGGGAGCCGGTGGTCCTGCTCCATCATGGCTTTGGATGTACAAAGATGTGGAAGGCAATCGTGCCAGGTCTGATCGATGCAGGTTATCAGGCTATCCTATACGATCGACGGGGATTCGGACAATCGTCTAAAGAGGGATTTCCCGATTTTTATGTCAGTGATTCATACCGTGAGGACAGCGTGGAAGAGCTTCGCCAACTGATGGATACCTTAGGCATCGAGACCTTCCATCTGGTGGGTCAGTGTGAGGGGGGTGTGGTTGGTGTGGACTTCGCTGTGGCTTATCCAAAGAAGGTAAGGACCCTTCTGATCTCCAGTACCCAGTGTTATAGTGAGATGCCAATGCAGGAATTCAATGTAAAAAAATTTCCCCGACGGTTTGGGGAGTTGGATGCTGGGCTGCAAGAGAAGATGATTCTATGGCATGGAAAGGGGGATGCCGAGCGGCTATACCACCAGTTCAGCCGGTACGGCGGGGCTTACGGGAGAGGTGTATTTGATCTGAGGCCCCAGCTTATGAAGGTTAGGTGTCCCTCCCTGGTCTTGTATCCTGACCGAAGCTTTTTGTTCCCGGTAGAACAGGGGGTGGCCTTTTACCGCCACCTTTGGAAGGGGGAACTGGCAGTGCTGCCCAAATGCGGCCATAATACCTACGAGCAGCAACCGGAGGCATATCTCCGACACCTCCTGGAGTTCCTCGGAAGGCACCTCGGTTAAGACAAGGGATCTACTCCAATAGAGATGAGATTTGTCAGAGGTTCTTTTTTGGGAGACATGGAAGTTACTGAATTCTTGAAGGACCTTTTAACCCCTAATCTTTTTTGTCCAGTACGGCTCGGATCTTTTCAATTAGATCCCGAATGGTATAAGGTTTGTGAAGGAATTGGAAATCCTGTTTTAGGGTACTGTCTTTAAAGATGTGGTTTTCGGTGTATCCAGAGGTGAAAAGGACCTTGAGGGTGGGAATCTGCTCGTGGAGAAGCCTTGCCAGCTCCTCCCCAGTTATACCTGGCATGATGATGTCTGTAAAAAGGAGGTCTGGAGAGAGGTTTCCCTCTTTTACAAGGGATAAGGCTTGTTTGCCGTTTTCTGCCTCGAAGACCCGGTATCCGGCGCTTTCCAGAGCCTGGCGCACAAGTTTTCTGATGGAGGCATCATCTTCAACGATCAGAAGGGTTTTTTCACCCGTAACATTTTCGAGGGATTCCCTTTTCTCCCCTTTTTTGTATCCTTTTTTATAAGGGGTGACTGGGAGTTTGTCCGCAAGGGGCCAATAGATTTTAATGGTGGTTCCGATTCCCACCTCACTGTAGGTGTAAATTGCCCCCATATTCTGTTTGACTATACCAAAGACAGTGGAACACCCAAGCCCAGTACCTTTCCCTTCAGGTTTTGTGGTGAAGAAGGGATCGAAGATTCTCGATAAGGTTTCCTGGTCCATCCCCACGCCTGTATCATTGACGGTAATGACAAAATAATGGCCCTTCTTTATCCCCACATGGGTTTGAAGGTAAATGTCATCGATTATAGCCGTATAGGTTTCGATTGTGATGGTCTTTTCCCCATTTTTCTCCTTCTTTTCCCAGATCGCATCGCGGGCGTTGATTACCAGGTTTAAGAGACACTGTTCAATCTGACTGCGGTCGGCAAGGATGATGGCCTGTTCCTCAGTGAGATTTTTGACAAGCTTGATGTCTTCGCCGATGTATCGCTGAAGAAGGGGGGTAATTTCGTCTATGATCTCATTTCCAGTAATCAATTCAGGGGAAATCATCTGTTTTCGACTAAACCCAAGAAGTTGCTGGATAATCCGCGTAGCCTGTTCAGCAGAGGAATGAATCTCCATGAGTGACTCTGAGAGTGGGTGGTCGCTTGGAATCTTAGAAAGACCAAGGTCCGTAAGACCCAGGATAACGGTGAGGATATTGTTGAAATCGTGGGCGATTCCTCCAACAAGCTGTCCGATAGCTTCCAGTTTTGAGGCCTGTTGGAGCTGTGATTCCAAGGCAACTTCATGGGTAATATCCCGTTTAATGGCAGCAAAATGAATGATGTTTCCTTCCTTATTGAAGATGGGAAAGATATGTGCATCTTCGTGGTATATGGTGCCATCCTTTCGCTTGTTAATGAAGCGTCCGCTCCATGGTTTCCCTCCGGTAATGGTCTCCCACATATCTTTATAAAATGCCTCATCTTGTTTTCCGCTTTTAAGGATCCTTGGATTTTGTCCCTTTGCCTCTTTGGCGCTGTATCCCGTGATTCTTTCAAATGCCGGGTTGACGTATTCTATGCTGCCATTAAAATCTGTAATGACGATTTCCGCATCTGTTTGCATAAAAAGGGTATGGAGTAGATATAGCTGTTCCTCCCGTTTTTCTTGCTCCGTAATGTCCCTGATGATGCCTTGCTGCCCAATCGAGTGACCGTTTTGGTCCCGGATCAGCACTGCTGTGACATGACACGAGCGAATGGACCCATCTTTACGCCTCAGACGGACTGGATAATCGTATACAGCACCCCTTTTCTCTATATCATTGATAAAACGCTGCCTTTCCACTGGGTATTCATAGATATCCGAAACCCTTAGTTGCCGAACCTCTTCTCTTGTATACCCCAGAAGGCGGAGACCGGCGGGGTTAATGTCAAGGATTCTTCCATCATTTGTAGTGCGATATGCACATACATCGAGATTTTCGAAAAAACCACGATATTTTTTCTCACTCTCTACCAGTCTCTCCCGCAGTTTCTTTTCTCTGGTGATATCCCGGACATACTCGACAACCCCTGTTATGTCTCCTGATGTATTCCTAGCAGGGTAAGCGGAAAGCTCTAGCCATTTCTTAGGGGATCTCTCAGAGGGGTATGGTACAATCTCCCGATGGGGGATCCCCGTCTTGAGAGCACGAAGGGAAGGGCACCATGGACAAGGTGTGGCACGGTCTTGATAGACGTTGTAGCATTTTTTGCCTACAAGTGGCCCGTGTTGTTTATACATTCTTTCTATCCATGTATTTGCACGCACAATGTTCAGGTTTTGGTCAAGGAGTGAGAGGCCGTCTACAACGGCGTTGAGGATTTCAGAGAGAAGGGTCTCGTTTTTTTTCTTTTCCTGAAGTAGATTGTAAAATTGTGTGATATCCCGGATAAAGGCAGCGAAGATTGGTTGGCTACTCCCTTCAACTCGTGTAAAGGTAACGTCCGCGAAGAAGGGAGTGCCTTCATATCTTACCAGTTCTGTTTCGTGAATGTGTAATGTTGGACTGGTTCCCACCATAAAGCTGAGAAAGGCCTGCCAGGTCTTTGTGTGTTTGAAGAATGAGCGAAAAGGGATTTTCTGGATACTTTCTTTCGTATAACCAAACAGGTGATAGGTTGCGGGATTGGCATACAGTATCTTTCCCTCCCGGTTGGTAAGAAGGGATGCTATTGGTGAATGATCATTGAGTAACTTAAGGGCTGTATCCGGTTTTTTAAAGGATGGGTCCATCGTGTTTTCTCCTTTTGAGTATAGAGATTAGAAACAATATCAGGTACAGTTTTTAATTGTATATACATTTCCATTCATTTGATCATATCTGTTATCTAATGTCAATTGGCTGAATTTTCTTGCTTTTTTGGTCCTTAGAGAGAGGGGCTTCAGATCTGGAGTTGTAATGGTGAATATGATAAGTTTTATAGCCGGGTGGTGATTTTCCTTCACAGAAGGTATGGAAGGGAAAGGCGTTATGTATTGAAACAGAGGGAAACATAGTTATGTAAGAGGGCCTATGAATCTCAGTCAGTGGCTTTTTGCGCATCTCTTCGAAATTACCGGATATATATTGGCTATTCTTTTTATACCGCGGGTTCTGCTTGAAAAGAGGCATCCTGGTGCAACCATCGCCTGGGTTTTGATTATAGGTTTTGTCCCTTATGTGGGTATTCCCCTGTATTTGCTTATCGGGGGGAAGAGGATTCAAAGGGTCAGCCATAGGAAAGACTGGATGATGTCTTATGATACCGTTTCTCCACCGAGCATTTTTCAAAAACTCCCTGAAGAGAGCGAGAGAATTGCCCGTCTCTTGATGAAGAGCGGTTTATTCCCACCGAGCGAGGCAAACTCGCTTCGAATCATTGATGATGGGGTTGAGGCATATACTACTCTCTTCGATATCATAGGAGGGGCCAAAGAATCGGTTGAGGTTGCCACTTTTATCCTCGGGCCTGACGAGGTAGGTCGGTCTCTTGTTCGGTTGCTCTCGGAAAAGGCCCGCGAGGGTTTGGAGGTCCGTCTGCTTCTTGACGCATTGGGCTCCATGCGCACAAGCGGGCGCTTCACCGACCCGCTTAGAGAGGCAGGGGGAAAAGTAGGCGTGTTTCTACCTATTCTCCCTGTTCGAAGACGCTGGTCCGCAAACCTGAGAAATCACAGGAAGATGACCATTGTAGATGGTAATAAGGCCTTTGTGGGCGGAATGAATATTGCGCGGGAGTATATGGGACCATCCCCTTATGAAGGTCGGTGGAAGGATGTATCCTTGTTGATAACGGGTTCAGGTGCCAGCCATGTGCGCAGGATTTTTTACCAAGACTGGGTATTCAGTACGGAAGAGCCCATAAACCCAGGCACGAAATGTCAATGCGCCTTCTCAACTGATAGATATGGGAACGGCATCCTTCAAGTGGTTGGGGATGGTCCTGATGTTCCGGACCGTCCCCTGTATTCCGGTGTCTTGGCAGCCCTGAATCGGGCGAAAGAAAGTATCTGGGTGGTAACCCCTTATTTCGTCCCGGACGATGCACTTCTGGAATCCCTGGCACTATCGGCACGGATGGGGGCCGATGTACGGTTAATCCTTCCAGAAAGATCCAACCATCCCCTGGTGGATCTGGCGGGTCACTCCTACATCGATGGATTGGTGCGGGCGGGTGTCAGGTTATACTACTATCAACCGGGGATGCTTCATGCGAAATTGATAACCATTGATCAGAAGCTGGCAGTGGTTGGATCAGCGAATATGGACATAAGGAGCTTTCAACTCAATTTTGAGATTGCAAGCTTTCTTTATGATAGAGAGAGTGTGGAAAAGGTTACGCAGGTGATACACTCCATTATCCGTCAGTGCAGGGAGGTTGCCATGCGGGAGATAGAAAGGAAAGGTAGGCTTCGGGCATTTTCTGAGGATATTTGCCGTGTATTTTCCCCCCTCTTTTAAGTAAGATGTGGATATCTATTTATGAAACCCATGTGTTTGACATGGAGGAAGGAATACCTTGACATACCTGTTCGGGATTGATAGAAAATGTATGTGATCTGAAACTGGAAAGAAAGGATATTAGTGGAATCTAAAATCAGAAAAGACCTTGAATCTTACGGGTTTAAGAATATAAATCGTATCTATTGGAATCTTTCTACTCCTGCCCTTTACGAAGAGATTGTTAGACGAAGAGAGGGCGTGATTGTTCATCTCGGCCCGGTGGTGGTCAGGACGGGGCATTACACGGGGAGATCCCCCGAGGACAAGTTTATTGTGAGAGAGCCAAGCAGCGAGAATAAAATCTGGTGGGGGGATGTGAACCGTCCATTTGATCCGGGAAAGTTCGACCTTCTCTATTACCGCTTGCAGGCCTACCTACAGGGTAAAGATATCTATATACAGGACTGTTATGCAGGGGCTCATCCAGAGCACAGGGTGCCTATTCGTGTCATTACGGAAACGGCCTGGCACAATCTCTTTTCCAGGAACATGTTTGTTCAGTTAAAGGATCGTAGCCAGTTGATGTCGCATAAGCCAGAGTTCCTCGTTGTCAACGTTCCAAATTTCCGTGCTGTGCCGGAACTGGATGGCACTCATTCTGAGGCATTCATCATTGTAAATTTTGGGAAGAAGATGATACTGGTTGGAGGGACAAGCTATGCTGGTGAGATAAAGAAATCTGTATTCACGATCTTAAACTTCCTCCTTCCCCAAGAGAAGATTCTATCGATGCACTGTTCGGCGAATGTCGGTAAGGGGGGAGATGTGGCCATTTTCTTTGGATTGTCCGGGACAGGGAAGACAACCCTTTCTGCTGACCCGGAGCGGAGGTTAATAGGGGATGATGAACATGGTTGGGGGGAGGATGGGGTTTTTAATTTCGAAGGAGGGTGTTATGCCAAGGTCATCCGGCTTTCTAAGGAGCATGAACCGGAGATCTATGAATGTACCCGGAAGTTTGGCACTATCCTTGAGAATGTTGCATTTGATATCTATACCCGAAGGATTGACCTAAATGATGCCTCTTTGACGGAGAATACAAGAGCGGCATATCCCATCCCACATATTCCCAACGCGATAAGGGAAGGAATTGGAGGGCATCCCAGAAACATTATCATGTTGACGGCGGATGCCTTTGGTGTATTACCCCCTATCTCCAAGTTGGAACCGGAGCAGGCTATGTTTCATTTCCTGACCGGTTACACGGCAAAGGTTGCAGGAACAGAACGAGGGATAACGGAACCCCAGGCCACGTTTAGCGCTTGTTTTGGGGCGCCCTTTATGGCGTTGCACCCTACGGTTTATGCCCGTTTGCTCGGGGAAAAGATCAGGAAACATGGTGTCAACTGCTGGTTAGTCAATACAGGATGGACCGGCGGGGTATATGGGGTAGGGAAACGTATCCATCTCTCTTATACCCGTGCAATGGTCAAGGCGGCCTTGAACGGTTCCCTGGCACGAGTGGAAACTCGCCAGGATCCTATCTTCAAGTTGGAGGTACCAGTTCATTGCCCTGGTGTACCGGATGAAATTCTGGATCCGAGGGGCACCTGGAAAGATTCTACAGCCTATGACCACAAGGCAAGGGAGCTCGCTTTTAAGTTCAAGGAGAATTTTGGGAGGTTTAATGACATGGCGGGTAAGGAGATGAACTCTTGTATCCCTGAGGTGTGATTGCCCTGTTTTTAAAGGGTGAATGCTGATCTGTCGTAGTGTTGAACCATAAAAATGTTTTCCAAGGAGGATAGAATGAAGGAGTCTTTTTTCCCTCCCTACAAGTCGCTTGACGAGATCCGAAATGTGCAACTTGAAGGGCTAATGTGGACGGTTCGACATGCATATGAGAATTCAGAATTTTATCGGAAGCGTTTCGATGAGCATGGCGTAAAGCCATCGGATATCCGGTCATTGAGTGATATCACGAAACTTCCCTTTACTGTGACGGACGATCTGAGAGCGGGGTACCCTTTTCCCCTCAGGTCAGTGCCGTTTGAGCGCATCGTTCGGATTCATGCCTCCTCTGGGACGACTGGGAAACGTAAGATTCTGAGCTATACGCAGAAGGATATTGATGATTGGGCCAACATGTTTGCTCGGTGTTTCGAAATCGCCGGATGTACCGCTGAAGACAGGATTCAAATCGCTGTGGGATACGGACTTTGGACCGCTGGAGTAGGGTTCCAAGCGGGGGTAGAGCGGTTCGGTGCCATGGCGGTTCCCGTGGGTCCCGGGAATATCGACATCCAGATCCAAATGATGGTGGATCTCAAAACAACGGTGTTGTGTTGTACAGCATCTATGGCACTCTTGCTTGCGGAGGAAATTGAGAAACGAGGACTGCAGGATGAGATAGCACTGGAAAAGGTGATCTTTGGTGCGGAGCGGAGCAGCGATGCCATGCGGAAACGTATCCGAAAGATGCTGGGAGTCAAGCATTCCTTTGATATTCCGGGCCTTACGGAACTTTACGGGCCTGGTACTGGGTTGGACTGTCCAAAACATGAGGGGATTCATTATTGGGCGGATTATTATATATTGGAGATCATTGATCCTGAAACCTTGCAGCCGGTTCCAGATGGTGAGGTTGGGGAGATGGTAGTAACTACCCTAAAGAAGGAAGCGGCTCCTCTCATAAGGTATCGAACAAGGGACCTTACGCGTCTGATCCCAAAGCCATGTTCATGTGGGAACATCTTTCCCATGCACGATCGGATCATGGGTCGAAGTGATGATATGTTTATCTTTCGGGCAGTGAATATCTATCCGGGCCAGATTGATCATATCCTCTCTTACACTGAAGGTGTGGGGAGTGAATACCAGGTGATTCTTGAACGCAAGAAGGACGGAAAGGATTACATGACGATCAGGGTTGAGCGTGACCCCGAGTCGAGTCCGGACCATGACAGGGAGGTGGAAGCAAAGATTAAGGAACGCGTCAAGAAGGAAATCCTGGTAAGCACCTCTGTAGAGATCGTTGATTATGGAGCACTCCCCAGAACAGAGAGGAAGAGTAAGCGGGTTTTTGACAACAGGGAGAAGGATTGATAACGAGAGGAGCTGCCATGATTGACTATGAGTATATCAAACCAAGGAATCTTGAAGAGGTTTTCTCTTACTTGGCATCTTTTGGTAAGAGGGCCGTCCTCATTGCGGGGGGGACGGATGTGATGGTTAATATACGTAACAAAAAACTCGCACCGGAAGCCCTTATTTCTCTTAGGGGACTTAGAGAACTTGCCTATATTAGAAAGGATGAAGGGGCTTACCATATTGGTGCGCTTACGACTCACCGGATGTTGAAGGCCAGTTCTCTTGTTCAGGAGGAGCTTTCGGCCCTTTATGAGGGGGCTTCTCAGCTGGGATCTGTACAGATAAGAAACGTGGCCACGCTGGGAGGGAATATCTGTAATGCGGCTCCTTCCGCGGATACGGCAGCCCCCCTTTTGGTGTTGGATGCGGTAGCGGTTTTGCGTGGGCCTGAAGGGATCCGGAAAGTTCCCTTAACGGAATTCTTTATAGGACCATCCCAAACGGTTCGTGCGTGGAACGAGGTGTTGATAGAATTCGAGATTCCGGCAGAGATAGGCCGGTTTGGCAGCGCCTACCATAAGCTTTCCCGCCGAAAGGCGATGGATCTACCTATCCTTGGCGTGGCTGTGTCCCTGAGTATGCGGGGGGAGATAATTCGTGAGGCACGGATAGCCCTCAGTGTGGCGGCACCAACACCGATCCGGGCAAGACAAGCAGAAGGTTACTTAAAAGGAAAACCTGTACAGGAGGAGGTCTTCGCAGAGGCTGGGGAACTGGCAGCTCAGGAGGCTTCTCCCCGAGACAGCCTCAGGGGACAGGCGTGGTATAGGAGAGAAATGATAGAAACCTTTGTTCCGAGGATGTTCAAAAAGGCTTTGGACCGGGTGAAAAATAGGTAAAAGGGAGACACGAATGAAAAAGGTTACAGTCTCGTTTGTATTGAATGGGGATCAGGTTGAGGCGGAGGTTCCCGCTACCTGGAGTTTGCTTAGGACCTTGCGGGAGACCTTTGAGCTGACTGGGGCCAAGGAGGGTTGTGGTGTAGGTGAATGCGGAGCGTGTACCGTCCTTGTGGATGGAATGGCGGTAAATTCATGCATCTTTCCCGTTGCAGAGGTGGAAGGAAAATCTGTGACAACGGTTGAAGGGATGGCGGGGAGCGACGGTACGTTGCATCCCTTGCAGAAGGCCTTTCTGGAAAACAATGGGGTTCAGTGTGGGTTTTGTACCTCTGGTATGCTTATGTCAGCCAAGGCCCTTTTGGATGAGAATCCTGACCCGACGGAGGAGGAGATCCGGACAGCCCTCTCAGGGAATCTTTGCCGTTGTACAGGCTATGTTCAGATCGTTGAGTCTATCCAAAAGGCAGCAGAAACGATGAAAAATAAATCCTGAGGCTGGAGGAAGGAATGGCTGAATATTTATATGTTGGGAAAGGTGTTCCCAGGACCGCTGAGGTGGATAAGGTTACAGGACGAGCTGTTTACATTAACGACCTGAAGCGCCCCGGAATGCTGTATGGAAAAATAAAGTACAGTGAGTATGCCCATGCTAGGATAAAACATATCGATACCTCAAAGGCAAAAAGGCTTCCAGGTGTTCGTGCCGTTCTGACGGGATATGATATTCCCGATGTTCGGGTGGGTTTTTTGAAGGACCAGGTTGTCTTGAAGAAAGACAAGGTTCGTCAATTTAGGGATGAGGTGGCGGCAGTGGCGGCGATTAGCCCTGAGATTGCCGAGGAGGCATGTGAGCTGATTGAGGTGGAATATGAGGAACTCCCAGGAGTTTTCGATCCCTTTGAGGCGATGAAGGAGGATGCTCCTCTGATACACGAAGTGGATGCCCGTGGCCGACCTATAAGTTCTAATATCCTGCCGTTGCCGTGGAAGTTTCAGGCTGGGGATGTAAGTGCCGCCCAGGCAAAGTCCTCTTATGTTGTAAAGGATACCGTGAGAACTACCTGGGTAAACCAGTGTTGCATGGGAACGAGCGGGTGTATCGCGGAATTTGATATGAATAATAACCTGACCCTTTACAATCAGGCCAATGTTATCTTTTGGGATCAGCGCCGTATTACGGAATATTTTTCTAAGATCGGGTTGCAAAACAGTAAGGTTCGGGTGGTAAATCCTATTGTGGGGGGAAGTTTTGGAACAAAGTTAGATACGGATATCTATGAATTCATCGCAATTCAACTTGCACTGGTGACCCGAAGGCCTGTTAAGATCCTTTTCACCCGAGAGGAGGAATTTCGGGTCCTGCCTCCTCGTCAGCCGGCGGTTTTTGAGATTGAGCAGGGATGTGACGAGGAAGGACGGTTGACCTTCCGGAAGGCAACAGCGGTTCTGGATAATGGGGCTTATACCTCGTGGGGGGCGACGACCCCTTCCGTCATGATGATGCCCATATCTTCCCTTTATCGAGTCCCTAATGTGTATTTTGAGGCGAAATGTGTCTATACAAACAACATTTACTGCCAGGCTATGCGGGGTTACGGGAATCCACAGGCAACCTTTGCTGTTGAAACATCCATGGATCATCTTGCCGAAGAAGCTGGGATCGATCCGGCGGAATTGCGCTTGATTAACAGTAATCAGTCGGGGGATATAACCCCGATGCATTTAAAGATTACCTCATGCGGGTTGGAGAGATGCATCCGGAATGTTATGGAGAGGTTGGGATGGGAGAGAAAGCACGGGAAGAGAAATGGCCGGGGCGTTGGAATGGCTTCCCTGATTCACGTCGCCGGAGGGGCGCGGGTCTATAAATCGGATGGACATGGAATGATGATCAAGATAGACGAACATGGGCATGTCGATGTCATGTCTGGTGGCACGGATCAGGGGCAAGGGTCCCCGACGGTACTCTCACAAATCATCGCGGAGGCCCTTGGATTTCGCCCAGACGATGTGACGATCCTCTTTGGCGATACGGCCCTTGGTCTGTGGGATGCGGGGACCCATGCGAGCCGTCATACCTTTATCGCGGGGAATGCCGCTCTCAGGGCATGCGCCAAGGCCAAACGGCAGATTCTTGAACTTGCCGCACAGGAGCTCCCAAAGATCATCATGCACAAAATCAAGCGGAAGAAACGCCAGAATCCGGATTTTAAAGAGCCTGAACTCGATTTCAGCTTGATTTCTAATCCGGAGAATCTGGATATTAAAAACAGAATCATCTTCTGTGTAAAGGATCCAGAGAATCCATATTTCAGGGTGGATGCCAAGGAGGTTCTGAGAGAGGCCCTCCATGTGGGAACCGGCCAAAGTAGGGTGGTTGCGGCAGAGGCGTTTTATGATCCTCCCACTGAGATGTTGAACAGGGAGTTCAAGGGGAATCTCTCCTGCACCTATGCCTTTGGCACTACCGGGGTTGAGGTTGAGGTGGATAAGCAGACGGGGGAAATAAAGATTCTGCAGCTTTTTGCCGCGCACGATGTCGGCAAGGCCATCAATCCGACCCTCATTAAGGGACAGATATACGGGGCGGGTTACATTGGTGTTGGATATGGCTTAACAGAGGAGATGAAATTGGAGAAAGGCAGGGTTATGAATCCGAACTTTCTCGACTATAAGATGCTGACTGCCAAAGACAATATTCCTGTCACACCGATTATTGTGGAGACGGATGAGAAGGACGGGCCTTATGGCGCAAAAGGGATTGGGGAACCAGGCCTTGTTCCCACGGCACCGGCCATTGCCAACGCCGTTTATGATGCTATTGGTGTAAGAATTACGGATTTGCCTCTGACCCCTGAGAAGGTTTTGAAGGCCTTAAAGGAGAAGGAAAAGGGTAAGTAGCATGAAGTTGTCGCAATTTAAATGGTTGTCCGTTACTCTCTATGGGGTCCTGTTATTTGGAATAATTCTTTTAACGGGAGGACATGCCATGGGGTTGACATTAAAAAGCTCTGCCTTTCAGGAAGGGGGGATGATCCCCCTCAGATTTACCTGTGACGGGAGGGATATCTCCCCCGACCTTTCATGGTCTCAGGTTCCCTCGGGAACCAAGTCTTTCGCGCTAATCTGTGTGGATCCTGATGCTCCCTCAGGGACTTGGGTCCATTGGGTTATCTTTAACATCCCTCCGACGAAAACGGCGTTACCGTATGGCGTTCCTACATTGAAGGAGCTTCCAGATGGTTCGAGGCAGGGGATCAATGATTTTCACCGGATCGGATATGGGGGGCCCTGCCCGCCAAAAGGGAAGACTCATCGGTATTTCTTCAAGCTCTATGCCCTGGACACAGACCTGAATTTGCCGGCCGGTGCCAAAAAGCAGCAGCTGATTGAGGCTATGGAAGGGCATATTCTAAGTGAAACAGTGCTGATGGGAAGATATCAACGATAGGGAGCAATCGGGATCTTTCCTAATTTTTATAACCTCTTTATTCTTTGAGAAATTCCCAAGGATCCATGTAGGTGGCACCAATAAGGGCCGAGAAGTTGCGGGCAAAAGAGGCTGCCTTTGATACAGGATTGACAACTACCACATCACGGACAAACCTGTGAATCAAGAAGAGGGATCTTGTCAGTTCCGGACCTTCGAGGGGTTCCGTAGATCGGCCGTCGCTAAGGATGTAAAGATCGATGACCTGGTAACGGTTGTGCCACTGGCGGATCAACCGCTCTACCATTAGGATCCCCTGTCTGAGGGGGGTTCCCCCGTTTTCCTCAAGGGAAGAGAGCTGATGCAGGATGAATTGCAGGCTTGTAGTGGGCTGAACGAGGATTTTAGCAGAGATTCCCTGGACAGTCACAATAGCAGTGGGATCACGCCGAAAGTACGCTTCGTTCAGGAATTTTTCTGTCCAAGTCCGAGCCAGCTCTCTTGTTTCGGCCATGGAGTCACTGATGTCCAGCAAGAAGATGATCAACCTAACCTGTGGGGTGCTGAAAACAGGTCCGCGGAGATCCTCTGGAGTAGGGCGAAAACGCCCAAATTTCCAGGCATGAAAGAGGGTCGCAATTTCGTCGATACGTCCCTTCCGCCATGGCCTGTGGGTGTGTTTCCTTCCCTTATCTGAAGGAGCCTCCCGACGAAACCGGGAATGGCCGCCCGCCTGGATAGGGCCTGCCTTTTTGATACAGCTCAGTGATTTCGGGGTTGATATTTTTCTTTTAGGGTTTTTCTCATGGTCTTTGATTGGGGCAGGGATCTTACCCACGTTTGCCCCCATGTGAATTATCTTTTTACCCCTTTGAGAGCTTTTTTTTTTACGGTAAAATGGGGAGTGCAACCAGCCATTTTTGCTTCTGTCTTCCGCGCCTCTTCCCCCCTTATAGACCCTTTCTTCGATCTCTTCCCATGTTACTACGTGCTGGATATCTTTCCAGGGGAGGCGGTGCTGAAGGGCCATCGGTATGACCGATTGAACATCTTCCCAGCTCACAATACCTCGCCCATACCAAGCAGCTCGTGCTTGGGCCGCTCGAAGAGCGGACAGTTCGGCCCGATGAGTGCCGATACCCGTTTCCATAATTGTTTTGAGGGTCCTTACCAAAAGTTCCTCTGGGATCTTTACCTGTTTAACTCGTTCCCTGGCCTTGTGAAGCTGTTTTGAGATCCTCTGTTGTTCATCATTGAAGCGGGTGATGAAATCGTGGGGAGCAGATTCAAAGGCCTGCGCCCTGTTGAAGACCTCTGCGCGTCCCTCCACACTTGAGAGGCTGCTGACGTGAACTGCCAGGCCGAAGCGGTCAAGGAGTTGAGGACGCAGCCATCCCTCTTCGGGGTTCATGGTCCCCACGAGGACAAAACGTGCCTTGAATTCCTGTGAAATGCCTTCCCTTTCCAATCGGTATCGACCGGTTGCTGCCGCATCCAGAATGACGTCCATCAGGTGGTCAGGGAGTAGGTTTACCTCATCGATGTAAAGGATCTGTTTATCCGCCCGTGAGAGGATGCCGGTCTTGATTGCAACCTTACCTGTGGCCAGGGTCTTCTCCGCATCCACGGTTCCAAGGACCATCTCTTCCCCGCTTCCGAGGGGCATTTCGACGACGCGAATCCCCGGGAGGAGCGTTGAAAGACTCCGGACTAAGGTAGTCTTTCCGGTTCCCTTTTCTCCAAGGAGAAGAACCCCGTGGACAGCCGGATTGATGAGACTATAGAGTAGGGCCTCTTTAGCCTTTTCCTGGTTTACAATGGCAGCAAACGGGAACAAGATTTCCTTACCAACATACGGGGGTAGTAAGGGCTTCCTTGCCTCTTCAAGTGCCGGTATGGTGATTTCTGGGTCTTTTACAGATTCCATTTCTCTGTTTCCTTATCCTAAACCGTCTTATCTCTCTTCCTTTTCGCTGTCAAGCTGGGAATTCTCCCAGGGAAAGCCTTTCAGATATGTCTCAAGCGTGCTGAGGATTTTGTGGTCAAGCCCGGACAATGCCAAAGAGGGAACCTCCTCCAAGGGGATAAACTTCCCCATCTTTAAGATTGACCTATTTTTCATCTTACTTGGTTTAATGACAATAGGCTGAACTGTGATGCGAAAATGGGTATAGGTATGGCGTACTTCGGGAAGGATAGCTTGTTCTGCGTCAAAGGGAGAAGGGGGTTCTTCCTCACTCAGTGGAATACCCCACAGTCCACCCAGCATTTCATTTAGAGGGCGTTTACGAAGAAAGATCGTGTTTCCTTGAAGGACTAAGTACCCAAACCGTTTGAGGTGGGGAATGTGTTTCCTTTTGGCAGTCGCGGGAAACTGTTCCACAGATCCCCTTTTCCAGGCAAGGCAAATGTGGCGGATTGGGCAATCGGAGCAAAGGGGCTGGGCCGGTTTGCAGCAAAGGGCACCCAGTTCCATCAATGCTTCGTTCAGTCTACCAGCCGGTTGTCCTATATAGAAAGGTGCTAAGAGTCTCTCAACATCCTTCCGGCCTATTACCTTATCAATGGCGAAAACCCTCGCGATGATCCTTCGGACATTGCCATCCACTGTCACGATCTGTTCGCCGAAGCAGAGTGAGGCGATGGCCGCTGCAGTATACGGCCCAATACCAGGGAGTTTGCTTAGTTCTCTTGATTTTTCAGGGATGTGGCCTTCATACCTTTCCATTAGGATTTGGGCTGATTTGTATAGGTTCCGGGCTCTGCAGTAATATCCGAGGCCCTCCCATGTTTTCAAAACCTCATCCAATGTGGCGGTTGCGAGATCCCTAAGGTCAGGGAATCGATTTATCCATCTATGATAATAGCCGATGACGGTATGAACTTGGCTTTGTTGGAGCATGATTTCAGAGATCCACACGCGGTATGGTATTCGAGGTTCTGCACGCCATGGCAGATCCCGTTTCTTGGTATCAAACCACTTGATAAGCTGATTTACTGTGGGATGTATTTTCATCTTTTTAAGTGTACAGGCATCTGTACTTTTTAATATGTACTCCTTCAGAGATTTTTTCGCACCCGGTCCCCCCGATACGCAAATATTTCGCATCTTGTATAGGTTTTGATTCTTCATACGAATTTTTTTCGCCTTATGCAACCCCATTGGTTTCTTTTTATATGGCGTGGATTTATCCTATTGAAATCATTAGAGTATTTAGCAAGTATATTTTGGCATATATATTGCTTAAACTTGGGCAAGGAGGCAGTAAATTGCAGGTTGGGGCGGAATTTCAAGACAAGACGTGCTATACGAGACAGAATCTCGGTAGAGATAGGCTGAATTGGGAAGAAAAACCACCCACATTCAAACGGTATGAGACAGTAAGAAGGATTCATTTGAAACACCCTTTGGTAGAAGGAGGTATGACTCTGTGGGATGCTTTGCAGGTGCGCAGATCGAGGAGGGAATTTGAAGATACTCCCTTGTCTCTTGAGGTGCTTTCTCAGCTTATTTGGGCCACTCAGGGGGTGACGGGGGTAGCTGAAGATACCCTGTTTCGAACGGCACCTTCAGCGGGAGGTTTGTTCCCAATTGAAACATACCTTGTCGTGAATAAGGTCATCTCTCTCGAAACAGGCCTGTATCATCTATTTTTACCAGAGTGGGAGCTCGAATTCCTTTTTGCGGGGAACTTGGGTGTTCCCCTTGCCAGGGCTGCCTTGAACCAGGGGATGTTATCCCAGGCTGCCGTTGATTTTGTCTGGACAGCGGTGGTCCCACGCAGCGTGTGGAAGTATGAACAGCGTGCTTACCGCTATATCTACCTTGATACAGGGCATATATGCCAGAA
>JALTIG010000206.1 GCA_027004185.1 bacterium | reverse complement strand
AATACCGGGCGCGTTGTATTGCCTGACTTCTCAAAACAGATATTTAAACGAAGACTTTTAGGGTATTTCAGTTTTCTAAATACCCGAGCGGCTGCAACACATCTTTTGACAGGAAATCCCCTGGCAGATTGGCCCAATGAAACCCACTGTCAGGTTTTCGAGGCGAAAAAACAATTGACATCTGATGCAAGCTGGTTATCTTTGAATATATATGGTCATGATGAATTGAGCCACTTTAGGTAGAGGGAAGTGTAAATGGCAACAGAAAAATGACCCTTTGTGGCAACTTAAAATTGACCCACCCATTTGTTAAAAAATATCTCCTTTGTCTCTTTTGCCTTCACGCGTGTATTGTGATGGATGTGAAAACAGAGGGAACCTGTGGCAACCGATGTTTTCACATCAACTGTCTTTTAAGGTTGCTTCACCTCCTTTCCTTTTTTTAGCGTATCTTTCAGGTGATAGCCTTCCCAGGTACAGTGAATGATATGGGCCTTGTGCATTATCCTGTCCAGTAAAGCGGCCGTCAGGGTTGGATTCCCAAACACCTGTGTCCAACCCCCAAAGCTACCCCTGAAACCTCACAAAACTCTCATTGAGCTTCCGGTCTTTCCCCCGAAGAACCTCGTCAACTGCCATGGTCAGATTGTCGTAGATCAGGGTGGGAAAGACTCCCCCATAAAACTGAAATGCCCTGATATGTCCTTCGAAAAGGGCCTGCTGCCGCTCACAGGGGAAGCACTGCACAAATGGCTTGCCGCTTGCCTTTGAACGCATACAGAACATCTTCAGCTTGGTATACACACCGTCTAAAACGGCATGGCGCCTTCCCCAGTCTACTTCTGCCTCGAGACCAAGTTCTGAATCCAGCGGGATAAATACGTCACCAACACCAAGTCCCAGCCTCTTCTTGGCATCATGGACATATCTCCTCACTGCCCGCTCACTCCCCTTAAAGCCATGCTCATTACACGGACGATGGTAGATCCTCCTCGCCGTATGACGTTGCTTTTTGGGATTGTCTTTGTCTCCCTGAAGCCATCTGTCAATGATATCCAATAAGGCCCAAGGACAGGATATGGCTGCGTCTTTCTGGTATGGTACCCCCAGTACTCTTCCCGCAGAGCCCTTTTTACCGTGTTCCTCGAATGCCCCGTGTCTCTTACAATCTCTCTGATCGTCTTCCCATAAACACGATGTGCCGTCCTGATATACCTGTATTGATCCACCGTTATCATTCTCCTTTCACCTCCGGTAGCTTCATACCCTATCGGATATCTCCTATACCAGAGGCCTCTTACGGGTGGGTCAATTTTAGGTTACCATAACTAATAGCTTAACCCTTTAGCGTTAAAATAGTCTTTAACAATTGATTTTGGAATGTTTTTTTTATTTCTTCCAGCGCAGCCTCTTCCCGTAGCCGGTCAGTTCCAGATATCCCTCTCCCGATACCGGTATTTTGCCTCTACGGCCGTAGGCCTGGATGGCACCCTCCCAGTAAGGTATTTCTCCCTCTTTCTTTCCGGGCCAGGCCTGGCTCTTCATCCAGGGAGATAGAATTAACTTTAGATTGAGGTGGAAGATTTCGAGCTTCCATTTCAGTGGATATAGGATTCCGTGAACGAGACTTTCACCTCCCGGAAGGGGGATAAACCGGAACTGATTCGCATAAAGGCAGGTTGGCTTGCCGTTAGGTCCAATGTAGGTTGCCGATGAGGTAGGTTCAATGTTTCCATTTGTTTTCCGAATACGGTAAACCATCAGGTGGGATCCGTCCGACAAGTGCAGGGAAACCCAGTCCCATCCCGCCTGATCGGGCGCAAGCTGGCTGGTTCCGAACTCATGGTCAAACCAACTGATCCCGGTGACTTGAAAGCTTCCTTCTTGGGTTTTGATAGTTCCACACGTCTTTAAGGAGGGTAAAGAGTAGTAGTACGTAGCCTGCCCTGGACGGGGGCCCTTTTGGCTGAGTCCATTTTTGCCGTTTAGGACGGGGGGGAGAAGAGGAAGGCAGATTAGTTGAAGGGAGAATGTTTCCCCCTTAAAGGAAAGATAGAGCTTGTTTTTGTTCATGGTCATGCGGGCGGTTTTCATCCATACATCCATTGAGCCGGTCTTTGCCCCGCAGATTCCAGGACCGGCCCGTGCGAAGTCACGGAAGTAGAGAAACCTATCACGCTTGATATCGCTGATGGCGGTGTTCAGCAGATAGAGGTTCCTAACCTTCCATCGATTTTTACCTTTATGGCCGGGTGGGAGAATGGCATTGCGGAAAATGGTAATCTGGAAACCCCATCTCCGTCCGCCGACAGAGCGGAGATTCCCTGTGACATACCACCATTCGGTCTTAAAGTCAGGGTGGCTCCCATGGTCGAAGGGGAATCTAAAGGTTCTCGGTCGAATAGCGTATGCAAACCCACCGGCGGAGAGGCGTGCAGGGATGGCAGCAAGGATGAAAATGTTAAGCAATAAACCTATGGCGCAGAAAAAATGAAAGGTTAGCTTGCAAGGAGGTAATGTAGTTTTCATCGTTGCATCTGAAAGTAGGGTCGGCTCTGGCTGATCCTGTAGGCGGGATAGATGCCGGAGGCGAGGGATGCGGCAAGGGTGATCAAAAGAGTTTTGGCAAAAAGGAAGGTTTTTACATGGTATGTGATAGTCCATCCGAAGGATTTCAGGTTGATGACCTTGATCAGGATGTAGCTAAGGAGAGGTCCGCAAAGAAAGGCGATGAGACAGGCATAGCATCCCATAACAATAGCTTGTGTGAGGCTCATACCAAAGACCTCGCGTTTACTCAGTCCGAGTGCCCTTAGTATACCATACTCGTGTTCCGTTTCCATGAAGATGGCAAGCAGTGCGCTGATGATCCCAAAAAATGCGATAGTTACGGCGATGATGCGGGTGCTTTTTGTGATAGCAAAACTTTGATCAAAGACCGAGAGAATCCTCTGCCTAAGCTGATGATGTGAGTAGAGGAGATGGGGAAGGGATCTCAGGCGGTTCTCGATGAGTGCCCTGGCTTTCGCCCTGGGAACTCCGGGTTTCAGAAAGATCGCCAAGGAGTTAAACTGTCGGTCATGGAAGAGCTGGGTGTAGACCCGCCAGTCCAGGACAGCAACGCCATGCTCCGTGATAAAGTCCCTGAATATCCCTGAAACGGTGCATCGTTTCGACTTCTTCAGTCCCTTGATAACCATGATGTCCCCTACCCTGAGATGAAACTTGTTCGCGAGGCTTTCCGATATGATAATATCCCCCGAGGCGACCCTTTCCCAGGGGTCTTTGAGAGAAGAGAAGAAGAGGTAATCTGAATGACGACGCATGACATCGGCGTCCATGGCAGAGAGACGGATATAGCGCCCCTTGTAGAGGTAGGTAATCCCCCGGTAGCGGTTCAATGCCTCCACAATCTTTAGACCCGAGAGAATAGGATAGATTTTCGGGTTCAACGTGGCGTCGCCGAAGGTTTTTGTACCAACAGAGAGATAGTAATCTCCCTGGATATTGGTTTTGATCCAGTCCGTTAAGGTCTGACGGAATGAGTGGATCATGATTGAGATGCCGATGGACATGGAAATGGCGACCATCAGGGCAGCGACAGCAGGAGAGGTGCGGCTAAGTCTCCTCGGGATGTTTGAGATGGCCAAGCGCTGTTTTATCGAGATGCGGTGAGTGAGGATGTGTTCTGTAAAGGATGTCAGCAATGTGGTCATGAGGGGAGCCATAAGGGAGAAGGAAAGGCATATGCCAAATGCCGAGAGGAAACCAGGGTAAGGTGAGTTGCCTGGCATCCTGGAAATCAAAAGGGAGGCGCTCAGGAATCCTGCCCCTGCGATTGCGATTTTTGTCCTTAAGGCATAGATCCTGTCTTCGATAACGATGCGATGTAGAAGGTTCAAGGCACGATTCTTCAGAAGTTCAAGAGTGGGGAGCAGGGCACCAACCCATCCGGCTATCACGCCCAGTGCAAGTCCTTCAAGAAGATATTTACCTGACACAAAAACGTGCCGGGGACTGGGGATTGCATAGATATCCGAGAGGGTTTTCCCGATCAGGCGAAGGCTATAGGACGCCAGATAGTAACCGAGGAAGAGACCTATGATCGCACCGGCAAGTGAGATAAGGGTGACATCAATCCATATAGCGAAAACCATTTCACGCTTCAGTCCCCCGAGGGAAAGAAAGACACCGAGGTCCTTGCGGCGCTGCAGGACGGTGAACATCAGGGTGTTGTAGATCAGGAAGAAACCGACAAAGAGTGATAGAAGCCCCAGGGCCTGTAGGTTGAGTTCAAAGGAGCGAAGCATAGCATTGAAGGCGTGTGCCATTTCTCCGGTGGTCATCAGGAGAAGGGATTTTGGTAGAACGCGCCGGATAGCTTCAAGTTGTCTCTTAGTTGGTTGCACTAGATCAATCCGGTTGAGCAGACCCTCCATGTGGGCGACTGGCTGAACCCATGAAATGTCCCCCAAGAGGGTCAGGGTGTTTTTATCTCCTTCTGCATAGTGAAGGTGTCCTCCAACAGTCAGGCGGAGGGTTTTGCCGTTTTCTAGTGTCATATCGAGATCGTATAGCGGGGAACCGTGTTTGCCCATTTCGTGGGGGGATATGGATGTCAAGACGAAACGGGGTTTCTCGAGAAAGCTTTTCCAGGCCTGTGATGTTACGGAGGGGAAAGGCAGAATGTGATTTGGGTCAAAGAGGGGATCGGTACCAATGAGAAGCCCATACCTTTTTAATCTGGGAATAAAAACGTGAAGTTCTATGATAGGAAGGGCATGTAGACCTGGAATCTCCCTGACAAGGCGCACAAACGCGGATTCATTGAGGCGACCGGAGGGAGAGGTGATGGTATAGGTAACGTGAGGCGCATAGGTTCGGACCGTTTGTCGGAAGGACCTCATAGCGCTTTGGTTTGCAAGTGTAATGGCCGACAATGCAGCGACTCCAAAGGCTACGCCTACGATGCAGAGGAGGGTGATGACGGGCTTTCGGATGTGATATCTAAGAAAGGCGCGTACGAGATAGAATGAAGCTTTTGTGCTAATGGGGTGAGCTCGGTTCATAGGTGTTATTCATAGCCGTGTGTGTGATTCGAGGGGATAAGACGTCCGTCACGCAGTCTGAAGGTTTTTGGACAGATAGATGCGGCCTCCTTGCTGTGAGTTGCCATGATGAGGGCGATGTTGAAGTCATTGCAAATCTCATTCATCAGACGGACGATTGTGTGGCCGGTTTGTGAATCGAGATTTCCGGTAGGTTCGTCTGCAAGAATGACAGCTGGTTTTTTGACCAGCGCGCGAACGATGGCGGCCCGTTGCTGTTCCCCTCCGGAGAGTTCTTCAGGATATCGATCAAGTTTGTCGGTTAGGTCGGTTTTTTCGATGAGTCGATTAAGGAAGCGATGGTCCCTTTCCCCTATCAGTTCAAGTGGGAGCAGGAGGTTGTCGCGGAGGGTAAGTGTCGGCAGGAGGTTGAAGAACTGGAATACAAATCCAACATGATACCGCCTGAACAACCCTGTGTCTCTATCGGAAAGATGTGATTGCTCCTTTCCCCTGATAAAAACCTTCCCGCTTGTAGGGTCGTCCAGTAGCCCAATAAGGTTCAGGAGCGTGGATTTCCCGGATCCACTTTTCCCGAGGATAGCGATTCGCTCTCCCTCATAAATCCTCAGGGTAACATCCCTGAGGGCTTCTACCTCAACCTTTCCGAAATAGGTTTTGGATACATTGCAAAGTTCTATAACGGGTGTCCCATGGGACGGAGAAATTATAGAAGCCTTATTGCCTGTTGTCATGGTTGAATTCATAGTGATTAATAATTTACTGTTTCTTAACCGCCTTTAGAATCTATGTCAAGGTAGGGACGTGCTCGGATTACTGGATTGACTCCGGAATGTCCCGAATCGCCTTAGACCTTGAATCCACTATACAGTTTCTTCTTTCTACCAATTTAAGTCCAGGGTTAACTTGGTGCATGACACTGCAGAATGACTAGCTGATGATTTCTGAAACTCATTTTACTCTTACTCTTGACATCATATCTGGTATATGATATCCGATATGCGAGATATTTAGAAAACTTGAGAAAGGTTAGGGATACGATGACAAATGAGCTGGGGAATCTGAGTATTCCTCCATCGTTGCGGGAATTGGCTTTTCAATCAATAAAGAATGCAATACTGACTAATCAGCTTAAGTCTGAAAATATCTATAAGATTGAAGACTTGGCTAAAAGCCTTGGAATCTCGAAAACCCCTGTGAGGGAGGCGTTGCTCGATCTGTCTATTAAGGGTTTTGTCACGTTTCTTCCAAGAAAGGGGATTCAAATAAATCTATTGGACAAGAATGATATCGAAAACCTTTATGAATTTAGAGCCGCTATAGAGATAGCTGTTATTAAACACATAGCCGAATCGATTTCGGAAGAATCCATATCTGTTTTAAGGTCTATCAATACGGAATGTGAGAAATCTATGGCTGGAGACAACAGGATCGAGTATTTGAAAAATGATAGGAGATTCCATCTGTTTTTAGCTGAGCTAAGCGAAAATGATTACATTATTACATCCCTTGAGAATGTCAGAGATCTGGTTGATTGGATGGGTGCAAGGGCCTTAACCCTGAAAAACAGGATGAAAGAAGTGCTTCAGGAACACGAGAATGTCATCGAGATGTTAGAAAGGCATGATACCGTTAGTGCCCAAAAAATGATGGAGAGGCACATCAAAATAACTATGAAAAAGGTTTTAGAAGCCTACTTAAAGGAGGAAAAAAATGAAGAGCATTGATCTGAATTGTGACATGGGGGAGAGCTACGGCCATTATAAGTTGGGACTAGATGAAGAGGTGATTAAATATATAACCTCAGCAAATATAGCTTGTGGTTGGCATGCGGGTGATCCTATGGTTATGGATAAAACAGTTAAAATGGCAGTGGAATATCATGTTGGTATCGGTGCTCATCCTGGTTATCCAGATCGCCTGGGTTTCGGACGGAGAAATATGAACTGCACCCCTGATGAAATACGGAACTATGTGATTTACCAAATCGGGGCCTTGCAAGGCTTTTGTAACGTGCATAAAACAACGCTTCGACATGTGAAACCGCATGGGAATCTATATTTAACTGCGGTTGAAGATGCCTCTGTTGCAAGGGCCATCGCTGAAGCAATCATGTCTGTCAACCCGGATCTTTCGTATGTAGCCTTAGCAGGGAAGAAGGGTGAGCTGATGACACAGATTGGAAAAGAATTAGGCCTAAGAGTTGTCTATGAGGCTTTTCCAGACAGGGCCTATAGACCTGATGGAACGCTTGTTTCGAGGAGAGAGCCCGGTGCTGTGATAAAGGATCCCAATGTAGTTTCTGAGCGTGCCCTGAAAATGGCAAAGGAAGGGAAGGTCATAGCGATTGACGGAACTGAGATTTCTCTGGAAGCGCAAACCCTGTGTGTTCATGGGGATACCCCTGGAGCTGTCGACTTGGTGAAAAACATTAGGGAAAAGTTGACTGCGAATGGGATAGATGTGAAGCCATTCTAAAGGAGCAGTTGGTGATGTCTGTTGGTTTATTCAAAACGCCTGTTTTTAGGATTGAAGGGGACAAGGGATTGCTTGTGGAATATGGTGATGAAATAAATCCTGAAATCAACCACAAAGTCAGGGCTATTAAATACGCCTTAACGGAGAATCCTCTAAAAGGTGTTGTTGAACTAATCCCGACCTATCGATCTTTGATATTTATATATAATCCTTCCGAAACGAATCCTACTGAATTGAAAGAGCACCTGCTTGCGTTGGAGAACAAGATCATTGATATCAAAATTCCTCCCTCAAAGATAGTAAAAATTCCGGTTTGCTATGGTGGAGATCTTGGACCAGATATTGAGTTTGTCGCTGAATATCACCATATTTCAGTGGATAAGGTTATAG
>JALTIG010000205.1 GCA_027004185.1 bacterium | reverse complement strand
GGTGGAGGCGCATGGGCACTGGTTGCATGCATAAAAAATTGGAGGCAGAATGAAAGGTATTTACCGCACTTATATTGGACGCCTTTTTCTGGTGGTTTTCCTTATAATTTCCTTTAGCCCGCTCTCTTTTGCCGGACGTACGGCGCAACTGGAATGGAGGGTGATATCTGCCAGCCACAAAGCTGGTAAGATAGATCCCAGGCTCAAGGATATTTACCGAAACCTCGGAGCCGTATTCAATTATAACTCCTATAGCCTCATCAATAGGAACCAGGTAGTGCTTTCTCCTAACCAACAGGTTTCTGTTTCTTTATCAAATCATGAGACATTTATAATCAAGGTTACAAAAATTACCCGCCAGTGGGTTCATGTCCAGATCCATTTGCTTGAGAGAGGCAACTCTATCTTTGGTACCACGGTACGGTTGATGAAGGGGAGAACCCTATTCATAGGGGGACCCTCTGAATATGGAAAGGCGCTTATCTTTTCTCTGAGGGGTTTTTGGTAAGAGTTGCCAGGTTTAGAGTTCGAAATGTCTGAGTTGCGACAAGACGTTCTCTCTGATCTGGTGTGGGGAGGGGATCGGATGAAGGACATCACCCTCTTGCATAATTGGTAAGAGGAGAGGCTCAAGCGTACCGCCGCAGCCGCATGTCAGGTCACTTAAGCTCAACCCCCTTTTCAAGTATACAACCTGATCTTTCAGGCACCGGGGGCACCGGTACAGTTGCTTACTACCTGACATCTTTCCCTTTTTCGCCACTGGCTGTCCGGAAATCTCTATGATGTCCATGGAAAAATCCACCACAGGGGCATTGCTGATAGAAGTGCCGACCCCGTAGGCATCCACATATTTATTTAGATCCAAGATCTTATACTCGTCCATCCCCCCGCTGACGAAGATTTTTACGTGTGAAAACCCTCGGATATCGAGCTCCCACCTGATTTCCTCGATCATGTTAGGAAGGTTTCCTCTTCGGGAAGAGGGGGTATCCAGGCGAATCCCATAAAGTTTCTCTTTCATGGCTTCAGCCAGCCGGATGGCCTCAAACTTTTCATCGTTGAAGGTATCGATCAGGACGACTCGTCCTACATCTGGCTCGATTACTTCATCAAAGGCCTGAGCCGCCTTAACGGTATCACCTATCAAAAGGATCAAGGCATGCGGCATGGTTCCTGTCGGTGCTATACCGAGAAGCTCGGCCCCTTTTACGGCGGAAATTCCGTCACAGCCACCGATGTAGGCGCTTCGATCAACCATGGGAGTTAAGGAAGGATGAACCCTCCGGGCGCCGAAGCTCAAGACAGGCCGCGGCCCTGCTGCCTTTTTACATCGTGCCGCTTTGGTTGCGATCCCGGAAGCTTGGCACATCAGTCCTAGTATGGCGGTTTCCAACAGGCAGAAATCCTTATAATTCCCCTCAATCTCCATGACCGGTTCGTAGACCCTGAAAACAGTACCTTCCGGGATCGCACGAATCGTGAGAGGCAATCCTTCCAAAAGAGATAAGATCTCCTCCAATCCGCAGAAGACTGCCCATTTCCATCCATCATGAAACCCTTTGGCGATGAACTCAGCCTTGACAGGCCGATCGAGATTCTTGGCCTCAAGGATCTCGTGGGTTCGAACAAAATAGATATCCGTCGTTTTTCCTTCGCGAATCTCGCGTGGGGAGGCGATGTGAAATCGAGGCCTCCCTTTTTTGTCGTTTGATTCTACTTGCATTCCCTGACTCCGAGTTTTCTGAGGATAATCATCATGGGGCAAAAGTTTGTAAAGGCAGACTGTAGCAGGTTAAGTCCAACCAGCCCAGTAAAGTAGAACCAGTAATGGCTGTAGACAAACCCGAGGATGACAGAACCGAGAACGGCAATCCCGCCCACTAACCTTAGCCAACGTTCAATATGCATCATTCTCTCCTTATTTTACAAAACCCATTTTTTCTGTCATTGCCCTCGAAATCTACTATATCCCTTCAACAGGGCCCTGGCAAGGTGTTATTATCTATTAGTCTTAGCTTCAATCGATCCAGATAACGGCATTTCCCTTGATTTTTCCCTCTTTTACTCTGATCAAAGCCTCCGGGAGATCATCGAATCCAAAGATTTCATAACGCGATTGGATCTTTACTTCTTGAGCTATCTTCAAAAATTCCTCGCCGTCGGTCCGTGAGATATTGGCCAGGCTGATAATAGAGCGTTCCATCCATATATGATTGTAGTTCTGAATAGTGATAGGGGTCATGGTTACCGGGGAAAGAACCAACCGGCCTCCTCGTTCAAGGTTGGCCAGGATCTCTTCCACGAGGTTCCCGGCAGGGGGGAACAGGATTGCTGCATCCGCTTTTTCCGGTGGCGTGTCCCGGTAGTTCCCCACCCAATCTGCCCCCATCTCTCTGGCGGCATTTAGATTTTTTTCACTTCTTGTGATTACAAAAACCTTGATTCCTCTTGCGTGGGCAACTTGGAGGACGTAGGAAGCCGTGGGGCCGTAGCCGTATAGGGCTAGGATGCCTCCCTTTTTTACCTTTGAGAGTCTATAGGCTCGATATCCGGCGATGCCAGGGCACATCATAGGTGCCAGTGCTTCAAATGATATGGAATCTGGCAAAACGAAGGCAAAATCTTCGTGAATCGTTGTATATTGGGCAAATCCGCCGTTTACATCCCACCCGGTAAACCCGGCATCTGGGCAGAGGTTTTCCCGGCCGCTTCGGCAGAATTTGCAATGCCCACAGGCGTGATGGAGCCATGCGATTCCAGCACGTTGTCCTAGCTTAAACCGGGTAGCATCCCTTCCAATCTTGTCCACAATCCCTACAATTTCATGCCCTGGTACGAGGGAAGCCTTCCTGAGCGGAAGATCCCCTTCCACAATGTGAATATCTGTTCTGCAAACCCCGCACGTGATTACCTTGAGCCTGATTTCTCCAGGTCCTGGTTCAGGGATTTCCAAGTCTTTTTTCACCAGGGGTTTCATCCCTATAGGAGATGGGTGTTCCAAGACCCAGGCCTTCATCTTTCCCATCTTAGATCACCCATATCTTTCCATAATTTGTCTTTCGGTATTCTTCGTATTTTTCCCGAAACACCCTGACTGCCGCTGGGAGGGTATCCATGATCTGTCCTGCAACGACTCCATCCTCCCCGCTTTCGGCCGCTGCCAAATCTCCCGCGAGGCCATGTAGAAACACGCCGGTCTTCACAGCATTGGCAATGGGCAACCCTCGTCCCACCATGGCGCTGATACATCCTGTCAGAACATCCCCTGATCCGGCCGTGGCCATCCCTGGATTACCGGAGAGATTGATCCATATTTGACCTTCCGGAAAACCTATCAAGGTATGGGCTCCCTTGAGAACAATGATGGCACCTGACGATTTAGCAGTCTCTTGTAGAATCTCAACACGGTTTTTTTTGATTTCCTCTATCGTTTTTCCTGTTAGCCGGGCCATTTCACCAGGGTGAGGGGTTAAAATTGTTGTGGATCTGCGGTTTTTCAATATCTCTGGATCTTGTGACACGGCAGTAATTCCGTCGCCATCCAATAGCAGAGGAATGGGTATCTTCTCTGTAAGCTTCCTGACAAGCTCCTGGGTCTGGTCCTCCAAAGAGAGACCAGGTCCCATCACGGCCATGTCCATTTGATTACAGAGCATCAGCAATCCTTCAAGATTCTTTAGGGAGATACTTCCTGTATCCGTTTCCCATAATGGAAAGAGCACCACCTCGCGAGAGCGGCTGCCAAGGAAGGGCGCCAGAGACTTTGGGGTTGCCAGATACGAGAGTCCTCCACCTGCTTTGAGAAAGGAAAGCGCAGAAAACTGAGGTGCGCCAAGGTAGTTCGGGGAACCTGCGATAAAAAGGATCTTACCATAATCTCCCTTATGGGTGTCCCGGGCACGTACCGGTAAACGCTCCGGCACCCCAGTCTCTACCTGGAGTTCTTCCTTATTGTAGATCGTCGGCGGAAAGGAGATATGGGATACATACAGTCTTCCTCCGTAGTCAAAACCTGGGTAGAGAAGATTCCCTCTCTTAGGCAAGCCAAACGTTACTGTGACATGGGCCTGAATGGCATCTCCCATGACCTCACCCGTGTCGCCATTGATTCCAGAAGGGATATCCACACTAAAAACGGTCTTTCCTGAGCGATTTATGGTTTGGACGGCGTCAAGGTAAAGCCCTTTCAAAGGGCGGGATAACCCTGTACCCAGCATTGCATCAACCACTGCATCCGTATGTGTCAAGGCATTGCCTACCTGATCAATAGAGGAAAGCCGCTGCAGTTTGAGCGGAAATAGTTTTGCAATCTCGTAGTTTCTCCTTGCTGAACCCTGGTATTTTTCCGGATCGCCGAGGAGAAAAACAGTGACTTCTGAGCCCATTGAGCAAAGTTTCCGCGCCACCACAAGCCCATCCCCCCCGTTGTTCCCGAGGCCGCAAAAGATGGCAAAACGCCTTTCCGCAAGCGATGAAAAATGCTTTAGGATAACAAAGTAGACAGCGTTCCCAGCGTTTTCCATCAGCAGCTCTTCGACAATCCCGTATTGCATTACCGCCTCGTGATCCATCTGGCGCATTTGCGATACACGACTGATTTTCATCGATTCTCTCCTTAGTTATTGTATTGTACCTTACACCAGCAGATGTGTAAATATTCTTGGTTCCATTATCTCTTATGGCGTTTCTGTCTCTGCCATCGGCGATGAATCCAGAACCATTGGGTGGGGTCTTTTCGTATCTCATTCTCCAGGAAGTGATGGAAACGCTGGGTATTCACCTTTATATCCTCTTTGAGATTCCCAGTTCTTATAATCTCAAATGCTGGGTGAGCGATGATATGGTGAATGTTCCCCTCTAACCGATGTGAAACAGGGATCACGGCGGCTCCTGTCTTCAATGCAAAGTAGGCAGGGGTAGGTAGGGTAGGTGCCGGATGGCCAAAAAAGTCTATCCATACCGCCTCTCGTCGTCTGGCACGCTGATCAGCAAGGATACCCACCATCTGATTTTCATGCAAGAGGTGTAGCAATCTCTTTGCTGCGCCTCTACTTGATACAATTTCTAGCCCGAAGCATTCTCGGGTCTTTTTGATCCACCGATCCAGGAAGGTATTTCTCAAGGGTTTCCCCACCGCGTACAACTTTCTGTTCATTATCAGGGGCATGGTAACCATCAGTTCCCAGTTACTTAGGTGAGCCAAAAAAAAGATGATCCCCTTCCCTCGCGACAAGGCATCCATCACCGGCTGCTCGCCATGGAACTTCATGATCTTAGCCAAGGTATTGCTCTGAATCTTCGGAATCCGGCAAAAAACGAAAAGGTTTGTAGCAAGGTTAACAAAGTTCTTTCTTGCAATTTGCCGCCTTTCCTTTTCTGTATAAGTATCTCCCAAGGCGAGGGCCAGGTTTTTCAAGGCAATCTTTTTATGTTTTAGATCAAATAGGTAGGCGAGATGACCTACCAAGTACCCTGCGCCCCTTGCAGCACTTTCCGGGAGTACCTGAAAAACCCACGAGACAAAAAGGGCGGCAAGGTAAACAAAATAATCTAATCCCCTTCTCAACCCTCTTTTTTCCCCTTGTTCGACAACGGAATTGCCTCGTCAATAAGCATAATGGGGATGTCATCTTCAATACGGTACTCCAGCTGGCAGGCCTCACATATCAAACCGTCACCCTTTTCATTCAGATGAATTTCACCTTTGCACTTCGGGCAAACCAAGATATCCAAAAGCTCCTTTGAAAGCGCCATATCCGACTCCTTTTTAATCGTGATTTTGACATGTTTCCATTGAAAAGCGTTTATATCGCCGTTTTTATAAAGCTTTACCTTATTAACATAACTTGCAGAAAGTAACAAGACAGTGTAAGCCATGCCTTGCAGATGGGAAGAAATCATTGGCGGTTCTTTCACATGCCATTTTGAAAGCAACGTCAGAAGTGTTAGTTGAATTTTTCACTATTCGTGGTATATTCGGTTACAATGCGAGGGTTTGATACATGCGAAACCGCATGATAGCCTGGAGGTGTCGAAGGGCAAAAGAATTACTCATTGACAGAGGTAGACGAATGTCAAGGGGACGGTTAACCTATTAAAAAAAGGAGGCAAGCGATGAAAGGTTTGAATGGAAGAATCCTAAGAGTCAATTTAAGTAATGGGATTATTTCTAAAGAGGAGATTGACGAAACCCTCGCAAGGGATTTCATTGGGGGAAGGGGACTTGCCTCAAGAATTCTCTTTGATGAGCTCTCTCCAGGGATCGATCCTCTTGGCCCAGAAAATAAATTGATTTTTGCAGCCGGTCCTTTAACCGGTACGTCCGCGCCTACAAGTGGTCGGTACATGGTCGTTACGAAAGGGCCATTGAATGGTGCCATTGCCTCCTCGAATTCCGGAGGATTCTTCGGGAGTGAGTTCAAGACAGCCGGGTATGACCTGATAATTTTCGAAGGAAAGGCAGAAAGGCCTGTTTATGTTTGGATAAAAGATGACAAGGTGGAGATTCGAGATGCCTCGGATCTGTGGGGCAAAAATACCCATGAGACGACGGATCTTCTCTTAGAAAGGGTAGGGGATGAGAAAGCTAAGGTTGCCTGTATCGGTCCGGCGGGTGAGAAGCTTTCCCTTATTGCCTGTGTGATTAATGACAAGAACCGGGCGGCCGGTCGAACAGGAGTTGGCGCTGTCATGGGGTCAAAGAATCTTAAGGCCGTGGTGGTCCGTGGCACAGGGAAGGTGGAACTGGCTGATCCCGATAAGTTCCGGGAGACTCAAAAAGTAGCTATGTCTAAGATCAAGGATAACCCCACTACCAGTCAGGGGCTACCCTCATTCGGCACCGCGGTGCTTGTGAATGTGATCAATGAAAACGGTTTGTTCCCGACCCGGAACTTCCAGACGGGGGTCTTTGCGGGTGCCACAAAGATTAGTGGAGAAACCCTGGCAAATGCCTATCTGACGAAGAATACCCACTGTTTTGCATGCCCCATTGGGTGTGGGCGTGCCACCAAGACGAACGGACGGGAAGGGGAAGGCCCAGAATACGAGGTAATCTGGTCCTTTGGAGCAGATTGTGGGGTCGATGATTTAAAGGCGATTGTGGAGGCAAACTATCTCTGCAATGAACTTGGATTGGATGGGATTTCGGCAGGTGCTACTATTGCGGCGGCCATGGAGCTTTATGAGCGGGGATACCTGAAAAAAGAGGATATCGACGGCCCAGAATTAAAGTTTGGGAATGCTGATGCTATTGTAGAGTATACCCGGAAGATGGGCTACCGCGAGGGTTTTGGAGACAAGCTGGCCGAAGGTTCTTATCGCTTGACGACCTCTTATGGGCATCCTGAGTTTTCTATGTCGGTTAAGAAACAGGAATTGCCCGCCTATGACCCGAGAGGTGCTCAGGGGCATGGCTTGGAGTATGCCACGTCAAACCGTGGAGGATGTCATGTCCGGGGGTACATGATCTCGCCTGAGATCTTAGGAGCACCGGAGAAGATTGATCCGCAGGCCCTCGATGGGAAACCCCAATGGGTCAAGACCTTCCAGGATCTGACCGCGTTTATCGATGCGAGTGGTCTTTGCCTATTTTCTTCTTTTGCTCTTGGGGCAGAAGAATATAGTGCTTTGGTGGCTGCTGCGACTGGCTGGGATATTGACGCTGAAGCGGCTTTGGAGGCAGGTGACAGAATCTGGAACCTGGAACGCCTCTTCGATCTTCGCGAGGGCTTTTCCAAGGAAGATGATACCCTTCCAGAAAGGCTTTTGAAGGAACCCATGCCTGAAGGACCCAACAAAGGAACGGTTCATAGGTTAGGGGAACTGCTCCCGGAATATTACAAGGTACGCGGCTGGGATGAAAATGGGGTGCCTACTGATGAGAAGAAACGTGAATTAGGGCTGTAATCTGAGTCATCTTGGCATTGCTGGTATCGTTTCAAATATATAAACCCTCTGCGCCGCTTTGGTGGGCAGAGGGTGCTTTTTGAAGAAGATAAGTCTAAAGTGTGTGCAAAAAGGCTTGCATTAGCATAGATTAAGGGATATGTAGGATGGAAATGGCAACCATAACAGAGG